>NZ_JBXWQI010000007.1:0-194667 GCF_059612305.1 Ruegeria sp. CDSA033 | reverse complement strand
CCTGAATAGGCTTCTTCTGCGCCTCGCGCGCGATTTCAATGTCCGATTTATAGCTCATTGGGCAAAACCCCCGGTTGAATTCCCTGCAAACCGGCGCAGCTGGGCCGGTGCTGGTCAATCCATACCGTTGTGTACAATCCCGATGGATAGAGATTCCGACATATTCAAGCCATGAAACGGCGTAGCGTCATTTCACCGGTTTCAAATCGAAAACGCTTGACACTTAGGGCGCCCAAGCCCGCTGATCCGGCACGAACAGGCTCATCTGGTCCCCCAACCGCAGCTGTCCGGGTCGTTCCACCCACGCAGTCACACCCCTTCGGCCCTGTGCTGCGGGCTTGAAGGACGCCCCGTACCCGGGTTGATCGGCTTCGATCTCACGCCCGGGAATGACGCAGGGGCGGTTTTCCATATCCACGGTTATCGTGACACCGTCGCGGCCCTGCAAACGCGAGGATGGCGGAAGATGTGTAAAGTCCGGAATGCCGCGCAACAGGATGGTGACGCCCAGAAAAGACGGGTCCAGCCGATCCAGCCCCATCTCTTTAGCAGTGGCGTCCATTTCCTCGACGGATAGAACAGACAATTGGCGCACGTTGCGGATTTCAGTGCCTTGCGGATACAGATTCTTGACCCTGACACATGAGGCCCGGTTGAGACCCTCGTGCCGCTCGTCTTTGTCCCCTGAGAAATCCAGATCCAAAACATCGACCGCTTTGGCCCGGATTGAACCACCCGCGGGCACATGACCCAGCCAAACAACTTCACCCGTGAATTCTGTTTCTCGCAATACCGGCATTTGAAATCCCCTTCGGCTGCGGGCCGTCAAAATCGTACTAAAAGTCAGACCGGGCCAAATGAAAAGCTGAAAAGAAAAGACCCGGGACTTAGCCCGGGTCTGATTTCTTTATGCCGAAGGTTCCGGCTCCATCCCACCGTCGGGCGGGGTCTTTTTGACCTTTGTCTTGGGAATGGCCGTAACGCTGGGCGCGCTGCCCTCATCCGGCTTGTCACCCTCGTCATCACCATCGGTCGGCGATTCGCCATTCATGACGCGCTTGATCTCATCCCCGGTCAGAGTTTCGTATTCCAGCAAGCCTTGCGCCAGACGTTCCCACTCCTCGTTCTTGTCGGACAGGATCTTGTGCGCGCGCTCATAACCCTGCTGGATCAGGCGTTTCACCTCTTCCTCGATCAGCTCTTTGGTATGCGCTGAAACCGAGAAGCCAGCAGTGTTGCCCGAATAGCCATCATGCGCCTCGGCATAATCAATGTTGCCGACTTTGTCAGACATACCCCAGCGCATCACCATGGCACGCGCCAACTGGCTGGCCTGCATGATGTCACCGGCGGGACCGTTCGAGACGTGGTCTTCACCGTATTTGATCACCTCGGCGGCTTTGCCTGCCATGGTCATGGCCAGCTTTTGCTCACATTCGTCGCGGTGATAGTTCAGACGGTCCATTTCCGGCAGTGACACCACCATACCCAATGCGCCACCGCGCGGAATAATGGTCGCCTTGTAGACCGGATCGCACAGCGGCAGCGACAGACCAACGACCGCGTGACCAGATTCGTGATAGGCGGTCTTTTCCTTCTGGTCTTGCGTCAGCACCATCGAACGGCGCTCGGCCCCCATCATCACCTTGTCCTTGGCGTTCTCAAAGTCTTCCATGGTGACAAAGCGACGGCCAACGCGCGCCGCCATCAGTGCGGCCTCGTTCACGAGGTTCGCCAGATCAGCGCCCGAGAAACCCGGAGTACCACGCGCGATGATGCGCAGGTCGACATCGGGGCCCAGAGGTGTCTTGCGCGCGTGCACGCCCAGGATCTTCTCGCGGCCTTTGATGTCGGGATTGCCGACAGTCACGTTGCGGTCAAAACGACCGGGGCGCAGCAGCGCAGGGTCCAGAACGTCCTTACGGTTGGTGGCCGCCAGAATGATCACACCCTCATTGGCTTCGAACCCGTCCATCTCAACCAGCAACTGGTTGAGCGTTTGTTCGCGTTCGTCGTTCCCGCCGCCATATCCGGCACCACGATGGCGGCCGACGGCGTCGATTTCATCGATGAACACAATACAGGGCGCATTCTTTTTGGCCTGTTCGAACATGTCACGCACACGGGATGCACCAACACCCACGAACATCTCAACAAAGTCAGAACCTGAGATAGTGAAGAACGGAACACCCGCCTCACCCGCAATCGCACGGGCCAGCAGCGTTTTACCGGTGCCCGGAGGGCCAACCAGCAGCGCGCCTTTCGGGATCTTACCGCCAAGGCGGCTGAACTTCTGCGGGTTACGCAGGAACTCCACGATCTCTTCCAGCTCTTCCTTGGCCTCGTCGATGCCTGCGACATCGTCAAATGTCACACGGCCATGCTTTTCGGTCAGCATCTTGGCCTTGGACTTGCCAAAGCCCATCGCGCCGCCTTTTCCACCGCCTTGCATCCGGTTCATGAAATAGACCCAGACACCAATGAGGAGCAGGAACGGCAGCAGTGTGATCAGGAACGACTGGAAACCGGATTGCTGCTGTTTCTCGGCGCGAACGGGAATGTTCTCGTCGATCAGCAGTTTGGTCACCTCGGCATCGCCGGGTTTGATGGTGACATAGTTGGCACCGCTTTGCGTGGTATAGCGAATCTGTTCGCCATCCAGAGTCACATTCTTGACTTCGTCGGCTTGAACGGCCGTTACGAAATCAGAATAAGTTCTTTCATTGCTCTGAAGTGTCCCGCCTGGTCCGCTGAACAAATTGAACAGTGCAAGGATCAGCAAAAACAGAACGACCCAGAAGGCGATGTTACGAGCGTTGCCCAAGGAAAGTCTCCCAAAAGATTTCGGCAGATGGGGGTCTGCCGGGTTACTCTATAAAATAGAGATGATTCAAGGAGGTTCAATGCGATAAAAAAGAAGAATGAAACTCGGGCGTTCCGGGGGCCAATTCAGCCGTCCATCCGTTTAAGAACCCGGCAGTTGGCGCTGACACCAGTTCATCCGCAAGCCAAACAGCGGGTGAGGCCAACAAGCCCTGACGCGGTTTACCCAAGTCCCGCCAATCTGGAACCCTTGGCAGGCCCTGCTCGCCTAACGGGCGAATTTGCATACCAGCAGTCGAAGGTCCTGACAGAATCCAACGTTTGTCCCACAGCTCGCCGGGACGCGCGACTTCGCCCTGAACTGCGTTTAGCTCTCTGCAAACCCACGTTTTATTGACCTTTGGGACAAACAAACAGCCATTGATCGACGTACCGGTACCCTCTTCAACAGCCTTCACAGCCTGATCCACCGACGTTTGGCGTGGTGGATACCCCGCTCCGGCAATCCACGCGATGCAGCCGATCACAAGCCGACGCTGGATTTCCTTTGGCAAAGACTGAAAGGCGGCGCGATCCAAGCAAACATCACCGGTTTCCACGAGGGCGATCTTTCGGGCGGATTCCTGCGTAAAACGCTCCAATGCCTCACGCGCTTGTGCAAGGTTTTCTGCGACTCGGGTCAAAGAATTGGCCGTGATCCCCAAATCCTTGAGGTCAGGCAAGGCCTGCCGCGCCTTGATCCGGTCAAACCGAAAGTCCTGATTCGAGGGATCTTCGATCCAATCTACCCCTTTGTCCGACAGATATCCGCGCAACGCTTGCCTCGTGACACCCAGCATCGGCCGTAACATCGTCACGCCATCCAAAATCCGTTCAACTGGCATGCCCGATAGGCCCGTAACACCAGCTGCGCGGCCCAGTCGCATCAGAAAGGTTTCGGCCTGATCATCCGCGGTGTGGCCTAACGCAATCGCGTGGATGTCATTAACGCCGGCCCATTCGGTCAACAGCCGATAACGCGCCTGTCTGGCCTGATCCTGAAGGTTCCCCTGACCGGCCCACCCTGTCCATTTCAACGTTTGATGCGAGATACACAAACGCGCGGCAAGCTCGCTCACCCCCTGCGCCTCGTTCGCGGATTCGGGGCGCAAACCGTGGTCAACGGTTGCCGCAAACAGCTTAACCTGCTCGATTTGGGCAATATCGTTCATTAGCAAAAGCAGGGCGACTGAATCGCCCCCGCCAGAGACAGCCACACCCAGACGCGAAGGAAGGGTCTTGGGTAAACGCGCCCGAATCTCGGCGCGCAGTTCTTCAACGTTTTCGGTCAAGAACAGCCCAGGCTTGCCATTTCCTGTGTGGCATTAGTGGCCGAAGCCGAAGACGGGAAGCGCACGCCCACCTCTCCCAGAGTGATGCAAGCCTGATCGGTCTGACCCAGACGCCCCAGCGCCGAGCCCAACTCAAACAGCGCCTCGGGTGCGAATGCACCTTCGGAATCGCCGGTAAAGCTGGCCAGAAAAGCCCGCGCGGCCTCACGTGTGTCACCGATCCCAACAAGCGCCCGCCCTCGTTTCAGGTTGGCTTCGGGGGCCAGCGGACTGCCGGGATACGAGGTTTCGAATGTGGCGAATTGCTCCGCTGCGACCTGATAGTTGCCATCTGCCAGCGCCTGTGATGCGGCATCAAAGTCCGCGCGCTCACCCACTGCAAGTTCACCTTGCTCAGTCGGTGCCGGAGCCGTCGGGTTTGCTGGTGTTGCGGGAGCTGCAGCGGTGATTTCGGTTTCGCCACCCAGGGTAGAGGTCTCGCCAAGCGTGCTGAGATCGCCGCCTTCCAGTTCCACCAACCGGAATTCCAGATCGCCGATCCGATTGGTCCCGTCAGTGACGATGTTTTGCACACGCTGGTTCAACTGCTCGGTCTGGCGGGTCAGGCGCTGCAATTCAGCCTCAATGGCGTCAACACGTTCCAGAACGGAACTGCCAGCCAGATTTGGTGCCGGAGATCCGGTGGTTGAAAACTCGCGTTTGAGGCGCTGAACCTCGACGTGCAGCACCGTAAGCTCCTGACGGATATCCGCCAGGGTTTGCTGATCCTGTGCACCTGCCACGCCCGCAGTCGCCACGACCGCAGCCAGAACCCATCCTGCAATTCGCATCATCTTACCCCAAAGTTGAACCGGTCAGGACCGTCACCGAACGACGGTTTTTGGAATAGCATTCCTCGGTGCTGCAAATCTCGATCGGGCGTTCCTTGCCGAAACTGACGGTCGTCAATCGGTTGCCCGCAACCCCACGTGAAATCAGGTATTCACGCGCCGCATTCGCGCGACGCGCGCCCAGGGCCAGGTTATACTCGCGCGTACCCTGTTCGTCCGCGTGACCCTCGATCGTGGCGACGAAATCCGTATTGGCCAGTAGCCAGTCTGCCTGTCCCTGCAATATCGCCTGCGCCTGCCCGGTCAGGGTCGATTGATCGACCTCAAACAACACGCGGTCGCCAACAGTTTGCTGGAAATAGGCCGGTGACTGGGGGTCGCTGGGCGAACCCGGCAGGATCGAGCCGTTACCGCCCGCGCCACCGCCCAGTGCCGAAGGATCGTTGTTGGTACAGGCGGCCATTACACTTAGCACGCCCAATGCTATGACTTTGCTCAATACATTCATTTCAGGTGCCTCGTCGATTTATTGCTTTATTGCTGTCTCTGTTATCACAGTGCAGGAAATTTGTGAACTTTTCCAACCCCCTGCCCCGATCACTTCTGCAGTGGTCCCCAGGATGGATCGCTGCCACCATCCGGTGTACGCACCGGGCGCAGGTTCCGACCCGAGATATCCACCGAATACAGTGTCGCCCGACCGCTTGCGCCCTGCGATTCACGGGTGAACATGATGACACGCCCATTCGGCGACCATGTTGGCCCCTCATCCAGAAAAGACGAGGTCAGCAGGCGTTCCTCGCTGCCGTCCGTCCGCATGACGCCGATATGGAACCGACCCTTGTTCTGCTTGGTAAAGGCGATCAGGTCCCCACGCGGCGACCAGACAGGTGTGCCATAACGCCCCTGCTTAAAGCTGATGCGGGTCGCCTCTCCGCCATTTGAGGGCATGATGTACAGTTGAGGTGTGCCAGAGCGGTCGCTTTCAAACACGATCTGCGACCCATCCGGAGAATAGCTGGGCGCGGTCTCAATGGCAGGTGTGTTCGTCAGGCGCACGCTTTGGCCCGAGGCCAGATCCATTTTCCAAAGGTCCGTGTTGCCGCCCTGAATCAGCGAATAGACGATGGAGCGGCCATCCGGCGAAAAGCGCGGCGAAAAGCTCATGGTGCCGTCTTGTGTCTTCAATTCGGTCCGTTTGACGCGATCAACGTCCAAAACATAAATGCGCGGCTGACCGGTTTCATAGCTGGTGTACAAAAGCCGATCGCCTGACGGCGAAAAGCGTGGTGCCAGAACAATCGCGGCGCTGTCGGTCAGGTACTGAACGTTTGCGCCGTCATAATCCATAATTGCCAGACGCTTCAGACGCTGGTTCTTGGGGCCACTTTCGGACACAAACGCGACGCGGCTGTCAAAGTAACCGCTCTCGCCGGTCACTCGGGTATAAACCTGATCGGCCACTTTGTGTGCCATGCGCCGCCAGCCGTCTGTGGTGCCGGAAAACTGCAGACCATTGCCCAATTCCTGACCCGAGAATACGTCCCAAACGCGAAATCGCACAGTCAAGCGTTTGCCCGAGACATTGACAGCACCTGTCACCAAGGCCTCAGCGTTGATGGCCTTCCAATCGGCAAATTGCACAGGGGCTTCGAAACTGCTGACCCGGCTGATGAATGCATCTGAAGAAATTTCACGGAACAGCCCGGTTCCCGTCAGATCCGCCGCTACGACTCGCGATAAGTCGTTTGCGTATTGTGTGGCTGCTGGCCCGTCGGGCACGAAATTTGGCACCGCAAAAGGCAAGGGTTCGATAATCCCCTGATCCAGCTCAAGACGCAGGGGTCCGCTTTGCGAATACACCGGCGCTGCCAAAATTGTCAGGCCAAGCAAAAGGCTGGTCAGAAATCTCATCATTTGATCCGCATCCTCTCGGGATTGAATGTAATCTCAATATCTCGCCATTGATCGTATTTGTCAGTAGGCAGAACGTATCCTTTGGCCCCGCAGCGCAAAATCGCTCGCCGGGCAGCCTCGTAAGCTTGTCTTGCAGACGCGTCAGTACCGCCGGAACTGTCGATCATTTGCATTGTACCGCCGAGCACTTTGCCATCCGGTGTCAGTGAGAACCCGACCACAACGACTGTCTGCAGTGCATCCGTGGACAGAGAACCAACATTCCAGCACTTCGACACAGCCAGTCGCATGGCGTCCTTCTCACCCGCAGTCAGGGGCGGCCCGGACGGTTCGTTACTCTGCCCCAGCGCCTCGGCCAGTGCGTCGTTGATCGCGGTTTCATCACTTGGCGCGGGCTCTGGTTCGGTCGGTTCTTCGGTCTCAGCCACTTCGGGCTCTGCTGGCGGCGTTGGCCGGTTCGGTCGCACCAGCGGGCGCGGAGAGCTGCGCGGCGCATATTCCTTGGCTTCTTCCGCCTCGGTCACGATTTCATCCGTGGCCTCTTCCGGTGCCGTTTGATCCTGCTGTTCTTGCTGAGTTTCAGCTCCCTCGTCCAGCGATACAGCCGGGGATTCAATATCATCTGGCGCGGCCTCGGGCGGCGGCGGTGGGACAGGTTCAGGCGCTACTTTATCCGCAGGCCGCGGCTGTGCCTCGGGTCCCGGCGGGGTGGGCAAAACGACGGCCTCGGGTTCTGGGGGTGCCAGCTCCGGGGGCTGTTCGATCACGACCGGTTCAGGAGGAGGGGCCAGCGGTTCCGGTTCCAGCTCTGGCTCTGGTTCATTTGGCTCTGACACTTCAGGCGTCGGAGGTTCCTGCTCCACCGGTTCAGGGGTGGGGATTTCCTCTTCGGGCGCATCGGGCTGTTGCAGGGCAGTTGGCGTAGGGAGCTCAGGCGCCTCACTCTGGGCCGTCATTGCCGCGAACTGTTCAGCCGAGATCACCGAGATATCCTGAACAGGCATAGGCAAAGGTTCGGACCGAAAGGTGCCGCCAAACAGAGCCCACGAAATCAAACTGACATGGGCAATTGCCGAGATCTTGGTGCCGGTATCCACCGCGCGGCCTCACTCTCCACCATCGTCCAGCGCGGGGCCGCCGGTGTCGGTCACCAGCCCCACATTGGAAAACCCACCTGCATTCAGCGCACCCATAACCTGCATCACCTGCGCGTATGGGATTGCACCATCCGCCCGCAGGAACACCCTGTCGCTGCTGCGTTCTGCCGCAATGGCACGCAGCTTGCCAATCAACTCTTCGCGGGCAACATCGGTGGTTTGAATCTGAACGCGCCCTTCTGCAGTCATCGTGACTGTCAGCGGTTCTTCGTTATCGCCCGGCAATGCGCTTGCCGCCGTCTTGGGCAGGTCCACCGGCACGCCAACGGTTAGCAGCGGTGCCGCCACCATAAAGATAATCAGCAACACCAACATAACGTCTACAAAAGGCGTCACGTTGATCTCGGCCATCGGCTGCGCCCGCCCGCGACGACGGCCGCGTCTGCGTCCGTTCCCGCCTCCGTTCTGCTGAACCGCCGCGCCCATCTTAGCTGTCCAACTGACGCGACAGGATGGTGGCGAACTCGTCGGCAAAAGCCTCGTAGCCACCCACAATTCGGTCACTGTCTGAACTGAGCTTGTTGTAGAAAATCACCGCCGGGATCGCAGCCAGCAAGCCAAGGCCCGTGGCCAAAAGCGCCTCGGCAATGCCGGGTGCCACAACGGCCAGGTTGGTGTTTTGCTGCTCGGCAATCTCAATAAACGCGTTCATGATGCCCCAAACGGTCCCGAACAGGCCAATGAACGGCGCGGTCGAGCCGACCGTCGCCAAAATGGGCAAACCTTTTTGCAATGTCTCGGACTCTTTGGCGATTGCCACGTCCATCGAGCGGTCAATCCGCGCGGTGGCCCCGGCGATCAGCCCGCCATCCGTTCGGTGCGACCTGCGCCATTCGATCATGCCAGCGGCGAAAATCTTCTCGGAACTACCGTCGGGCTGCGATCCGATATGTTCGAACAGCTCATCCAACGGGTTGCCGGACCAGAAGGCCTCGTCAAACACCTGCGCCTCGCGACGGGCCGCGCGATAGTTGATCAATTTCTGAATGATAATCGCCCAAGACCAGATGGATGCAGCGATCAGCATCAACATCACCAGTTTGACGACAAAGGTCGCGCGGGCATACAGCCCCCACATGGAGAAATCGATCTCCTGCGCCAGCGCCAGCGTTTCAGCTTCCATGAACCTGCTCTTTGTTTTTTGCCTGACGGCCGTTCGTTTGGCCTTGTTTTTCCAAACGCTATCGCAGTTGGTTATGAAAAGCCAACATAACCACCCCAGACCGACAAAATGTTACATCAATGCGCGAATCTCTGCCGGAAGGCGGACCGGCTTGCCCTGCGCGTTCATGCAAACAGCAGTCACCGAGGCGCGGAATATCTCGGTCTCCCCCCTCTTGACCAACTGGCCCATGGTCAGCCGCACACCAGAGATTGACGACAGCCAAGTTTCAACGATCAGCTCATCATCGAACTTCGCGGGCGCGACGTAATCCGCCTCGATCCGGCGCACGACCCAGACGATCCCGCCATCGCGCATCGCGTTCTGATCATTGCCCAGACGGCGCACATAGTCAGATCGCGCGCGTTCGATAAACTTGAGGTAATTCGCGTGGTATACGACCCCGCCCATATCGGTGTCTTCATAGTAGACCCGGATCGGAAAGATATGCTTGTGGGGCGCATCAGCTTCATTGGCCATGATATCAGGTCCGGTCTCTCAAATATGTAACGCGCGGGGCAAGTCCTGCTCTGAAACAGATGCATGGTTGTCGCGGTTCCTGCAATCCCTTGTGGGGACAAAGTTCCCGCTTTCCCAAGTCCGCTATCGAAATTCGACAATTTGCCCTCTAGGCTTTCATACATACCAGGAGAATCCGACAGGAGTTTCAATGGCTAAGAGGCAAAAAGAAGAGAGGATGTTCTTTCTTCCTCCTATCCTTCAGGGCATCTTGCCGTTCAACCGCGCGACCCTGCCTGCCGAGATATTGGCAGGCCTGACCTTTGCCTGCCTCGCGATCCCCGAGGTCATGGGCTACACCAAAATCGCTGGCACGCCGGTCGTGACGGGGTTGTACACCATCCTCATCCCAATGGCGCTTTTCGCGCTGTTCGGTTCGTCCCGCCATCTTGTGGTGGGTGCGGATTCTGCCACGGCGGCGATTACGGCCTCGGCCCTGGCTGGCATGGCAGTGTCGGGTTCGTCCGAGTATCTGGCGTTGGCGTCCCTGTTGGCGCTGATGGCCGCAGTTTTGTTGATCGCCGCACGCCTCATCGGCTTGGGGTTTCTGGCTGATTTCCTGTCCCGAACAGTTCTTGTCGGGTTCTTGACAGGCGTGGGCATTCAAGTCGCGACCGGAGAAATCCCCGGCCTGTTAGGGATCGAAAGCGGCGGTCACGGAACCATCGCCAAGCTTCAGGCAACCATTCAGAACATCGACCAGACAAGCTGGCCCACATTGGCGGTGGCGGCGGCAGTGCTGCTGATCGTCGTCGGGTGCCGACAGCTGTCACCGAAACTACCCGGTCCGCTATTCGCCATACTTGGGGTAATCCTATGCAGCTGGGCGTTCCAATTCGCCGCATCCGGCATCGCGGTGCTGGGCTCGGTTCCCAGCGGTTTGCCTGCGCTCTCTGTCCCGAACGTGGATTGGAGCTGGACCCTGTTCAAACAATTGCTGCCAACCGCGCTGTCCATCTTCGTTGTGATCCTGGCCCAAAGCGCCGCAACTTCGCGGGCCTATGCGGCGCGCTACGAAGAGAAGTTCAGCGAGAACACAGACCTTGTCGGGCTGGGTCTGGCCAATCTTGGGGCGGCATTTACGGGCACATTCGTTGTAAATGGCAGCCCGACAAAAACCGAGATGGTGGCCAGCGCCGGTGGTCGCAGTCAGGTGGCACAACTGACGACCGTCTTGATCGTCTTGGTGGTCATCCTCTTCCTGACGGGCCCACTGGCCTACTTGCCCAATGCGGCGCTGTCTGCCGTCGTGTTTCTGATCGGTGTGAAACTGATCGACCTGAAAGGCCTGATTGCAATCTACCAGCAAGCCCGGTCCGAATTCTGGATTGCTGTCGCCACGGCTGCAGTTGTCGTTATCGTTGGGGTCGAACAAGGCATCATCTTTGCGATGGTGCTGTCATTGATCGACCATACCCGCCGCGGGTACCGCCCCAAAAATTCAGTGATTGTCAAAACCAAAGACGGTGGTTGGCATTCGAAACCCATTCCTGCACCGAACCAATTCGAACCCGGGCTTGTAATCTATCGCTTCTCTCACAGCCTGTATTACGCGAATGCACAGCGGCTTTCGGATGAGATTGCGACAATCACCCGTGATTCAGATAACAAAGTACGTTGGTTCTGTATCGAGGCTTCGGCCATTGATGACGTGGATTTCACGGCAGGCTATACGCTGCGCAATGTTCTAAAAATCCTGCAGGCAAAGAACATCAAGATGGTTTTCCTACTGGTCGACCCCCACGTGCGGTCAGAGCTGGACAGATACGGGGTTACGGATTTGGTGGGTAGTGATGCCTTTTACGACGCGGGAAGCGACCTATTGACTGCCTTTCAACACCGAAACGACTCCAAATCGTAGATAGCCTCTATCGGTGCTAAGACTACGCCTGCAACCGCGCGAACAGTCGCAAAGCGTGCGCCGGATCCTGCGAAGCTCCCGGCAATACCGGATCGTATGCTGCGCGGATCAACCCGGCGATGTCCGGGCGCAGGATCGTCGCCTCGCCCGCGACCGCGAGCGGCGACTGCGTTCGAAACGCAGTGTCCGACCACAGCAAAATGGTCTGCACTACCTGACTAAGTGCCAGTGTCTCGGCCGGAACCTTGGACAGCTCTTCGTCCATTCGCAGGAAAACAAACGCGGCCCGGATCGCACCGTCTTCCTCAAAGCGGAACACCCGGTATTGATTTGCATCCGCCGCGATCAGTCGGTCGACTAACGGCGCAAGATCGGGAACCAGCCGATCCAGATCGGGAACTTCCAGCAGTTCCTTCCAGTCGCGGAAAAAGAAAACCATGCAGTTCGCACCAAGTTCCGGATCCGTTTCAGCCATCTTATGATCGGCCAAGCTGACCACGGCCTCGAATGCGCCCTTGACGGTGTTCAGGGTTTCATCCTCGACCCCAAAGACGATGGGCACGATGGGCCGACCCCAACGCGCGAACAGAAACTCACCGCTTTCACGGGTGAACAACGACTGAATGTCTTCGGGGGTCACGCCCAATCCTTCATCTTTTCGAAAGTACTCTTGCCGAAGGCATAAAATCTAAAGGCCTCAGCTTCAACCAAACAGATCGTTTTGCCCCTTGGGGGCCGCCATACCCAGATGAGTCCAAGCCTTCTGGGCCAACATCCGCCCCCGCGGCGTGCGCTGGATCAGGCCTTGCTGCAACAAATAGGGCTCGATCACTTCCTCCAGCGAATCGCGACTTTCCGACAACGCAGCCGACAGGGTCTCAATCCCGACCGGACCACCGGCATAGTTCTCAGCGATCAGCTTGAGGTATCGCCGGTCGGCACCATCCAAGCCCAGATTATCCACACCCAACCGCGTCAGCGCGCCGTCCGCCAGATCAAGGGTGATACGTCCATCGCCCTCGACGATGGCAAAATCCACCACCCGTCGCAGCAATCGCCCTGCGATCCGCGGGGTCCCGCGCGATCGGCGCGCAATCTCTCTGGCACCTGCATCATCAGCAGGCGCGCCCAGTTTGCGGGCATTGCGCGTAACGATCTCGTGCAACTCGTCCACCGTGTAGAACTGCAACCGCGTTGGAATCCCAAATCGGTCACGCAAAGGTGTCGTCAGCAGGCCCATTCGCGTGGTCGCACCAACCAGGGTAAACGGCTGCAATTCGATCCGCACCGTCCGAGCCGCCGGACCTTCGCCGATCACCAGGTCCAGCTCAAAATCCTCCATCGCTGGATACAGCACCTCTTCGACAGCCGGGTTCAGGCGGTGGATTTCGTCGATGAACAACACATCACGGGATTCCAGATTGGTCAGAATTGCCGCCAGATCACCCGCCTTGGCCAGAACCGGCCCTGAGGTCATGCGGAAATTCACCCCCAACTCGCGCGCCATGATCTGTGCCAGCGTCGTTTTGCCCAGACCCGGAGGGCCGTGAAACAGCGTGTGATCCATCGCCTCGCTCCGCATACGCGCGGATTGGATGAAGATGCGCAGATTAGCCCGCGCCTCGGCCTGACCGATGAATTCGTCCAGCCCCTGCGGACGCAAGGCGCGGTCGTTATCCTCGGGCAAGGGCTCGGGGCGCAATGTGGGATCGGCGTCTACCATTCAGTTACCCTTTCGGAGCCAGCAACTTGAGCGCCGCCCGGATCAATTCAGCCTCGCCTGCATCCGGCAGGCTGGCGGCCGCTTCGGCCACGGCCGAGGCCGCCTCGGATGGTCCGTACCCTAAATTGCTAAGGGCTGACAGTGCCCCCGCCGAAGCTGCGGCAGACCCCGAGGCAGGTTTGGTCGCCCGCTTGGTCGCAGGTGCCGGTTCAGACAGCTCTACGACTTCCAATCCCGGGCCGTCCATCGCTTCGGTCACGGTCCCGCCCATCGCCATCACACCCGGCGCCTTGTCTTTTAGATCCAGCACGATCCGCTGTGCCGTCTTTGGGCCCACGCCTTTCGCCGCTTTGACGGCACCCCAATCCCCAAGTGCAATGGCCCGGCTGACCCCATCCGGACCCAGTGCGGACAGAATGGCGAGCGAGACCTTGGCCCCAACGCCCTGAACCGAACACAGCAGGCGATGCCATTCCTTTTCGACCAGGGACAAAAACCCAAAAAGCTGCATCAGGTCCTCGCGCACCACCATATCGGTATAGATCGAGACAGCCTCGCCAACACCCGGCAGCGCGGCCATGGTCCGGTCCGAGCAGTAAACGAGGTATCCGACCCCACGCACGTCGATCAACACGTGATCCGCTGCGCGATAGTCCAATCGTCCGGTCAGTTTTCCGATCATGCCCGCACCTCTTTCACGCGCGCCTGAGGCGCTGCGCCGTAATATGAATGACAGATGGCAATCGCCAGCGCATCCGCCGCATCCGCCCCCTTGGGTTTACAGCCCGGCAGTTGTAATTTGACCATATGAAGAACCTGCTCTTTCTCGGCATGCCCAACTCCCACAACCGTTTTCTTGACCCGGTTGGGCGCGTATTCACCCACGGGCAGCCCTGCTTGCGCCAGCGTCAACAACGCCACACCGCGCGCCTGGCCCAGCTTCAGCGTACCAGCACCATCCTTGTTGACGAAGGTCTGTTCGATGGCCGCCTGATCGGGTTGATGTTCTGCAATGACTTCGACGATCTGATTGTACAACGACAGCAAACGCTCGCCCAAATCGTCCCCATCAGACTTGCACAGCCCGTTGGCGACGTGGCTCAGGCGGCTGCCATGCGATTCGATGACGCCCCATCCCAGGGTCCTAAGCCCCGGATCAATGCCCAAAATTCGCATGTTTCGCCTCGGCCTGCTCGAGTTTTTGTGATCTTTTTTACGGATTAGCACGAAGCGTGAACATTTTCCAAGCGAATTGACAGAGAGCACAAAAACGACAGACCTGTTTCACAGGCGACAAAACGGCCAGTTTGCGACAGTCAAAAGCCTGAAATCGACACGTTTCATGAAGCAAAAATGGCCAATAAATTAAGGGGTTCTAATGAATCTTGAGCTCTGCAAAAAACGCATAGGACAGTTGCAATTTCCGCACTTGCACAGCCGATTTGGCAGCACTAGATGCCGCTCAGATCGAACGATCAAAACGTAAACTTAAACCAGAAGGAAACAGGATATGGCTGCACTGGACACCACCCGCACCACCACCGGCTCATTCGGCCTCGTCGGCCGTATCGGCGCATATTTCGCATCGGTCGTAAATGCCGTTGTCGAATGGAATGACGCCCGCGTGACTCGTAACACGCTGAGCGGTCTGACAGATCGCGAGCTGGAAGATATCGGACTGTGCCGTGGCGATATTGACGTCGTGGCCGAAGGTCGTCGTTAAGATTTAACACACCCACTCATATGCCCCTTCCCTCCCTCAGGGGCAAAGCAGAACGCCGCGCATGCAGAATGCGCGGCGTTTCTGATTCATTCGCCTGATGTCAGGGCAGCAGCCGTGCCAGCTGTTCCGAAAGCATCAGCGATACCGGGTCGATTTGCATCACCCAAGCACCGGCTTGTTCGACCGAGGTGCCCTCGTTCAATGCGTCAACCCTGTATTGATAGCCCGAAGGCCCAAGGCTGGTGAGCAAGAACGTCTTGAATGCAAACAACCCAAGCAGACACATCAGAAGAACCTTCAGGGGTAAAGCTGACTTTACCCTCTGCGGTTTCATCACAACCAACCCGTCCTTGCGCATCGTCGCGCGATAGCCACGGCTTAGTTTTGCGTGTTTCTTGCTCAGGCGATTCACGCGCTGATCAAATTCTAGTTGTTTTCCCGTCATGGCAGCCTCCAAAACCGCCCCCCGATTCCACGTTAAGACGGTAGAAACAGAATGCGACAAAATCGAGGCAAAACTCCAGAAAGCTCCAGCAAATGGCCCAAATTTAGCCCTGTTTGCTTAATATTAGCGTCGTCCACTCACCAATTTGGTCATTTTTCTCTAAATTGAATCCGTTTTGTAGATAAACGGAAACCACATCATCGGCTTGTTCGTTAAGGATTCCGGACAAAATTGCATACCCACCGACGCGCAGATTCGCTGCGATTTCGGGGGCCAGAGCAACCAGTGGCCCTTTAAGGATATTTGCGAAAATCAGATCGTAGGGTGCGATCGCGCCCAGATCGGGATGGTCAAAGCCCGCCGCTTCCACGCAACGGACCTTGCCTGCCATTCCATTGGCCTTCAGGTTGGCTTCGGCGACATCAACGGCCACTTCGTCGATATCGCTGGCGATGATCTCACCTTCCCAGACCCGCGCGGCCGCCATGGCCAGCACGGCAGTGCCGCAACCGATATCGGCCACTTTGGTCGCCGTGAACCCTTGGCTCAGAAGATGGTCCAGTGCCTTCAGGCACCCCAAAGTGGTCCCGTGGTGGCCAGTGCCAAAGGCCATTGCGGCCTCGATCAGTAGCGGGATACGTCCCTCGGGCAGTTTGTCAGCGTCGTGGCTGCCATAGACAAAGAACCGTCCAGCATCGACTGGTGCCAGTTCCCGGCGCACATGGGCCACCCAATCCGTATCGGGCAATTCTGACACAACAAACGGCTTGGCCTCAAACGCGGCGGCCAGAACAGCCAGAGCGGTTTCGTCCGGAGTTTCGGTGAAATACCCACCAACTTCCCAAAGGCCCGAACCATCCTCGACCTCGAATACACCAACGCCGGTTGGTTCCGGATCCAGACGCTCCATCGCTTCGCCCAGCCCTTCGGCAGCTTTTTTACCGGTCAGTGTAGTCAGCGCAGTGAATGTGGGCATGAGGGCCTCCTGTATCGATTGTCACAGCGCCTATGGCGATGGCCCGCCAAGGTCAAGCATTGGCGCTTATTCGGCAGGTGCCGGCGCGTATTTCGACAAGATCGTTTCATTTCCCGGTTCCGGGTGGCGCGGGATCAGCAAAGACAAACCCAGCGAGATCATCGCCATCGCAGCGGCCAGTGCAAAGACTGCACCGGGCGAGATGACCCACAGCAGACCCAGAAGCGCGGGAAGGAACACAGCAGCGATATGATTGATCGTGAACGCCACAGCCGCCGTCGGTGCAATGTCCGCAGGATCGGCGATTTTCTGGAAGTAGGTTTTCAACGCAAGCGCCAATGCGAACAGAACATGGTCGATCACATAAAGGGTTGCAGCCAGTACCACGCCCCAACCAAACCAGTAGATACCGCCATAGGCCGCAAAAACGATCGCCAAGCCGGTGTATTCGAAAATCAGTGTGCGGCGTTCACCGAACATCGATACAGCCTTACCCAGCATCGGAGCCGCCGCCATGTTGATCACCAGATTGATCAGATAGAGGCTGGTCAGCTCGTGTACTTCAAACCCAAACTTCTCGACCATCATGAAGCCCGCGAAGACAACAAAGATCTGCCGCCGCGCGCCGGCCATGAACTGTAGTGCGTAATACAGCCAGTAGCGACGACGCAGGATCAGTTTTTTGGTCTGTGGAGTTGGCGAGTCGAACTGCGGAAAGGCGAACAGACAGAACAGCGCCAGCAGGGCGGTCACACCACCAGCGGCCATGAATACAATGTTGTAGGACAGATCAAACCGGTCCCAGGTCAGAACGATCAGGCCATAGACTACTGCCGTCGCGGCTGACCCCATGGCAACAAGCCAGCCCAATACCTGTGGCGCGCGGTCCTTGGGCAGCCATTGCAACTGCAGCGACTGATTTACTGTTTCGTAATAGTGAAACCCGATCGAACTGAAGAGGGTGACAAACAGCAACCCACCAAGGCTGGGAAACCATGCTGTCATAGCAGTTGCCACGCCCAGCATCATCAGCGAGATCATGGCCAGTACCTGCTCGCGCACGAAAATGATCACCGCGATTACGCCAACAGCAAGAAATCCGGGGATCTCCCGCACAGTGTGCAATAACCCAATGTCGGCCCCGTCAAAATTAGCCACCTCAATGACGAAGTTGTTCAGCAGTGCGCTCCATGCATTGAAGGCAATCGGCATCGTCAGCGCCATGACGAACAAGAGCGTCACAGGGCGGCGCCAGAACGGAAGGCTCTGCGCCTCGGACAGGGGCATCGGTTTCAACATGGGACTCCTCTACGCCCATTTTCAGATTTTGGCGAGGGCGAAGCAGCGGGCGCACAATCGGTCTGCGCTGATGCAGAGGTCAGTAGAAACTCTGCGGGTCGATATCCACGGTCAAACGCAGGTCGCCCTTCAGGCGCAAGGGTGCGATCCAGCGGGCAATCGCGTCCTGAATCGGTGCGCCCTTGGGTGCCTTGACCAGCAATCGCACGCGGTGTCTGCCGCGAATCCGCGCAATAGGCGCCGGAGCCGGGCCAAAGACCTGTGCCCCGATATCGCGCAGCGGCGCATCGTTACGGGCCATTGCATTTCCGATATCAAATACTGGTCCAACCTCAGGTCCGGACAGGACGATCCCGGCCATACGGCCGTATGGTGGCACACCCGCCGCTTGCCGTCCGGCGGCCTCGGCCTTCCAAAATCCTTCTTCGTCACCTGAAAGAATAGCGCGGATTACGGGATGCTCGGGCTGAAATGTCTGCAACAGGGCCTGCCCTGGCTTGTCCGCCCGGCCTGCCCGACCCGCGACTTGCCGCATCAACTGGAATGTCCGTTCAGCGGCGCGCAGGTCTGCCCCGTGCAGACTGAGGTCGGCATCGATTACTCCGACCAAAGTCAGATTGGGAAAGTTGTGCCCCTTGGCAACCAACTGCGTACCGATGACGATATCGGCATCGCCCTCGGCAATCTCTTCGATCTTGGCTTTCAGGGCGCGGGCCGAGCCGAACAAATCGGAACTCAGCATCGCGATCTTGGCATCGGGAAACGTCGCCTCGGCCTCTTCAGCCAGCCGCTCGATCCCCGGACCGACCGGGGCCAACTTGCCCTCGACGCCGCATGAGGGACATTCCTCAGGCATCGGCTTGGTCTCACCGCATTGGTGACACATCAGCCGTTTCAGAAACCGGTGCTCGACCATCCGCGCGTCGCAATGATCGCAGGCAATCTGCTCCCCGCAAGCGCGGCACAGGGTCACCGGCGCATACCCACGGCGGTTGATGAACAGCAGCGATTGCTCACCCTTCTCGATCCGCTGCATCACCGCCTGCCGTAAAGACGGAGAAATCCACGTCCCCGGCTGCATCTGTTCGGCCCGCATGTCGATGGGCTTCATCTCGGGCAACACCGCCGCCCCGAACCGCGAGGTCAGATCAACCCGGTCGTATTTTCCCGCTTCGGCGTTGGCCCAGCTTTCCAGCGAAGGTGTTGCGCTGGCCAGAATCACCCGCCCGCCACAAATGGCAGACCGCAGCACCGCCATGTCCCGCGCGCTGTAATGCACACCGTCCTCTTGTTTGTACGAGGTGTCGTGTTCCTCATCGACCACCACCAAGCCAAGGTTGCGAAACGGCAGGAACAAAGCTGACCGCGCACCAATCACCATTTGCGCATCCCCCTGCCCGACCATCCGCCAGACCCGGCGGCGTTCCGTCATGGTCGCACCGGAATGCCATTCGGCTGGGCGTGCACCGAACCGCGCCTCAACCCGCGTCAGGAATTCCGCTGTCAGAGCGATCTCGGGCAGCAGAACCAAGGCTTGTCGGCCCATCCGCAGCGCCTCGGCAACTGCCTCCAAATACACTTCGGTCTTGCCCGAACCCGTCACGCCCTTAAGCAGCGTGGTTCCATATTCACCGGAACGCTGGCCCTTCTGCAACTTCTCAACCGCCGCCGCCTGATCGTCGGTCAAAGCTTTGCCCGGCAAATCCGGATCCAGATGCGGATAGGGCAAATCGCGCGGGCTATCTTCTTCCCGTACAGCGCCCTGCTTGACCAACCCTTTGACGACCGAAGACGTCACTCCGGCCTGTTCGGCGAGTTCTTTCAGGGTGAACGCCAGCCCACCATAGTTGCGGAGCACCTCCAGCACACGGGTGCGTGCGTCGGTCATCCGGTCCGGCTCGCCATTGCCCAGCCGATAAACCTTACGCATCGACGGCGGATCACCCAAACCCGGCGCCCGGGTTGCCAGCCGCAACATCGCGGGCATCGGCGTCAGGGTGTAGTCGGCAACCTTCCCCAGAAACAGCCGCATTTCTTCGCGCATTGGCGCGACCTCAAGCACCCGGATCACGGATCGCGCCTTGTTCAGGTCGAACCCGCCCTGTCCCGGCCCCCAGACGACACCCAGTACTTTGCGCGGCCCCAGCGGGACCTCTACGAACGCCCCCAGAAAACACCCCCCCTCGGGCGCCTTGTAATCCAGCGTCCGGTCCAGCGGTTGTGCGGTCAGAACCGCAACCAGCTCTCCGTGATCGAAATACTCCTGAGTGCTCAACGCATATCCTTGGGCTCGGGGGTTCCAGCATGGGTCTCTTTGAGGTAAAGCCATCCGCGACCAAGGCCAACCCATCAAAGGACTGCCCGCATGAAATTCTTCGTAGACACAGCCGAGATCGACGCCATCGCCGAACTTAACGATCTGGGCATGGTGGACGGTGTGACCACCAACCCTTCGCTGATCCTGAAATCAGGTCGTGACATTCTGGAAGTGACCAAGGAAATCTGTGATCTGGTGGACGGACCGGTTTCAGCCGAAGTTGTCGCAACCGAAGCTGACGACATGATCGCCGAGGGCCGCAAGCTGGCCAAGATCGCTCCGAATATCGCCGTGAAAGTTCCGCTGACATGGGCCGGTCTGAAAACCTGCAAGACGCTCAGCGACGAAGGCCAGATGGTCAACGTCACACTCTGCTTCTCGACCAACCAGGCGCTTTTGGCCGCAAAGGCGGGCGCAACCTTCATCTCGCCCTTCATCGGTCGCCTGGATGACATCAACCTTGATGGCATGGATCTGATCGCCGACATCCGTCAGGTCTATGACAATTACGGTTTTGAAACCGAAATTCTGGCCGCTTCGATCCGCACCGTGAACCACGTGACCGACAGCGCCCGCATCGGTGCTGACGTGATCACCGCACCGCCTGCCGTGATCAAGAAACTGGCCGATCACCCGCTGACAGACAAAGGTCTGGAAACCTTCCTGGCCGACTGGGCCAAGACAGGTCAGAAAATCCTCTGACCCTTTGCGCGACCGCGCGGCACCGTCAGGTGCCGCGCCCGGCCCAACTGCCAAGCCTTGATATTTGATCAAGGTTTCGCAGGCGGGAGCCGCAGGTCACAGTGGGAATGAAATGCACCGCCAATGCATTTTTTCCAAGGAAACCGCCATAACTCATGTTATAAGCCCCTCAACAAAAAAAAGACCGAGCGGGACATGAGCAGCAACACCAAACTCCAGGACAACTTGCGCGCCGCGATTCTGGCCAAACCAGACGCCGTGCTGGACGACAAGGACCTGATGCAGGCACTTGTGACGGCCAACGAACAGGCGCGCGGTGACAACGTCATCGACCTGCGCGGCATCGCCATGCAACGACTCGAGGAACGGCTGGACAGGCTGGAAGACACCCACCGGTCCGTCATCGCCGCAGCGTATGAAAACCTTGCAGGCACAAATCAGGTGCATCGGGCCGTTATCCGCATGCTGGAACCGGCCGAGTTCGAAGATTTCCTGCGTACGCTCGGCTCGGATGTGGTCGAAATCCTACGCGTTGATCGTATCAAGCTGATTCTGGAATCCACAGTAACGCAGGAAGACCCCGCCATCGACACTCTGGGTGGTGTTCTGTCCGTAGTCGAACCCGGCTTCGTGGACAATTACCTGACCTTCGACCGCGGCGGCCCCGCCCGCGACGTGGTTCTGCGCGAGATCCTCCACCCGACGCACAGGATTTTTGGACCCAACGCAGATCACCTGCGGTCCGAGGCTTGCCTGCGGTTGGATCTGGGTGAGGGTCGGTTGCCGGGCATGATCGTGATGAGCGCAAGGGACCGCAACCACTTCTCGCCGCAGCTGGGCACTGATCTTCTGTCGTTCTTCGCTGGCGTCTTCGAACGTTCGATGCGCCACTGGTTGTCGTGAGCCTGATCTCACCCGCCTGCCGCGACGCGTTACAGTACTGGCTGGACAGCCTGAGCGCGCTGGCGGGGCGATCGGAAAACACCCAGGCCGCCTATCGTGGCGATGTCACCGACTTCCTGTCTTTCATGACACTACACCACAGTGAACGGCAGGGATTGGCAGCGCTGGCCCGGATCAACGTGTCCGACATGCGCGCCTGGATGGCCGATCAGCGCAGCGCAGGTGTTGGGGCTCGATCCCTGGCGCGCAAGCTGTCGGCGGTCAAAAGTTTTTATCGATGGCTGGCTGAACGTGAAGGGTTCGAACCCACTGCCGTTCTGTCCACACGCGCGCCAAAGTTTACCCAAAAACTCCCCCGCCCGCTGGCCGAAGACGCGGCCCGCGCGATGATCGACACGGTCGAACTTCAGTCGTCAAACGACTGGATCTCGGCACGCGACGTTGCTGTCGTCACACTGCTCTATGGCTGCGGTTTGCGCATCTCCGAGGCGCTGTCTTTGACAGGAAGCGACGCGCCTTTGCCGAATAGCTTGCGTATTGTGGGAAAGGGCAGAAAGGAACGCATCGTTCCGGTGATCCCGGCCGCCCGTACCGCCGTTGACCGTTACCTGCAGCTCTGCCCGCATCCACAATCCCAGGAAGAGGCTTTATTCCGCGGAGTGCGGGGCGGTGCACTCAATCCCCGCGCAATTCAGGACGTGATGGCCAAGGCGCGTATGCAGCTTGGCCTGCCCGCAACCGCCACACCGCACGCTTTAAGGCACAGTTTTGCCACCCATCTGTTGTCCGCTGGGGGTGACCTGCGCGCCATTCAGGAATTGCTGGGCCATGCCTCACTGTCCACCACGCAGGCCTATACGGCCGTAGATACGGCCCGACTGATGGAAGTCTACAACCGCGCCCACCCCAAGGCCTGATCCCGAGCCCCACGATGACGTCTGGGCTGTACCCTCACCCGGCTTTTAGTTTGCATCTGCAGCGCGCATCGTCCAAGAGACACAAATGACAATAAAACTCAAAGCCCTTTCCGTACATCTGTTCACCGCGACCGGCGCCGTCTTTGCAATGCTGGCCATGCTGGCCGCGGTCGAGGAAAAATGGAGCCTTATGTATCTGTGGCTGGTGATCTCGTTCATCGTGGACGGAATCGACGGCCCGCTTGCGCGCCACTACCATGTCAAAAAGAACGCACCGGAATTTGACGGTGTTCTTCTGGACCTGATCATCGACTATCTGACCTACGTGTTCATTCCGGCCTTTGCGCTGTTCAAATCGGGGCTGATGGACGGTTGGACCGGCTGGTTTGCGATCATCGTGATCACCTTTGCCAGCGCCATGTATTTCGCGGACACCCGGATGAAGACCAAGGACAACTCGTTCTCTGGGTTTCCGGGTTGCTGGAACATGTTCGTCATCGTGATCTTCGCGCTGGAGCCCAACTTCTGGGTGATCCTGCTGCTGGTTTCACTGTTGTCACTGGCGATGTTCCTACCGTTGAAGTTCATTCACCCGGTGCGGACGGAACGCTGGCGTAATGTATCACTGCCGATCGCGTTCGCCTGGACATTTTTCGCCGGTTGGGCAGCTTGGGTCGACTTCCACCCCGAAAGCTGGGCGCATTGGGGGTTGGTAATTACAAGCCTCTACCTGGTTTCAGCTGGCATTGCGCAGCAACTTGTCCCGCTGCGCAACAACTAGAACGTTACAGGATTTCCTCAACCTCGAACTCGGTGCCGTTATGGGTGAACACGTCACCCTCTTGCAGACCGGTCATTGTCAGGTAGATCGGGCTTTGGGTTGAGATGCCCATATATGTCTTACCGTCGACCTCAAAGCGGGTCGTTGAGACACAGACCACGAAACGGCGGTTGTTGAACTTGACAACAGCGCCCGGCTGAACCCGGTCCGTCAGGCTGAAATCCGTGTTCTCGATCACATCAATCTTGGCGTGATGCGCATGAACGGGTGCATCGAACGCCGCCGCCAGATCTGCATTCTCGCGTGAGGCGGCGATGTCATCTTTGTCATGCCCTTCGCGGTCGTCCAGCTGCGAGTCCTTGAGAAATGCGTCGTAATGCGCCTGCGCAGTTGCCAATTCCTGCTCTTCCAGCGACATCAGGCGGTCTATGATGGCCTTTTTGCGAGCGGCCGGGTCTGTATAGGCGGTCATGCAATACGGTCCTTCAAATTCAGTAACTGATATAGGTTGGGCCGCGAACTCTGGGATTGCAACTGGTTTTCGCAGCTCAGATCAGCAGGCCCGCCGCGCGTTCATGGCGCAGAAGGGCCACTTTGGTCTCGACCCCACCATCGCCCGAGAACCCGCCCAGACCATTGGCAGACAGTACCCGGTGGCAAGGTATAATCACCGGAATGGGGTTTGCGCCGCAGGCCTGACCCACCGGTTGCGGTGGTTGCCCAAGCTCTTTCGCGATGTCCCCATACGTTAGGGTTTCGCCCAGCGGAATGGCATACATCAGATCGCAGACATTGCGCTGAAAGTCTGACCCGGCAACACGATACGGCAGATCGAACCGTTCGAGACGCCCCTCGTTATACGCGGCCAACTGTGCGGCGGCCTCCTGCAACAGCGGTGTGTCCGGCCCGTCGTCCTGCCCATCCCACACAAGGCGTGTGATGGCGCCATCTGTTTCTTCAATGCCAAGGCGGCCAAACTGCGTATCAACGGAAATCATCGGCATGAACACAGCGTTTCAGATCGCCGGGGCCGGCGCAAGCGATGAAAGAAAAACCCCCGACGGGTGACGCCGGGGGTTCAATTGTTCAGCCCAGCGCTTCGTCGCACCGCCCACACACACCCGCGTGGGAATGCCGACCGACGTCCGGCAGGATTTTCCAGCATCGTTGGCATTTCTCGCCATCTGCTTTTTCGAAGACAACACCTACCCCTTCGATTTCGGGCACGCGGAATGCCTCGGCAGGGGCCGGGTCGCCCGAAACGGTCAGGCCAGACGTGATGCACATGTCGTCCACGTCAAAGGTTGCAAGCAGGTCGCGGGTGTCACTGTCTTCGACATGCACGATCGGCGCGGCCTCAAGGCTGGACCCGATGACCTTGTCCTGACGCTGGATTTCCAACGCAGCGGTCACGGCACGACGCACGCGACGGATTTTAGACATACCGGCCTCTAGTTCAGCGTTGCGCCAATCGGCGGGTGTATCCGGGAAATCCACCAGATGGACCGAGCTGTCATCGCCTGGGAAACGCTCCAACCAGACCTCTTCCATGGTGAAGACCAGAACCGGGGCCAGCCAGGTGGTGAGGCGGTGGAACAGGATATCCAGCACGGTACGGGCCGAGCGGCGGCGCAGGTTGTCGCCATCGCAGTACAGTGCATCCTTGCGGACGTCGAAGTAGAACGACGACAGATCGACCGTGGCAAAGGTGAACACAGCGCTGAACACGCCCTGGAAGTCGAAGGAGGCATAGCCCTTGCGGACCTGCTCATCCAGATCGGCCAGACGGCTGAGAACCCAGCGTTCTAGACGCGGCATATCTTCAGGCGCGACGCGATCCGCTTCGGTGAAGTCGGCCAGCGAGCCCAGCATAAACCGCATGGTGTTACGCAGGCGGCGATAGCTGTCGGCGGTGCCTTTCAGAATCTCCGGCCCGATCCGCTGGTCGGCGGTGTAGTCGGTCTGAGCCACCCACAGGCGCAGGATATCGGCGCCATATTGCTCGATCACCTTCTCCGGTACGATAGTGTTGCCCAGCGACTTGGACATCTTGTTGCCCTTGGCATCCAGCGTGAAGCCATGGGTCACAACATTGCGATAGGGCGCACGCCCCTTGGTGCCGCAAGCCTGCAGCATGGACGAATGGAACCATCCGCGGTGCTGGTCGGTTCCTTCCATATAGACATCGGCGATGCCGTCCTCGGTTCCGTCTTCACGGTCGCGCAGAACAAATGCGTGGGTCGAGCCTGAGTCGAACCACACATCCAACACGTCGAATACCTGCTCGTAATCATCCGGGTTGGCGATACCGTCGAGGGTCTTCTCTTTGAAGCCGTCGGTATACCAGACATCCGCGCCGTCTTTCTCGAACGCGGCTTTGATGCGGGCATTCAATTCTTCATTGCGCAGCAGGTAATCCGCGTCGGTGGGCAAGGCCCCCTTCTTGGTGAAGCAGGTCAGCGGCACACCCCAGGCGCGCTGGCGGGACAGAACCCAATCCGGGCGCGCTTCGATCATGGAATAAAGACGGTTACGACCGGTCTGCGGGGTCCATTTCACCAGCTCGTCGATCGAACGCAAAGCGCGTTCGCGGATGGTGTCGCCCATCTCACCCATGCCGTCATCCAGCTTGCGGTCGACCGAGGCGAACCACTGCGGCGTGTTGCGGTAGATGATCGGAGCCTTAGAGCGCCACGAATGCGGATAGCTGTGCTTGATCTTGCCACGCGCCAGCAGCCCTCCAACCTCGACCAGCTTGTCGATGACCGCCTTGTTCGCGTCACCCTCGCCACCCTTGCGGGACAGGATGTACTTGCCGCCAAAGAACGGCAGATCGGCGCGGAACGAGCCATCGTCCATCACGTTATAGGTGATGACCTGCTCTAGCATGCCCAGATCGCGGTAGAGCTCAAATTCTTCCATACCGTGCGACGGCGCACAGTGGACGAAACCGGTGCCTTCGGTATCGGTCACGAACTCAGCCGCGCGGAAGTCGCGGATGTCGTCCCATTCGCCATTGCCACCTTCGGCTCCAGCCAGCGGGTGGGCCAACTGGACGCCTGCCAATTCATCGGTGGTTACGTCACGCACGCGAGTCCACTGATCGTCGTTCAGGCGCGCGCGGCCTAGCACATCGGCGGCCAGATTGTCCGCCAGCAGGAACTTGTCCCCGACACTGGCCCAGCATTCGTCGGGTGCGCCGGTGACTTCGTACAGGCCGTAGGAGATATCCTTGCCAAACACGACCGCCTTGTTCGACGGCATGGTCCATGGCGTCGTGGTCCAGATCACGACAAAAGCGTCATCAAGATCGCCCGCATTTACGACTTTGAATTTCACCCAGATGGTGAAGCTTTCCTTGTCGTGGTACTCGACCTCGGCCTCGGCCAGAGCGGTTTTTTCGATGGGCGACCACATCACGGGTTTTGAGCCCTGATATAGCGTGCCGTTCATCAGGAACTTCATGAACTCGTCGGCAATCACAGCCTCGGCGTGATAGTCCATCGTGATGTAGGGATCGGGCCAGTTGCCGGTGATACCAAGGCGCTTGAATTCTTCGCGCTGGACGTCGATCCAGCCTTCGGCGAACTTGCGACATTCCTGACGGAAATCGACAATGTTCACTTCGTCCTTGTTCTTGCCCTTCTTGCGATATTGTTCTTCGATCTTCCATTCGATCGGCAGGCCGTGGCAGTCCCATCCCGGCACATAACGCGCGTCATGACCCATCATCTGATGGCTGCGTACTATCATGTCCTTGATGGTCTTGTTCAGCGCGTGGCCGATATGCAGGTGACCGTTGGCGTAGGGGGGGCCGTCATGCAGGGTAAAGGGCGTGCGGCCTTCTTTTTCGCGCAGGCGATCATACACGCCGATCTCTTCCCAGCGATCCAGCCATGCGGGTTCGCGCTTGGGCAGACCAGCGCGCATGGGGAAATCGGTTTTTGGCAGGTTCAGCGTGTCTTTGTAGTCAGGTGTTTGGGTCGTGTCGGCGCACATTTGGGGCGTCCTCAGGATGATCTTGTCGTGTGTGGATCGAAGCGGTCAGTGCGAATTCTCAAGCACCTTTGCCCGGCGTCTCGCGATATCAGAGCGCCGGGGATATAATTCGAATAATGATGGCCATCCGGTCATACATGCCGGGCTTATAGGACGCCCGCGCCTAATGGTCCAGAGGTTCCGCCCCATGCGGCGAATGGCGCAGCATGGCCCACCGGTTCAGCCACGCCAAACCGGCCAGCGCGAGGCCCAGCGCCAGCAGTGAGAACACCCGGATAAGCCCCCCTAAACCAGCGATATCGACCAGGAACACCTTGGCCACGGCAAGCCCAATAACGACCAACCCCGCCTTGCGCATCATGTTCGACCGGAGGGCGAGTGACTGATAAAACAGCCCCGCACCGATCAGCAGTAGGGCCATAGTGTAAGTATAAAGCTCGGGCTGGGTGACACCATTGCCTTCATACATACCGCTGGCCCCCTGCCAGACATGGCGAATGGTCAGGCCCAGCCAGATCGCACCCAATGCCGCCGCCAGACCGAAGCACCCCTGCTTCCATCGCGGATGCAGGGCTGGAAGCCAAGCAGCCGACAGGGCCAAAACAATGGCGGGCAACAGGTAAGCCACGGCGAGGGTATTCAATATTGGCACCCCAAGAACCGGATCAGCTTGGGCATTCAGCAATGGGTTCGCCTCAGTCAGCGCCTGCGCCAGGCGAACAACACCATGTGCCGCAAAGAACAACGCCAGCCCATAGCGCGCATAATTCAGTTTTCCGCCCAATTCGAACCGCCGCACCTGCGCGCAGGCCAGCAGCAGCCAGATCAAGGACAAAAGCCCCAGCCCCCAGTGGCTGTCATGGGCACCGCCGTTGCCAAACCCTTCGAGCCAGCGCAGCAACAGCAGGGACAACAAGATGCCCGCCGTCGCCCAGGCCGCGCTTTCCAGAAGCAGCGCAATGACCGGACGGTTCAATGCCCGTAGGATGGTCCAGGCCGCCAGAAATCCAACAGCAGCTGTGGCATAGACAAGCGCCATTTCTGCGACCGGTGCCGAGTTTGCCCAATCCAGACCTGGATTCAGTACAAGTCTGAGCGTGACAGTGAAGACGCCAGCCCAGATGAACCAACCCATAGGCGGAAGATCAAAGCGCCGATCCAGCACCGCCGCGGCCACGATCAGGGCCACAAATGCAATAGTCAGGGCGGCCGAGCTTAGGACAATCACGCAGGCAAAGGTCAGGCAGGATAACGCCGACAATGTCACCAAAGCCGCCCGCAGCCGGTTTTCGCCGTCGACGCGCGCGAAACGCCCGGCCAGAACAACCATCATCACCGCCAATGCAACCGCATGCAGCGCCCACGGATAGGCTCCGATAACTTCAGCGGGATGCCATCCAAGCTCCAGCGCGATTGCCAATACCGGTGCAAATACTGCGGCACCGCCCGCCCATACAGCCCGGTACTCGGTTGCGCGAAACGATCGCCAAGCTGAAAGGCCTGAGATCAATGCACCCAGTGCCACCAACAGGGTAACCGCCCACGGGAAATCCGCCTCGGCGGTTTCGGCATAGGTTTCAGCGAACCGGCGCGCGACAGAGCCGTTGTCCCACCCTTGGATCAGTACGAACCAAGTTAGACCAGCGGCTGGCAGTATGGTCAGGTCTTGAAGGGCCCGCGCCTGGCTTGCCCAGGTCGGCAAACCCAGCGTCAGGCCTGCCAACAGCATGACACCCAGCCAGAATTCGGCCGCCGAGTCCGGCCAGTGTATCGCCAGGACTACTGCGCTGACGCTCACCGCGCCAAAGGCAAGGCGTGTCGGAAACTCCGGCCACTGAAGGCCTTTTTGAATGGCAATGATCTCACTGATCATGCGCCCCTCGTGATCTGGCCAGATCCGCCGCACGGGGATCGCGATCGCGATAACCGCCAATGCGGTTACGCCGAGGAGATACCCCGGCTCGGTCGCCGGTGCCGAAAGCACCAAAAGCAGGCACGCGGAATAAGCCCCGACTAGCGTCAGAACGGATATCCACCCCCAGCGCCGCACAGTGTCGATCCCCAACCCAAGGACGGCGATCACAAAGAAATAGCCGTACAACCAGCCGGGATCGGTCGAGGTCCCGCCCACCACGAAGGGGGACGCAAACGCACCAATCAAACCGACGGCCGCCAGCAAAGGGCCGTGGAACCAGCCTAAAACAAGCCCCACAAGCGCAACAGCGATCATGGCAATCAAGGCCGCTTCGGGACCAATCAGATCGTACAACTGCCTTGCAGCCAGCAAGCCACCGAACAGCGTCACCAGCCCGGCCCCAGAAAAGACCGATGGCAGGTAAGCTGTGGCTGAAGACTCGTCATCGCCATACTTCCGGCGGATCACCTCACCCGCGCCGATCAGCGTAACCCCGAACATCAGGGCCGCAATGACGCGCATCGTTGGCGACAACAGCCCGCTTTCGACCCCGTATTGGACCAGAAAAACACCCGCCAGCGCCAAAGACAGGGCGGAAACTGCATAGAACCAGTTCTCGCGCAACCAAACGCTCAGTGCGGCGATTCGATCGTCCTTCGCCGTTTCGGGGAGGGGTATCTTTTGTGGCTCAGGTGCTGAGGTGCCCTCTTTCGTTTCGAGCTCTGGTGGGTCTGTTTTGATTGCCGGCCACGGAGAGCTCTTTTTGTCCCTCGCTTGCGTCGATTCAGGTACTGTTTCTGGCGCTGGCAGGTCGCCACCAAGTGTGCGAATCTGCTGTTCAAGTTGCTCCACCCGGCGGCGCAGTCGAACCTGGGATACCAACAGAACAAGGATGGCCACCGGGACGGCCAGAACGATCAATCCAACGAGTACGAGCAGCGATTCCAACAGAGGCCTCCGGGCAAATGTGCCGTCAACCTAGCCGGGTGTCGATTTGCGCAACAGTCCGAAAAACCGTGTTTTTGCGGGCTACGCAGTTCAGAACGCCTTATCCCCAACCAAGGGACAGTCCGGCAACCATCAACCAGATGATGACCAACACAGCGGCAATCGAACCAGATGAGAAACAGGCGTCGACAGTATGTAGCCATCGCAGGATCAGATCCGGGTCCATCAACGACTTTGAAATACTGACAATCTACACCGCGCGCCCAGCGGTACTTCTTATCACTAGGGATGGAACAACGAGCCAACGAAATACGCCATCAGTGCGGCCGCACCGCCGATCGCAAAAGTCTCTAGACCTGACCGCCACCACGGAGCCAGTGACCATCTGCTTTTTAAAGCTCCGATGACAAAAAAGACCGCCATGGTCATGATAACCGAGAGCTGAAAGGCCCGATCGAACGACAGCAGAAACGGCAGCAGCGGGACGATGCCGGCCACAAGAAACGCCAAAAACGTTGCCATCGCGGCTTTGAACGGGTTCGGATCGACGCTGCCCAACCCGTATTCACCCTCGATCATCAGATTGATCCAATTCTCGCGGTTGGCTGTGATGGCATCCGTCGCCTCATCCAAAACGCGCCCTGACAGGCCCTTTTGCGACAAGATAGCATGTACTTCATCCCGCTCGCCTTCGGGGTACAGTCTGATATGACGTTCTTCGATGGACCGGATGCGGCGGATATTGTCCAGCTCAGCCTTGGTGCCCGAGTAATTACCCGCCGCCATGGAAAACCCGTCCGCCAGTACATTGGCCAGTCCCAATGCAACGATAATAAACGGTGACAGGCCCGCCCCAGCTACACCCGCCACAATGGCAAAGGTAGTTACGGACCCATCGATCCCACCATAGACCACATCCCGCAAAACACCGCGACCCGGTGGCGCGTTGATGCGTTCTGCAATCTCTTGCTGGCTGTGTCCGTGATCGGTCATGGCTGGCTCTGACACTGTTATTCACGATAGCCAGCTACTGTACCTTGCGTCAGGTCAAGTTTTGGAAAACAGGCCAGCCAGAGCACGTTTGATGATGCTGCGGGTTGATGGCTTATGCCGATCCGAGAAGGGCAGCGGACGGCAGACCTCCATCGCGGCGACCCCGACCCGCGCACTTAGCGCGCCGTTGACAAGCCCCTCGCCAAACCGGCGCGACAGCTTGCTAAGGATAGATCCCCCAAGCACAGGTTCCAGCAGGTCGTCCCCGACGGCCACGGCCCCGGTGGCCACAAGGTGCACGAACACGGCCCGCGTCAGTCGCCAACTGCCCAAAAACCCTGCGCGCCCGCCGTAGATTTCAGCGATGCGCCGGATCATCCGCAATGAAGCGGCCAGCGCGGTTGCAACATCCGCAAGCGCCAAGGGCACCAACGCCGTCACCGTTGCAACCTGCCGCGCGGCAGCCTCGACTTCGCGACTGGCAGCGACATCCAGCGGGGCCAGCAACTCATCCTCGGCCAGGGTCAGCAGACCAGACGCGTCAAATTGTTCGTCGATCCGTTCGGACAGCCGATCGCGCCCCCAACGGGTTTCGTCTCGGCCTTTGTAAAACGAGATCAATCGGTTCGTGACTGCGCGCGCCTGCGCCAGATCATCTTCGGCCAAGGCGGTATCGGCGGCGCGGCGCATCCCGTCCACACGGGACAACCGCCCGATTGCGGCCAGCTCGCGCACAGCGATGATCAACGCGACCAGCACCAGTGCTGCAAACAAACCTGTAATCACCCATCCTATGATCGGCGCACGCAAAATCAGGGAATTCACAAAGTCCCAAGCCGCCACTGAAACAACAGCCCCAAGCGCGGCAAGCGCCAAACCCCAGAACCACCGCGACAGGGCCGAAGGTTTGCGCGCCGCCAAACGCGCCGCACCTTGCATCGCCTGACCCTGAGGTTGTGCGATATCCGGGACCGGTGGTGCTTGCGACACATCAGCCGCGGGTTCATCGCCCTCCAGATCAATCAGAACCGGCCCCTTAGCCATTGGTTGCTCCTTCACTGTTCCAGACATACTTTATGTCCGGAAGGTTCTCGTCATTGTCAGAGCCGCTGCTGCGCGCAACCTCGGCAAAGCCGTTGCGCTCATAGAACCGGCGCGCTGGATGGTTGGCCTGAAACGCAAACAATGACAATTCGGATCGGCACGATTTGGCATGTTCAAGCAATTGCTGACCGATCCCCCGCCCCCGTGCGCCAGGCGCCAGGTACAGTGAGTGGATTTCGGCACCGTTGAGCGCCAAAAACCCGATCACCCTGTCACCGGTATCGGCCACGGTCACCCAATCCAATTCAATCATACGGCCACAAAACGCGATGGTTTCCGCCTGCGAGTGCAGTTCCGGCATCCAATCGTTTTCACGGGCGAAGCCATGCAAAATCTCTCCGGTGGCACCGGCATCCGTGCTGCGGGCGCGGCGAAGAATGACATTCACAGCCGGTCTCCGATCAGGAACTGGGCTGCGCGGTCCAGCCGTATGTGTGGCGGGCCATCCCCGGGCCGCAGTGTCAGGTGTGCCGGCGCGAATGCCATGAACTCATAATCCTCGCCCAGCCAGCCTTCGGACCCGTTGCGCGCCGGGCCAAGCAAATGCGTCGGATCTTCGGGCAGATCACCGGGATAGAAAGCGGCCTGCTTGCCGCTGTCTAACAATGTACCTCGCACGCAGGGCAGCTCGGCCCCGTTATGGGTGCGGATTTCCTCGGTCGTTGCCCTTAACGAGGCCAGCGACAGCGCCGCCGTCTCGGCCCCGGCGAAGCTGGCACGATCGCGCGCCTCGCGGGTCAGGGCCTCCATGATATTGGTCAGGCGGTGGTGTTGAAGATGGTGCAAATGGTCCGCCTTGGTGGCCGCAAACAGGATGCGCTCGACCCGTTTGCCGAGCAACAACTGGCTAAGCCACGCATTTCGTCCGGGCCGAAACGCCGACAGGATATCGGCCATCGCGCGACGCATATCCTCGACCGCCTGTGGCCCGTTATGGATCGCGCCCAGCGCGTCCACCAAAACCACCTGACGGTCGATCCGGGAAAAATGATCGCGGAAAAACGGTTTCACAACCTGAGATTTATAGGCCTCGTATCGCCGGGCCATCTCGCGGTGCAGACTGCGTCGCGGGCCGTGACCCTCGACCGGCAAGGGTGCAAATGTCAGCGCCGGCGAGCCTGCCAGATCGCCCGGCAGCAAGAACCGCCCTGGCGTGCAGTCGTAAAACCCGGCATCGCGGGCAGCGTTCAGATAAGAGGCGAATTCTTTGGCCAGTGATTGGGCCTTTGGTTCGTCGTGGCTGTCAGAAGGGTCAACCGCCTTTGCCTGCGCCAGAAAGGTCGTCGCCTCATTGCGATTGGCGATGCGCTCCAGTGTTTCCTGCGACCAGACCTCATAGGTTTTGTCCAGCAACGCCAGATCCAGCAGCCATTCGCCGGGGTAATCCACGATATCCAGATGGATGGTGCGTGGTCCCTGCAACCCTGACAAAAGCCCCGCGGGACGGGCTTTGAACGACAAACGCAGCTCGGACACTGCGCGCGTACTTTCGGGCCAGTGTGGCTGAGGCCCGGTCAGCGCCGCCAGGTGATTTTCGTAGTCGAACCGGGGCACGGTGTCGTCTGGTTGCGGCTGCAGGTACGCCGCGTTGATCCGCCCTTCTTGCTGCGCCACAAGACCCGGCATCCGCCCCCGGTCCAGCAAGTTCGCGACCAGAGACGTGATGAATACTGTCTTTCCTGAACGCGCCAGCCCGGTGACACCCAGTCGGATCACCGGCTCAAACAAAGCCTCAGACACGCGGTCACCCACGGATTCGACGCCGCGCGTCAGACTGTCTGCCAGAGATGAGATGACCAAACCGTCGCCCCGCTTTTTTCGTTTTCCCCAAGATAGGTAGCGGCTGTCGGACATACCAGCGCTTTCCCACTCTTGCCCGTTGCGGCACGGCGCGTTACCAGCAGCCCATGCCTAGATACGCGCTGAAAGTCGAATACCAGGGGAAACCGTTTGCCGGATGGCAGCGGCAAAAGGAATTGCCGTCTGTTCAAGGGGCAATCGAACAGGCCTTGTCCCGTATTCAACCCGGCGATCACACTATTGCCGCAGCCGGGCGTACAGACGCGGGCGTGCACGCGCTGGGGCAGGTTGCGCATTGTGATCTGATCAAGGACTGGGACCCGTTCCGCCTGTCTGAGGCGCTGAACTATCACCTTAAACCGCAGCCTGTTGCCATCGTTAAGGCGGCTCGAGTAGACGATGACTGGCACGCGCGCTTTTCCGCGCTGGAACGGCAATACCTGTTTCGTATCCTGATGCGCCGCGCACCTGCTACGCATGACGCTGGGCAGGTCTGGCGGATCAACCATCAACTGGACGTGGACGCGATGCAGGCGGGCGCGGATATGCTGATCGGACGGCATGATTTCACAACCTTCCGATCCTCGATTTGTCAGGCTGCGAGCCCGGTCAAAACCCTGGATGAGCTGCGGGTCGAACAGGTTGAAGGCTTTTCCGGACCAGAGGTTCATTTTCACGTTCGCGCGCGGTCTTTCCTGCACAATCAAGTGCGCAGCTTTGTTGGAACGCTTGAACGTGTCGGTGCCGGAACATGGTCACCCGAAGATGTGCGGGATGCTTTGGAGGCCGCCGATCGCACCGCCTGTGGGCCGGTATGTCCGCCGCAAGGGCTGTATCTGGCGCGGGTCGGGTACCCGGAGCCCGTATTCGATTAAATCGCGCGCAACAGCAGACCGCTTGCAATCACGGCGATCAGCAGCCCCGCCACCAGTTCAATCGTCGGAGCCAAGACCGAGGCAAATCGCGTCGCCGAGGCTGAGGCCAGCAGCCCTCCGCGCAGTCCGAACGAAGTCCACCCGACCAAGGTCGTGACCGTCGCCGTGCCAAGCGCCATGGCGAAAGCACCGGCAATGCCAACCATTGCGATGCCCATCTGCCAGGTCAGGATCAGCACAAACAGCGCTCCGGTACAGGGACGTGCGGCAATCCCAGCGATCAGTAGCGCGGCTTCGCGCAGGCTGCCAACTTGGGCCACTTCGTCGGCGGTGGGACCGTGGCGATGCCCGCAATCTGCGCAGACGCCATGGTCATGGTCGTGATGTTTGTGGTCCTCGTCGTGCGGGTGGTGATGGTCGTGCTTGTGCTCATGATGATGGGCTTTTTCGCTGCGATGACGTCGCGCGAAACTGCGAATGGATCGAAAGATCAGCCACAATCCAATCGCCGCGATAGCACCATAGCTGATCGGAGCCATGACCCGTTCGGTGGTATCGACAAGGCTTGCCCGGGACATCTGGAACACCAGTACCCCGGCATAGACAAGAACAACCGCAGTGACTGCCTGCCCCAGGCTGGACAACAAGCTGATTGCAGACAAACGCAGGAACGCCACGTTGCGTCCCAACCCATAGCCACCAATCAAAACTTTGCCGTGGCCGGGGCCGATGGCGTGAAAAAAGCCGTAGGCAAAACAGACCGTCAGCAGCGTTGCTACAGCCTCGGGCTGTTCCGCGCGGGCTGCGCGTAGGGAACGCGCGATCTGATTTTGGAACTCGCGCTGCTCACCCGCAGCCCATGCGGCCAAGTGGTCAAAGCCACCACTGCCCCAGAACCACAGCAGCAAACCAATGGAGATGGCGACAGGAATAATCAGGTACTTGGACATGAAAGGCGGATCTCGGACGCAAAGTTTTCCCCAACCAGCGGGATATCGTTTTCTTCAAGGTCATAGTCGGCATCCAGGGTCTGAAGGAACGCCTGCATCTGCGCCAGTTGCCCGTCGATATCCGCGTCAACCCGGCTGATCTCGCAAGAGGTGGGTCCGGATACCGATACAGGGCGGGTCACTTCATAAGCCGTGTAATAGGATTCATCGTATGCTTTGGCGACGACCTCGGTTGCCGGCACTCCACCGCCTTCCACCGCGCGCAGGTGGGTTGTCACGATACGGCCATCCTCGGTGGTCGCTTTGGCCTCCATCGGCCCCGACAAATCGACCGGCGCGCCATCGGCGAACACCACGAGATCGCCATTATATCCTTCGACCCACTGGGCATCAAAGCCGGACAGAAACTTTTCTTCGCTCTCGGTCAGAATGCCATCAGAATCCTGATCCAGTTTCATGTCCTCCAACTGAAACAAAGAGAAAAGCTCGTCATACGCCCAAGTTACCCTGACATGGGTCAACTGGCCGCTATCATCCACAATAAATTCCAGCCCGGTGTCGATAAAGACATGCGGGTGGGCCAATGCCGGAACCGGCAGGCAACAGGAGACAAGGGTTATGAGCCATCGCATAGGCGAAAGATAGGGGCTTGGCCCGTGCCCGGCAACGTGTTTCGGCAGACCCGTGCGGGAACTGGCCAAACCAGTCACTTCGGCGGGAACAAAACCAGTGTCTGCAACGCTGTACCGACCGGGCCTTCGGTGTCGAACAGAACCGATTGCGACATCCCTATTCCTGAAGGTTGCCAATGAGATACGGACTGCGAGGCCAACCAGTCCGATTTAGGTTCACGATGAATCTGGACCGTCAGATCGGTGTTCATGAACCCCATCTCGGACGTCGGTGCATTCCACGAGATCCCGTTGCCACAATCCGCCAGCGGGCAAAGCGCCTGAATCGGCGATTGCGCCTCGCCCTCCAACAGCTTCGGGGTGAGCATCCAGATTGTCTTTGGACCGGCTTTCTGGTTGCCACCCTTGGGGTAGAGAATGTCCGAATGGTTTGCGAACCCCGGCAGGTCATGACGCGTTTCGCCAATCGGAAACGGGCCGGTCACCGCATCGTCGAGTTCGGGCGTCGGCAACGTGATGTTCGGAACCGACCCCAAATCGCGACGCACCATATGCATCGTGGTGGCCGTAGCGCATAGTGTATCGTCCAGATCGTGCACAGTGACGCGGGTTGTGGCCAGCGTCTTGGTGTGTCGCGTAGTCTCCGCCGCCACACGCAGACCTGTCAGCGGCAGAGGGCGCAGCAAGTCCACAGTCAGCCGTGTCAGCATCTTTTCCGGCCCAACCTCTGTTTCGGCTGCACGAACGATCAGCCCCGCGACCGGGCCCGCATGGCAATGATCCGCAGACCACGGCCCGCGCGCGGGATCATTGCCGACAAAAGCTCCGTCAGCCCGAACGTGGAAATAGGCTTGTTCCTTTAGATCCGGTTTCAACACCACCTAGAACCTCAGACTTTTTCCTGGGTATGCTTCTTCAATTCGGCCCGCGCCACCTGACGGCGGTGTACCGCATCAGGCCCATCGGCCAACCGCAATGTACGCACATGGGTCCAGGCCGTCGCCAGCGGCGTATCCTGACTGACCCCCTGCCCGCCGAACATCTGAACGGCCTCATCGATGACTTTGAGTGCGACACGCGGGGCCACGACCTTGATCTGGCTGATCCAGGGTGCTGCCGCACGGGCATCGCCCTGATCCATGTACCAAGCAGCCTTCAGGCACAGCAAACGCGCCATTTCAATCTCCATCCGGCATTCGGCAATGATATCGAAATTGGCCCCGAGTTGCGCCAGTTTCTTGCCGAAGGCTTCGCGCTGCAGCGACCGTTTGCACATCTGTTCCAGCGCCGATTCAGCCTGCCCAATTGCGCGCATACAATGGTGGATACGACCGGGCCCGAGACGGCCTTGCGCGATCTCGAACCCGCGGCCTTCGCCCAACAGGATGCTCTCAGCTGGCACCCGGACGTTGGTAAAGCGGATATGCATGTGGCCGTGCGGGGCATCATCGTGGCCGTAAACCTGCATTGGGCGCAGAACCTCGATCCCTGGCGCATCGGCAGGCACAACAATCATCGACTGCCGCTTGTGTTTGGGTTGCTCGTCGCCTGCTGTCTTGACCATGACGATATAGACCTTGCACCGTGGATCACCCGCCCCCGATGACCACCATTTTTCTCCGTTCAGAACAAAATCATCCCCATCCCGCACACAGGACATCGACACGTTCGTGGCATCCGATGACGCCACATCCGGCTCCGTCATCAAATACGCTGACCGGATATCGCCGTTCAGCAGGGGTTTCAGCCACTGCTCTTTCATCTGGTCCGTGCCGTAGCGCTCGAACACTTCCATATTGCCGGTGTCGGGGGCTGAGCAGTTGAATACTTCGGCCCCAAGGGGCGTTTTGCCCATCTCTTCGGCGAAGTAAGCATACTCGACCGTGGTCAAACCAAAGCCCTTGTCGCTGTCGGTCAGCCAGAAGTTCCATAATCCGGCAGCCTTGGCCTTGGTTTTCAGCCCTTCCAGGATTTCCGCCTGACGTTCGGTGTATTGCCAGCGGTCGCCCTTATCGATTTCGGCCTGGTATTCTTCTTCCAGCGGCATGATCTCATCCCGGATCATATCTGCCACACGTTGCAGCAGCGCGCGATTTTCTTCGCGCAGACCGAATGACATGTTCATGAGCTTTCCTCCTCAGGCCCAAAGAGCGGGCTTTACCTTTGAACAGAGAATGACTTAGCTGCCGATAGAATGTCTAGCTGTGTGACGGAACGTCAACTCAATCAAAATGAAATTGCGAGGGTGATTCATGGCGCTACTGATCGAAACCGGTCTAACCGACTGGATAAGCGATGATGACATCGCCAAAACGATCCGAAACATAAATCCCGGTGCGGATGTGCGCACCCGGGAAACGATTGGAGATGCAAGCGAAATCAGCATGGTCGCTGTTGTCGGCCTGAACAACGACCACCCCAAACGGCTGCCGAACCTGCAACTGGTCCAGAAACTGGGCGCGGGCGTTGAAACGATTGTTGGCAACCCGAGCCTGCCCGATCACGTCCGTATCGCACGACTCAAGCCCGATGCGCCGGCGCAAGGTATTGCCGAGTGGTTCGTCGCCTATGTCCTTCACCACCAACGGAACATGACCTTTCACGAAGCCGCCCAGCGCAAGGCAGAATGGGTACCCAAAGCGCCGGTATTCACGCCGGACACCATAGTGGGCGTTCTGGGCCTGGGCCATATCGGCGCCCGCAGCGCCAGAATGCTGCGCGCCATCGGTTTTCAGGTCATGGGATGGAGCCGATCCCCGAAAGAGATCGAGGGCGTGACCTGCCTGCATGGCGAGGATGCGCTGCCGACGTTGCTAGGCCAATGCGACCACGTTTGCGCCATTCTGCCGTCCACGCCGCAAACACTCGGCTTGTTCGATATGCAGATGCTGGCCGCCATGAAACCCGGCAGTCAGTTGTTGAACGCCGGGCGTGGCGATCTGATCGATGAAAGCGCTCTGGTCGACGCACTGGACCGCGGCGCGCCCGGCCACGCCGTTCTGGATGTGACAAGCAAAGAGCCTCTGCCCTCAGACAGCCCGTTGTGGTCCCATCCCGGGGTAACGATCACCCCACATGTCTCGGGCTGGCATTTGGGTGAAGCGCTGGCTGACGTGGCCGAGAACTTCCAGCGCCTGACCGAAGGAAAGCCCTTGTTGCATGAGGTCGACCGCACGCGCGGCTACTAGACCTAAATCAAGGAGTCAGAATCCAGTTCCCGCTGGCATCCCGGCAGTTGCGGGTTCTGACTTCACGTGATTGTTCGGCCCCGGCGGGCACGATGAAATGCTGGAGATGCACGCAATTGTCCCGGACCTCGCGCACTCGGACAGTGCCTTTTGATCCGGTGTCGTCGTTCGACCAGTTGCGTTCGGTTCCAACCTGAGGCGTTCCATCTGCCAACATCGCATTGGTCGTGGCGTTGACGACACTATAGTCTTCGGGGCTCAATCCCATTTCAGCGATGATTCTCGAAAGTGGCTTGGCCTGTGCCAGTGAAACTGCGCCGATCACAACGGCTGCTGCAAAAAAGGGTGAAATCCAGGCTTTCATGATCTTCTCGCCTTGCTGAAATAAGTTTGGTCACAAGACTATACCGCCGGGGAACGGGGGCCAAGCCCCGCTGGCCGACCTTCAAATAATACCGAACAAACCTATCGCGACTCGGGTGCTAGGACCGCCGCGCCAATCGCCTCATAGTGCCTCAAACACGAACCAGAGGCATGAAATGGCACAGCCCACCTATTACGCGCCCACAGGCGGACACCCCGGACAAGACCAACTGTTGACCGACCGCGCCATGTTTACCGACGCCTATGCGGTTATCCCCAAAGGCACCATGCGCGACATCGTAACCAGCAACCTGCCGTTCTGGGAAGGCACCCGGCTTTGGGTCCTGTCCCGCCCCCTCAGCGGATTTGCCGAGACGTTTTCGCAATACATCATGGAAGTTCAGCCCGGCGGCGGCAGCGAACACCCAGAAACAGTCGCCAAGGCGCAGGGTGTTCTCTTTGTGGTCGAAGGTGAGGTGACCCTGACGTTAGGTGGAACTGAGCATGTCCTCGATACCGGCGGTTATGCCTATATCCCGTCTGGATCGGATTGGACCCTGCACAACCGCGCCGAAAAAACCGCCCGATTTCACTGGGTTCGCAAAGCCTATGAAGCCGTTCCCGGCCTGCCCGCACCAGATCCGATCATCACCAACGAACGTGATGTATCCCCCATCGAGATGCCCGGTACCGAGGGGCGCTGGTCCACGACCCGCTTCACCGATCCGCAGGATCTGCGTCATGACATGCACGTCAACATCGTCAATTTCGAGCCCGGCGGTGTGATTCCCTTTGCCGAAACCCATGTCATGGAACACGGTTTGTACGTGCTGGAAGGCAAGGCGGTCTATCGGCTTAACCAGGATTGGGTTGAGGTAGAGGCCGGCGATTATATGTGGTTGCGCGCCTTCTGCCCGCAGGCCTGCTATGCGGGCGGACCTGGTCGCTTTCGCTATCTGCTTTACAAGGATGTGAACCGGCACATGCCGCTGATGTTGTCCAAACGCTAGGCTTTTAAACGCTTTTTTCGGTCAGGGGTTCACAGAAGCGCGTGAATCTGGTGAAATGACAGCGGATTTTAGCACTGGAGATTGTTCAATGGTACTGCGTGTAACGATGCTTGCACTGGCCGCTGCGATTGGTTTGACGGCATTTGATGCAACGCCTGTCGCCGCAAAGGAAGAAACCAAGCAGGTTTTTGTCATGAGCCGCACCTGGGCGGTGACACAGGTCTCGGACGCTCCGGTCGTGTACCGCGCGACGCGCGACAACAACAACCTGAACCCATTTGGCCCGCCGCCGCGCCTGCGCACCATTCAGGCCATAGCCGCCTTTCAGCAAGCGACCGGGTGCAGACCGATCGTGGCCAGCATGTATCAGAACATTTCGGGTCAGTTCTTTTCGCAGGTCAGCTGCAACTGACCACAGGTCACAACGGGCATTGAGCTATTGGCAGCGCACTGCCATAGCTTGCGCATGAGACTTGCAATCAACGGATTCGGCCGTATTGGCCGCACTATCCTGCGGCAGCTGCTGGCTTTGCCGCAGGACACGGATATTGAGCTGGTTCTGATCAACGACATCGCCCCGCTTGAGACCTGCGCCTACCTGTTCAAATATGACAGCACCTTTGGCCCCTACGCCGGAGCAGTAGAACAGGGCGACGCGGCCATCGTCGTCGATGGGCGCACAATCCCAATGACACACAGCCCCAATCTGGCACATGTCGATCTGTCCGGTGTCGACGTTCTTATGGATTGCACCGGCGTTGCCCGCACCTCGGATGTGGCCAGTCAGGGCCTGACCGCCGGGGCCCGCAAGGTGCTGATCTCTGGCCCCTCGCCCGCGACAGAAGTCACTATTGTTCTGGGGGCCAACGAAGATCAGTTGGGCAATGCTCGCATCGTGTCCAACGCGTCTTGCACAACCAACGGACTTGCGCCCTTGGTCAAAGTGCTGGACCAGATTGGCGGGATTGCGTCAGCCCATATGACAACAATTCACTGCTATACGAACAGCCAACCTATGGTGGACGCACCACGCGGCGATTTGGCCCGTTCGCGCGCGGGCGCGCTGTCTATGGTGCCGACCACGTCAAGCGCCACTCATCTGATAGACGAAGTCATGCCGCATTTGGCCGGCCGCATCTCGGGCGCTGCTGTTCGGGTCCCGACGGCCAGTGTATCCGCCATTGATCTGGTGGTAACGCTGGATCGCGGAATGTCGCCTGGGTTGTTCGAAACCGAACTGCGCGCAGCCGTCCAGACATCGCCCGTGCTGGGCTGGACCGATTCCCCTCTGGTCTCGTCAGACCTGCGTACACGGCCAGAGTCACTGGTTATAGCGGGACCCGAGACACGGATGGTTGGCGAACATCAGGTCCGTGTTTTCGGCTGGTATGACAATGAATGGGGGTTTTCGGCACGCATGCTGGATGTTGCCCGCCTTATGACAGATGGCTGAATTTGCGCGGGCGCAGCGGGCGGGCTTGCCCGCACGCTGCTTGGCCAAACGGGTCACAAGTATCTTTGATGCGCATTGACCGGGCGGGAGAGCCCTATCCGCCTATGATCTCAAACGGGGCGTCAAACCAAAACTCCTCCAGATTAGCCCCCCCACCAATCCGATCAATCACAGCGAATAAGCCGGGCCCGTGCAATGGGGTCAGCACCCCATGCCATGTACCGCGAAAATAGTTCACACCCTGTCCGGGCTTGGTCACAAATGCCTGCGGATGTCCGGGCCGCCCGCCCTCATCCGGGGCCACGACAACCAGAAAGGGCTGGTGTGTCATCGGTATGAATGCCTGACTGCCCTCGGGGTGACGCTCAACCATATCCAGTTGATAGGGCAAGGATCGCGGATTGGCGTTGAAAAGGCTGATACCGGCGCGCCCGTCTGTGAAATCCAGTCGCGCCAGATCATGGTAGCGACCACATTGCCCCTGATTGATGATCTTGTCCGGATCACCGGTCACTTCGATGACATCACCGAACGGGGCAAATGCCTTGGCCGTCAAAGGCGTAGTCCCGACTTGCGCGCTCATGAGGGTAAAATGTCCTGCAACCGGAATTCGGCGATCCGCTCGACCTGACGGCAAGCCTCTGCGAATTCGGTGTCCTTATCCTGATCAATCCGCCGTTGAAACGCCTGAAGGATAGACGTTTTGTCGTGATCACGCACGGCGATGATAAACGGAAAACCGAACTTCTCGGTGTATTTCTGGTTCAAGCCCGTGAACATCGCACGCTCATCATCTGTCAGAGCATCCAACCCTGCCGAAGCCTGCTCGGACGTGCTTTCTTGCGTCAGCCGTTTTGCCTGCGCCAATTTTCCGGCCAGATCCGGGTGCGCGGTCAGGACACCCATCCTTTCGTCCGCAGAGGCGGAGCGGAACATGCGGGTCAGTGCATTGTGCAGCCCACCTGCCGTGTCATGGGCCGGTCCCAATTCCAGTTCATACGCCCGTTCAGCGATCCAGGCGGAATGCTCGAAGATGCCGCCATACGTCGCGACAAACGCGTCCCGATCCATCTGAGCAGGCTTCGGATGCGGCACCGCCGGATGGTGTTCCGCCCAGTGTTCGGCGATCTGCAACCGTGTCGCAAACCAGACATCGGAAAAGCTGCGCGCGTAATCCAGGAAGCGTTTCAACGCCATCACCCGGCCTGGTCGTCCGATCAGGCGGCAGTGCAAACCGATCGACAGCATCTTGGGCGCGCCAGCTTCGCCCTCGGCATACAGCGCATCAAAGCTGTCTTTCAGGTAGGAATAGAACTGGTCGCCCGAGTTGAAGCCCTGTGGCGTGGCAAAGCGCATGTCGTTGCAATCCAGTGTATAGGGCACGATCAACTGATCCCGCCCACCAGTCTGCATCCAGTACGGCAAGTCGTCCGCATATGTGTCGGCCACATAGGAAAAGCCACCTTCTTCTGCCACCAGACGAGCGGTGTTTTCCGAACATCGCCCCGTGTACCAACCGCGCGGGCGTTCACCGACGACCTCGGTGTGAAGACGGATAGCTTCGGCGATTTGTGCGCGTTCTTCATCTGCGGGCATGTCTTTATGCTCGACCCATTTCAAGCCATGACTGGCAATCTCCCACCCGGCGGCCTTCATCGCTGCCGTCTGATCCGGCGAGCGGGCCAGGGCTGTTGCAACTCCATAGACTGTGATCGGCAAGTCCTGCATCAACCGGTGCAGTCGCCAGAAACCAGCGCGAGAGCCGTACTCATAGATCGACTCCATGTTCCAATGGCGCTGGTCCGGCCATTGGGCGGCCCCCACGATTTCAGACAAGAACGCCTCGGACGCGGCATCGCCGTGCAGCACGCAATTTTCACCGCCCTCTTCGTAGTTCAGTACGATCTGAACGGCCAGCTTCGCGCCGCCCGGCCATTTGGCATCTGGCGGGTTGGCACCATATCCGATCATGTCACGAGGATAGCGAGAGGGCTGCATGGCATCTTCCATTCTTGATCTTTTGAATAGCCTTACCCCAGAAACACACCGATGATTATCAAATCAATCCGAACGCTGTTTCCGGTTCTTTCGGCATTTCCACTGTTTCAAACTTTGCGTCAGACTGTGACAAAGCAAAAGACAAATCAAAGGAGAGACCCGTGGCTGGCTATCTGACGACCCATGTTCTGGACACTGCACGCGGCTGCCCGGCTGAAGGATTGAAAATCGCACTCTATCGGGTGTCGGGGAATTCCCATCGCAAAATTGCCGAGATGGAGACCAATTCGGACGGGCGCACTGACAGCCCAATCTTGCCACAAGACTCCTTCAAAACTGGTACTTACGAGCTGGTTTTCTTCGCAGGAGACTATCTGCGCGCATCGGGCCAGGCTGCTGAGGACCCTCTGTTTCTTGATCAGGTGCCGCTCCGGTTTGGCATGTCTGATGCCGAGGCACATTATCACGTGCCTCTGCTGCTGTCCCCTTACGGCTATTCAACCTACCGAGGCAGTTAAACCGCGGGATGGGGCTGCCGCTAAGCGGCAGCTTTATTTGTCGGCAGTTTCCGACACACGCACGACCTTGCCGATCCGTGCGATCATGAAATCCATGAACAAACGCGCCTTGGGGTCCTGATGGCGGCGATGTGTGTATAGGCAGGCCATTTGAACAGACACCGGCGGCGTTTCGACCGCAACGGGGACCAGACGCCCCGAACTGAGGTGTTCGACCACTTCAAAAACCGGTTTCATCGCGATCCCCTGCCCCGACAGCGCCCAGTCTGTCAGCACATCCCCATCGTCACATTCAAACCGGCCAGAGACTGCGAACCGCTTGGGACCGTCAGGTGTCTCTAGCTGCCACTGAAACTCGGTCGCGCCGGGAAACCTCAGGTTCAGGCATTCATGGCGCTGGGAAACCAAGTCCGCGCCCGTTGCCGGCATGCCCCTGCGTTCAACATAGGCCGGAGCGGCACAAAGCACACGCTGGCAGTCGGCGATCTTTCGAATACGCAGAGTACTATCTTCAGGCTGGCCGATGAAAAAGGCCAGGTCCAGACCTTCGGTCGTCAGATCAACGGATCTGTCCGTCAACCGCAGGCGCACATCGATCTCGGGATATTCCGCAAGAAAATCGGGCACATGCGGTGCCAAGACCCTGCGACCGACCCCTAGTGGAGCAGCCACAAACAACGATCCCCGCGGGGCCTCGGTCAGATGGACGACCTGCGCTTCGGCATCGTCCACCGCATCCAGAACGGCCACAGCACCGGGATAGAATGCCCGCCCCTGCTCTGTCGGGCTCAGGTTGCGCGTCGTTCTTTGAAACAGGCGCACGCCCAGATGATCTTCAAGCTGAGATATCCGCGCCGACGTCACCGCAGGCGAGATTCGCAGGTCTCGCCCAGCAGCGGACATGCTGCCAAGGTCATAAACCCTGACAAAGGTGCGGATGTTGTCTAGATAGGACATCTTTTCGTTTTTTTTGATACAGTTTGACAATATCAGGGAATACCGAAGAAAGTGCCCTTTGCCTAGTGTGACGGCAACCAATCGGAGAGCTTTCTCATGTACGACTTCGCCGTGTTCTGGGACTGGATGGCTTTTGCCGTGCGCTGGCTGCACGTCATCACTGCTATTGCCTGGATCGGATCCTCATTTTATTTCATCGCGCTGGACCTTGGCCTGAACCGCGACATCCCCGGCCCGGCGGATGGCGAGGAATGGCAAGTACATGGCGGCGGTTTCTACCACATCCAGAAATACCTGGTCGCGCCCGAACGGATGCCGGAACACCTGGTTTGGTTCAAATGGGAAAGCTATGCGACTTGGCTCAGCGGGGCTGGGTTGCTGATGATCGTGTACTGGGTGGGCGGAGAGCTTTATCTGATCGACGCACAAAAAGCCGATCTGGCGCTGTGGCAAGGCATTCTGATCTCGGCCGCCTCGCTGACAGTTGGTTGGCTGATCTATGACTTCTTGTGCAAATCAGGTCTGGGTGAACGTCCGACCCTTCTGATGGTACTGCTGTTTGTGCTGCTGGTTGTTATGGGCTGGGGGTATAACCAGGTGTTTACCGGTCGTGCGATGATGCTGCATCTGGGTGCATTCACGGCCACGATCATGACAGCCAACGTGTTTTTCATCATCATGCCGAACCAACGCATCGTGGTAGACGATCTGAAGAACGGCCGTACACCTGACCCAAAGTACGGCAAAATCGCCAAGCTGCGCTCGACGCATAACAACTACCTGACGTTGCCGGTGGTGTTTCTTATGTTGTCGAACCACTACCCGCTGGCCTTTGCGACAGAATACAACTGGATCATCGCGGCTCTGGTCTTCCTGATGGGCGTAACCATCCGACACTACTTCAACACGCGCCACGCTCGGGCAGGCGATCCAACCTGGACATGGCTGGTCACTGCGTTGCTGTTCATCGCAATCATGTGGTTGTCTACTGCCCCTATGTACAAACCTCTGGAAGAGGCCGAAGCACAGCCACTGACACCGTTTGAACAGAAATACGCTGCCGCTGACGGATTTGAAGAGGCCCATGACGTCGTTTTGGGACGCTGCTCGATGTGCCACGCACGCGAACCGGTGTGGGAAGGCATTCTGTGGGCCCCCAAGGGCGTGTTGCTGGAAACCGAGGGCGACATCGCCCGCAACGCCCAGCAAATCTATCTGCAGGCGGGGGTCAGCCATGCGATGCCCCCCGCAAATGTCACATACATGGAGCCCGAGGACCGCGAGGCCATCATCCGCTGGTTCCGCAACGCCGGTTCCTGATCCCGAGACCGATCAATCACACAGGCCGCAAAATTCAGGCGAGGCAGGATTTAGTCTTTTCCTGCAAGGAATCTGATGCTCTAACATGAATTTAATCAGCCGTTGCTTTGCACAAAACGGCAAATGTGATTTCGAGTTGGGGCAGTTGGAGCTATCAGATGCCGGGGAGCAGGCCGCGCGCCTTTTTGAAGAGATGCCTTCTCGGCGCGATTGCAATGACCCTGCCGACCGCATTGGCCGCGCTGGAAACCACCTTAACAGCTCCGGGTGCTTCAAAAGAGCTTGTCGAGCGGATGGAGGAAACCTCCTCGGTTACGACGGCCGAATCTCGCGGGCTGGACACGCCGCTTGAGATCTTGTCGGCGGCGCTTTCGGATTATCGCACTCTCGTCCAAATTCTTTATGACGAAGGGTATTTCAGCCCAGTCGTAAGCATCAAACTGGACGGAAAAGAAGCAGCTGAGATCAGCTCGCTCAGCGTACCAGCGCAGATCAATAGCGCGGTAATCACGGTCAACACCGGCCCAAAGTTCACCTTTGGCGAAGCCATCGTACAACCGATAACGCCCGAAACAGTTCTGCCCGAGGAGTTTGCGGTCGGCAAACTCGCGACCACCGGCGCGATCCAACAAGCCGCGTCAGCTGGCGTGCAGGGTTGGCGCAACGCGGGTCATGCCAAGGCCGAAGTCGAAGGCCAGAAAGTCATTGCCCGCCATGCCGAGGCCAAGCTGGATGCCGAGATCGACCTTACCCCCGGCCCGCGCCTGAGATTTGGCAAAATGATCATCAAGGGCGACACCGATGTGCGCCACCGGTCAATAGAAAAGATCGCCGGGTTTCCGGCAGGCGAAGTATATTCGCCCGAGAAAATCCAGAAGGTCGGCACACGGTTGCGGCGGACCGGGACCTTCAACGTTGTTTCGATTGAAGAGAGGGACACTCCGAACCCGGACGGCACATTGGATTTCGACGCGACGTTTGAAGATTTACCCAAGCGCCGACTGACCTTTGGCGCCGAGATCGCGTCGCGCGACGGGGTAGACGTGACCGCTACCTGGACGCATCGCAACGTATTCCGGCGTGCCGAACGCCTGCGGTTCGAGGCGGCAGTCCGTAATATCGGTGGTGCTGAGGATATCGACGGCCGGATCGGCTTGCGTCTGGATCAGCCCGACCGGCTTGGTCCCGATGACAACACTTTCTGGAACGCGCTTCTGGAACGGCGCAACACAGAAAACTACAATGTCACCGTTGCGTCGCTGGCCTACGGTGCCCGGCGCACGTTCTCTGATCGGCTATATGCCGAAGCCTCAGCCGGGTTTCAGTGGTCCAGTGCGGACGACGCCTACGGCGATGACCGCAGGTTCCGATATTTCATCCTTCCCTTACGGTCGGAATGGGACGAGCGCGACAGTAAGGTCAGCGCAACGCGCGGCTTTTATCTGGACGCGCAGATCACGCCCTTTGCTGGTCTGTCCGAAACCGAAAGCGGCATACGCATGTTTTTTGACGGGCGCGGCTATACCAGCCTCGGAACCGGTGGACGGCTGGTTCTGGCCGGTCGCGTACAACTGGGATCAGTGCTCGGGCCGTCGCCGGACGGTGTAACACCAGACTTCCTGTTCTTCTCGGGCGGTGCCGGAACCGTTCGGGGGCAACCTTACGAGAGTCTTGGCATCCCTGTCGGCACCGGTATCGCAGGCGGCAAATCTTTCCTTGGTCTTTCCGCCGAGGTGCGCGGCAAAGTCACCGAAGCCATATCTCTGGTCGGGTTTTATGACTACGGTACGGTGGACACATCCTCATTCATCGGCAGCGGCGCAGAATATCACGCAGGTGCCGGGCTTGGGGTTCGGTATGATCTGGGCGGATTTGGTCCGTTGCGGCTGGATCTGGCCGTTCCAGTGCAGGGTGACACCGGCGACGGATTGCAGTTTTACATTGGGATCGGACAAGCATTTTGATTGGACGTCGCGCATATCCGTTATTGATATCGGGGCTGATGCTGTCTGCCCCTCTGCCACTTGCCGCACAAGAGGAAGGCGGCAGCATGCTGGAAAACTTCCTGCAGGATACGCTCTCTGGCGACGACCAAAACGTGACCGTTAAGGGCCTGCAAGGCGCATTGAGCGCCCGCGCGACAATTGAAGAGATCACAGTTGCCGATGATGAAGGTGTTTGGCTGACCATCAAGGATGCCGAACTTGACTGGAACCGTCTGGCGCTGATCCGCGGCCGATTTTCGGTCAACTCTCTGACCGCGCAGGAAATCGATATTGCCCGTGCGCCGGGCACAACGACCAAGGAAGAACCGCCTGCTTCGGCGGAAACGCAACCGTTTCAACTGCCCGAACTGCCGGTTTCCATCGAAATCGGTGAAATTCGAGTGGATGACCTCTCCCTTGGTGAGCCGCTGATCGGTGTCGCCGCCGACCTCAGCGTCACGGGCAACCTGACGCTGGCAGATGGGGCGCTGGACACCAATCTGGATGTAATCCGATTGGATCGCGCAGGTGATGAGATCAAGCTGGCCGCTGGTTTCCAGAACTCAACAAGTGAGATCAACCTAGATTTACAAGTGAACGAAGCCTCTGGTGGTCTGATTTCAACCGCGCTGAACATCCCTGACAGCCCACCGATCGGCCTGACAGCCAAGGGCGCGGGCCCGCTGTCGGATTTCACCGCCGATATTGGGCTGAGCAGCGACAACCAGATGCGCGTCACTGGGCAGGTTCAGCTGCAGGCGGCCGAGGGCAGCGCAGCGGACGGTATTGCATTCACCGCTGATCTGAACGGCGATCTGACACCCTTTCTGGCGGAGGACGTCGATCCGTTCTTCGGACCAAAATCACGGCTTTATGTCGATGGCCAGACCAAGCCCGAAGGCGCGCTGGACATCTCGGATCTGGAACTCACCACGCAGGCGCTGGATCTGAAAGGTGAATTGCAACTGGCTGAAGGCGGCACTCTGCAACTGGCCGCTCTGCAAGGGCGCATCACCCCGCCAGATGGGGAAGCCGTCGTTCTGCCGGTGGCAGGAGGCGACACATCGCTCAAGGCGGCACAAATTTCGGCCCTGTTTGACCGCCAGAACGGCAACCTTTGGGATCTGAGCCTGACGGCCAACGAATTCGCGTCTCCGCAGGCAAAGCTGGGTGATGCCCGGATCACCGCGCAAGGCACCCTGGATCAGGGCGAGGTTCTGACTGTCGATGGCGACGTACAAATCGCGGTCGGCGGAATAGACATGGCCGATGACGCGCTGACCACGGCCTTGGGCGAACGCATCACACTTGATGGACAGTTCGACTATAGCAGCGATCAGTCCCTGAACTTGTCAGGGTTCGAGCTTGTGGGGTCTGATTACACATTAGCGCTGGACGCGCTGATCTCAGGTCTGACCAGCGGCTTGACGGTCGACGGGACGGCCAAGCTGGACGCAACAGACCTGTCGCGCTTTTCGGACCTTGCCAAGCTGGATCTTGGCGGGCAGGTCTCGGCCAGTGTGACCGGAAAAGGTTCACCGCTGGAACGCAGCTTTGACGGCAAAGTCATGGTTCAGGGCCGCGACTTGTCTACTGGCCGTGATGATATCGACCCCGTGATTGCCGGAGAGACCACAATCACTCTGGACGCCAGCCGCGGCACAGACGGCATAACTATCCGTGAGTTCGATCTGGACAGCGAGGCCGCCAAAGCGGTGGCCAGCGGTGTTGTGACCACCCCGGACGGCAACCTGACCATTGATGGGCAGGCCCGGGTCAACGCATCGGATTTGTCGGTCTTCTCTGGCTTGGCAAAACGCGACCTTGGCGGTTCACTACAGGCGACCGTGAACGGCACAGGCACGGTACAAACGCTGGAATTTGACGGCACAGCCAGCGTGACAGGTCAGAACATCAAGACCGGCATGGCCGATATTGACCCGCTACTGACCGGCAGAACCGAGATCGAATGGGACGGTGCCAGAACCGCAGACAGCATCGATATCCGCAGCGCCTCGGTGAATGGCCGCGCCCTCACTGCGCAAGTACAAGCGGTTGTAGACGATCCCACCGGAGATCTGTCGGCAGATGGCCAAGCGCAATTGAATGTGCCGGACCTGTCCCTGTTTTCCGGGTTGGCCGGGCGTGATCTTGCCGGTTCGGTCGCAGCAAACGTGCAAGGCAACGGTACCCTTTCCACCCGGGCATTCGATGTTCAGGGCAACCTCGATGCCAACAACATCCAAACCGGCATTGAGGCCGTGGACAAACTGATTCAGGGCCAGACGACCCTGTCCGTAGATGCCCAGAATGGGGAAGATGGCCTTAGCATTGAAACGTTCCGCCTGAACGGCACGGCCATCACCGCAACGGCTTCGGGTAAGCTGGACCGTCAAGCGGGCGGGTTGGATTTCTCGGTCAAACTGGACGATCTGGCGCGGGTGTTGAACACGATGTCCGGTCCACTGACGTTGGATGGAAACGTTGCCCCGACATCCAAGGGCGTGGAAGGTACGGTCAACCTGAATGGCCCCGACAGCTCATACGCCAAGCTAGCCGGGACGGTGGACAGCGATGGGTCGGCGGATCTGGATTTTGACGCCAAGTTCAACCAGATCGAGCGTTTTGTACCTGAGTTTCCGGGTACAGTGGCCGCCAAAGGCAGCGCCAAACGCAACAAGGGTGTCTGGACAATCGACGCCCAGGCCGACGGACCTGCGGAGATTAGCGGCAAAGTCTCTGGTACCTTCGACGAAAGCACCGGAGAAGCGGACATGAAAGCCGTTGGTGGCGTCAATCTTGGCATTGCCAATATCTTTATCACGCCCAACAAGATTGACGGCAGCGCTCGCTATGACCTGACCCTGTCGGGCAAACCCGCACTGGAATCCCTGTCCGGATCAATCACCACGTCAGGTACGTCGCTGGCAATCCCCGGCGCGGGACAGACGATCACCGGCATCAGCGGATCGGTCCAACTTGCGAATAGCCGCGCCACGATTTCCCTAAGTGGCGGACCACGGGCAGGCGGCAATTTTACCGTCAGCGGGCCTGTAGACCTTTCACCACCTTTCAATGCCAATATCACGACCGCCCTTAACAGCCTCGTACTGACCGATCAGTTGCTGTATGAAACCATGCTGAACGGGCAAATTGCGATGACCGGGGCGCTGGCGGGTAACAGCTCGATCGCTGGACAGATCACGTTTGGCGAAACCAATATCAACCTAGCGGCCGCATCAGGTGCCGTGGGGGCCGCCCCTATCCCAGACATCGTTCACGTGAATGAAAGCGGGTCAGGCTATGTGACCCGTGAACGCGCGGGCCTCGTCCAAAAGGAAGACGGCAATAAAAACAATTCTCGTATCGCCCTGGATGTCAGTCTATTGGCGCCCAAGGCCGTGTTTGTCCGCGGGCGTGGCGTCAACGCTGAGCTGGGTGGAAGAATAAACATCGGCGGCACCACGTCCTCGGTCATCCCATCGGGTCAGATCGAACTGATCCGTGGTAACTTTGACATTCTGGGGCGCAGGCTGGCCCTGACCAAGGGTATTGTGACGCTGCAAGGGGACCTGACGCCCTATATCGAGTTCGAATCCTCAACCAGCACCTCTGATGGTACGGCAACGATCGAGATCGCCGGACCACTGGATTCGCCCGAGGTCAACGTCTTTTCCGACCCGGAGCGCCCAGCCGAAGAAGCGCTGGCAATGCTGTTGTTTGGCAATCGCTTCTCAGAGTTGTCACCGTTCGTGATCGCTCAGATGGCGGCCTCGCTGGCACAACTCAGCGGCGCCGGCGGAGACGCAACCAAAGGTTTGCGTGAGTCGACAGGCGTCGACACCGTGGACATCGGCGTGTCCGATGGTGGCGCGGGCCGGCTCGGCGCCGGGGCGTATCTGAGCGACAACCTTTACACCGATTTCACCGTCAACACAGAAGGCGACACCGAGGTGAACCTGAACCTGGATGTTACCGACAGTTTCACCGTGAAAGGAACTGTAGATGGCCGGGGTGAGACCGGGGTCGGGGTCTTCTTTTCACGCGACTACTAAGCGGGCCTTAGGTCACTTTCTGCGGATGCCGATCGGGTGTCCGACTTCTGGGGCCGGATCTAGCGCCGCATGATCCTTTACCATGCGCTGTAAGCGTGTGACTGCCCAATCCGGATAGGGAACCGACCGGCCGGTCGTATGGCTGACATTCATGAACAACGCTTCCTGAGTGGCGCAGATAGCACCGTCTTTTTCAGACACCATCTGCGCAAAATAGTGGCCACGTTTGTGATCTGCGTCCAGCATCCGAAACCGGATGCTGAAGGCCTCACCTTCCAGTACTTCGCGTAGGAAATTCATGTGGGATTGCAAAATGTAAGGTCCCTGCCCCATCGCATTGACCTGCGCCTCACCCAACCCAAGGTGATCCACCATCAACAGCTCCAGCGCATTGTCGAAGGCAACGCCGTAGTAGCCCACGTTCATGTGACCGTTATAGTCGATCCACTCGGCGCGCGCCTTGAACCCGCGGAAGAAAAGCGGGGCATCATAGGGTCCGTCATGTCCGGCCAGCCCTTCAGGCGTCAGTTGCATCAAGTGCTCCTTCTTGGGTCTCAAAGATCGCAACCGCGCGGATGAATCCAGCTGAAGCCCCTTTGATCTTGAACGGGAAACAGGAAATCTCGAACCCAGTCGGCGGCAAGGTTTCAAGGTTCGTCAGTTTTTCCATGTGACAATAGCCAACCTCCATCGAGGCCCGGTGCCCTTCCCAGATAATCGATGCATCTTGGGTCTCCGCATACTCCTGAGCGGTCAATGGAAACGGTGCGTCCCAGCTCCAGGCGTCGGTTCCTGTCACGCGCACCCCGCGTTTAGTCAGATACAGCGTTGCCTCGCGCCCTATGCCGCATCCTTTGGCCAGATAGTCCGGATGCCCATAACGCGTGCCGGCCGAGGTATTCACGACTACGATATCCAACGGCTGCAATTCGTGACCAATCCGTTTCAACTCGGCTTCGACATCGGCGGCGGTCGCCACATAACCATCGTCGAAATGGCGAAAATCCAGTTTCACGCCGGGGTTCATGCACCATTCCAGCGGCACCTCGTCGATGGTGATCGCCCTCTCACCATTGTTCATGGTCGAATGGTGATGGTAAGGCGCGTCCAGATGGGTGCCATTGTGCGTGGCGATCTGAAGGCGTTCGATGGCCCAGCCCTCACCGCCGGGCAGGTCATCTTTCTGCAGGCCCGGAAAAAAGGACATGACTTGTTCGGCGGTCTGGTTATGGGCCAGATATTCGATTTCGGGTAACATGATCGACGGGTCCGACACGATGCCGGTTTCCAACGGAACGGATAAATCGACGAAGCGGCGTGCCATGTAAAACTCCTCCACCAAGAACGGTGACAGGGTTGGCCGCAGGTAAGCTGCTGTCAAGGAAAGAAAAAGGCGACCCAATTGGCCGCCTTTTTAATGGTGCAAGTGGCGGATTTACTCCGCCGCGATGGCTTCTTCGATCTTTTCGACGCGAATGGCCGAGAACTTGAACTCGGGGATCTTGCCGTACGGGTCGATGGCCGAGTTGGTCAGAATGTTCGCCGCCGCCTCGACATAGGCGAACGGAATGAACACCATATCTTCGGCGATCGCCCTGTCCGCCCGCGCCATGATTTCGATCGAGCCGCGCCGCGTGGTCAGGCGGATCATCTCGCCGGGTTCGATCCCCATCAGCTTGAGCGTGCGGGGGTTGAGCGAGCAGTTTGCCTCGGGCTCCACCGCATCCAAAACCTTGGCACGGCGTGTCATCGACCCGGTGTGCCAGTGTTCCAGCTGACGGCCGGTTGTGGCGATCATCGGGTATTCTTCATCTGGGGCTTCATCCGGCGGGATGACACTGGCCGGGGTGAACTTGGCCCGTCCGTCTGTCCGCGGGAAGCCGTCACCGAACACAATCGCCTGACCTGGGTCAGTTTCACTGAGCGACGGATAGGTGATCGTCTCGGTCTCGAGCCGCTCCCAGGTGATGTTGTCAAGCGACGCCATGGTCAGTTTCATCTCGGCAAAGACCTGCGATACATCCGTGTAATCCCAGTTCAGTCCGATGCGCTGCGCCAGCTCAACGGTGATTTTCCAGTCCTCACGCGCCTCACCCGGAGGAGCCACAGCCGGACGCACACGCTGTACCTGACGGTTGGTGTTCGACACGGTGCCGTTCTTTTCATACAGCGCCGAGGCGGGCAGGATGATGTCGGCATAGTTGGCCGTTTCGGTCAGGAAGATATCCTGTACGATCATCAGCTCCAACTTGGCCAAAGCTTCCCGTGCGTGACCAACATCAGGGTCGGACATAGCCGGGTTTTCGCCCTGAATATACATGCCCTTGATGTTGCCCGCATACGCCTGATCGATGATCTCGGTGACGGTCAGGCCCTTCTCGTTAGAGAAGTCGTCCGAGTTCCAGACATTGTTGAACTTGGCCCGAATGCCGTCATCCATAACCGACTGATAATCCGGCAGGAACATCGGGATCAGACCCGCATCCGAGGCACCCTGCACGTTGTTCTGCCCACGCAGCGGATGCAGACCCGCGCCGGGTTTACCAACATTGCCGGTCATCAATGCCAGAGAAATAAGGCAACGCGAGTTATCGGTGCCGTGAATGTGCTGGCTGACGCCCATACCCCAGAAGATCAGACCAGCCTTGGCCTGCGCGAAGGTACGCGCCACACGGCGCAACTGATCCGGCTCAATGCCACAAATGGGCGCCATTGCCTCGGGCGTGAAGGCGCGCAGATGCTCTTTTTCGGCTTCCCAGTTCTCGGTCCAGCGGTGGATGTACTGGCTGTCGTACAGCTCCTCTTCGACGATCACATTCATGATCGCATTGAGCATCGAGACATCGGCACCGGGGCGGAACTGTAGCATTTCGTCTGCGAACTTGCGCATGCCAACGCCGCGCGGGTCCATCACGATCAGCTTGCCACCGCGCTTGGTGAACTGCTTGAAGTAGGTTGCCGCCACGGGGTGGTTCTCAATCGGGTTCGCGCCGATGATGATAACCACATCCGAGTTCTCGACCTCGTTAAAGGTCGCGGTCACCGCGCCCGAGCCCACGTTCTCGATCAGCGCCGCCACGGATGAGGCATGGCACAGACGGGTGCAGTGGTCGACATTGTTGTGCTTGAAGCCCTGACGAATGAACTTCTGGAACAGATAAGCTTCTTCGTTGGTGCATTTGGCCGAACCAAAGCCAGCGACGTTGCGCGGATCTTCATCACGCAGCGCCTTCAGCTTGGTGGCCGCCAGATCCATTGCCTCTTCCCAAGTCGCCTCGCGGAAATGAGTGCCCAGATTGCCCGGATCGACATTCAGCCCCTTCTCAGGCGCATCCTCACGCCGGATCAGTGGCTTGGTCAGGCGGTGCGGGTGGTGGATGTAGTCGAACCCGAACCGACCTTTGACGCACAGGCGGCCTTCGTTTGCGGGGCCGTTGATGCCCTCGACATATTTGACCTTGCCGTCCTTGACCTTCAGCGAAACCTTACAGCCTACGCCGCAGAACGGGCAGACACTTTCAGTTTCGCTATCGTAATCCTTGCTGTCTCCCTGCTGCTGATCGTCCAATACAGTGGCTGGCATCAGCGCGCCGGTCGGGCAGGCCTGAACACATTCACCACAGGCGACACAGGTCGAATCCCCCATCGGGTCGTTCTGGTCAAACACCACCTGCGCAGTGTGTCCACGACCGGCCATACCGATCACGTCATTCACCTGCACGTCGCGGCATGCACGAACGCAGAGGTTGCAGTTGATGCAGGCGTCCAGATTGACGCGCATTGCAACGTGGCTGTCATCCAGCAGAGGGATCTTCTCGGCCTCTTTCGCCGGGAAGCGACTGTCGCTGACATCGTTCAGCTTGGCCATATCCCAGAAGTGGCTGGATTTATCGTGCGCCTCTTCGGGTTGGTCGGCCACCAGAAGTTCCATGACCATAGCGCGCGATTTCTCGGCCCGATCACTATCGGTTTTTACCACCATTCCGTCCGCAGCCGGACGGATGCACGAGGCGACCAGAGTGCGCTCGCCTTCCACCTCGACCATACAGGCGCGGCAATTGCCGTCGGGTTTATAGCCCGGTTGCGGCTTGTGGCAGAGGTGCGGAATGGTAAATCCCTGCCCCTTGGCGGCTTCCCAGATGGTCCAGCCCTCGGGCACGGTGACGTCATCGCCGTTCAGGTTGAAGGTGACGGTCTTGGTTGGGCTTGCATCAAGCATGGCTCTGTCTCCCTCAGATTTCGTCAGCGAAGTGTTTCATGACCAGACGGATCGGGTTCGGGGCCGCCTGCCCCAGACCGCAGATCGAGGCATCGCCCATGACCTGGCACAGATCTTCCAGAAGATCCTGATCCCACTTGTCAGCCTGCATCAGCTTCACAGCCTTTTCGCAGCCCGCCCGGCAAGGCGTGCACTGGCCACAGCTTTCATCTTCGAAGAACCGCAGCATGTTCAGCGCAGCATCGCGTGCGGTGTCCTGATCGGAGAGAACCACCACGGCGGCGGATCCGATAAAGGTGCCCAGCGGCTGCAGCGTGTCAAAGTCCAGCGGGACGTCATCAATGGATGCAGGCAGCAGACCCGAAGACGGCCCGCCCGGTTGATATGCCTTGAACACGTGGCCTTCAGTCATACCACCGGCGGCCTCGATCACATCGAGAATGGTAGAACCCGCCGGCAACAGGTAAACACCCGCCTTGGCTACGCGACCCGAGATTGAGTAGCTGCGCAGACCCTTGCGGCCATTCTTTTCTACGGAACTCAGAATCTGCGGACCTTCGCGGCAGATTTTGGAAACCCAATACAGCGTCTCCACATTGTGCACCAAGGTCGGTCGGTTAAAGACCCCAACCTGCGCCACGAACGGAGGACGGTGACGCGGCAGGCCCTTTTTCCCCTCGATCGACTCGATCATCGCGGATTCTTCACCGCAGATATAAGCACCAGCACCCCGGCGCAGGTCGATGTAACCCTTTTCGACGATCCCGGCCTCTTCCAACGCAGCGATCTCGCGGGCGAGGATTTCCAGCACCGCCGGGTATTCATCACGCATGTAGATGAAGCACGTCTCTGCCTCGACCGCCCAAGCGGCGATCAGCATACCCTCAAGGAAAACATGCGGCGCACGCTCTAGATAATAACGGTCTTTGAAGGTGCCGGGTTCGCCCTCGTCACCGTTCACTGCCAGATAGCGGGTGCCTTCGTTCATGCGAACAAAACCCCATTTCTTGCCGGACGGGAAGCCAGCACCACCCAAACCGCGCAGGCCTGAGGACAAAACGTCTTCTTGTACTTTCACCCAGTCGCCGCTCTCGCGCAGCTCTTTCAGCTTGGCATAGCCACCGTTTGCCTCATAAGCAGCAAAGGTTTCGTATTCGGGCAGATGAGCGTGAGTATCACCGGCGGCAATTGCGGCCTGCACCTTTTCAGGGGTCGCATGGTCGATGTGGTTGTGACCAATCTCAAGCACCGGGGCCGTATCGCATCGCCCCATGCAGGGCGCGCGCACCACACGCACTTCGGATGCGTCCAAGCCATCTTCCAGGGCCTTTTGCAACTGCTGGGCACCGGCCATTTCGCAGGAGAGAGAGTCACAGACACGGATCGTCAAAGCAGGCGGAGGCACCTCGCCTTCTTTCACCACGTCGAAATGGGCATAAAACGTCGCGGTCTCGTAGATCTCGGCCTGACCGATCCGCATCTCAACCGCCAGCGCGGCGATATGGTCGGCGCTGATATGGCCGTGTTCGTCCTGAATCAAATGCAGGAATTCGATCAGCAGATCGCGACGTCGCGGGCGGTCGCCCAGCAGGCGCGCGATCTCGGCCTGCGCCTCATCCGTGAACTGACGGCCCTTGGGCGTGTGCCGCCCTTTGCCTTTACCTGACTTCCAGACGCCCTTGGGTGCGCCTGATGGCTTGGTATCTAATGGTGCCATGATGCCCTCCGATTAAGGCTCCGTGTCTCATCAGAATAGCATATCGTCAAATCGCTTATCGCTATCGCACGATAACGACACCTTATCACCGTAAAGACGTCACCACAGCGCGCAAAGCCTCAACCGTTGGCAATTCCGGGTCTCGGCTTAGGGTGGCCAGACAAATCGGTTTACTTACAACAGGATCGACCAGAGGCAGCACTTTCGTACCCTTAAGATCGCCCAGCGCCCGAACCAAAACGCGGGGGACAACGGTGGCTGCCAGCCCTTCACGCGCCATGACCATTGAGGCGGTAAAGCCACTGGTTTCAGCGACCACTTGGGGGTGGAGGCCCTGCTCAGCAAAGATACGGTCCAGAATGCGACGGTTCTGCATCTGCGGCTCAAGCAGGCTGAGTGGAAACTCGGCGACCTGTGTCCACGGGATCGGTCCGGTTTCATCGGTCATATGTGACGGGATCAACAGCACGTAAGTCTCTTCGTACAACGGCTGCACCTGCCGCAGATCGGTGCCAATGCTGTCGCCATAGGTGATCCCCGCATCCAGACTACCCTCGTCCAACCGGTGCTGAATGGACGAGGCTGACATGGTTTCGATCCGTGTGACAACGCGCGGATGCGCCTGATGCAGCCGCTTGATCAGCCGTCCGGTGAAGGCAATCGCGGTTGGGATTACGCCCAGTTTGAGTGTCCCGGTAATCTCACCCTTCGAGGCCAGAACCTGCTGTTCCAGCGCCTTTGTCTCATCCAGAATGCGCCGCGCGCGCTGGACGATCATCTCGCCTTCTTCAGTCAGGCCCTGAAACCTGTTGGCGCGGCGTACGATTGAGACACCCAGCCGGTCCTCGAGATTCCGAATGCGCATGGAAAACGCTGGCTGAGAAATTCCGCATTCCTCTGCCGCTTTGGCAAAATGGCGATGCCGGGCCAAGGCGCTAAGCAATTGCAGGTCGCGGATTTCGATCATTTTTCGGTATCCCAAGGTGAGGCCAGAAACCCAGATTAGCGCCTTTTACGTTGGGGGAAAGCGATGTGTTCAGGTCAAAGACAAGGCATAGACATTGTTGAGATAGCCCTGATCCGCAATCTGGAACTGGGTTTCGCCAATCTGTACAAAACCATTGGCCAGATAGAAGGCGATGGCCGGATCGTTTTCTGCATTGGTGGTCAACCAGACGGAACCGGCCCGTTGCTCTCGGCAATGCGTCAGTGCTGCCGTAAGCAGGCGCGTGCCGATCCCTTTGCCGTGATGACGCGGCTGAACATAGAATGTCGAAATTTCCATACCCGACCACCCCGCGACGGGGGCATCACAGACCGGAGAGACGCGAATGAACCCGTCGATCCCCTGTGAATTATTCGACACCAGAATGAACTCTTCCGGATCGCTGATCAGGGCAGCGATAAGCGCTGGCGTGAACTCGGTCAGCGCGTAATCCGCGAAAAAACCGCTAACCCCGCGTTTGAGATAGGTGCCAATCCAGACTTCAATCGAGATCGCAGCGATGCTCGACGCATCTGAATGGTCCGCTTCACGCAGGGTCAATCGGCGCTCAGGTATTGAACAAAAAGTGCATCACATCGCCGTCTTTGACGATATAGCCCTTACCCTCGGCCCGCATCTTGCCCGCCTCTTTCGCGCCCTGTTCGCCATTGGCAGCGATATAGTCGTCATAGGCGATCGTCTCAGCGCGAATGAAACCTTTTTCAAAATCGCCATGGATCACACCAGCGGCCTGTGGCGCCGCGGTGCCAGTGCGTATGGTCCAGGCGCGGGCCTCTTTCGGGCCGACTGTGAAATAGGTTTCCAGCTTGAGCAGATCGTAACCCGCGCGGATCAGACGGTCGAGGCCGGGCTCTTCCAGACCCATTTCCTCCAGGAACATCTGCGCCTCGTCTTCTTCCAGCAGGCTGATCTCTTCTTCGATCTTGGCGCTGATGATGACGTGGGAATTGCCCTGAGCGGCGGCCATTTCAGCCACGCGCGCGGAATATTCGTTACCCTCGGCGGCTTCTTCCTCGGACACGTTGCAGACATAGAGAACCGGTTTCGTGGTCAGCAGCTGCAGCATCGTCCATGCCTTGGCGTCTTCGTCAGAGACTTCGACCAGACGCGCGGGTTTGCCGTTTTCCAGCATAGCCTGCGCTTCGGCCAGCAAACGTTCCTGCTGCTGCGCCTCTTTGTCATTGCCTTTCAGCTTGCGCACCAGATTGGCGCGGCGCTTTTCGATGCTTTCCAGATCGGCCAGCATCAACTCGGTCTCGATGGTATCGGCATCGGCCACAGGATCGACGCGGCCGTCCACGTGGGTCACATCGCCATCTTCGAAACAGCGCAGCACGTGGGCAATAGCGTCGGTTTCACGGATATTCGCCAGAAACTGGTTGCCCAGCCCCTCACCTTTCGAGGCTCCCTTTACCAGACCGGCAATATCCACAAAAGTCATGCGCGTCGGAATGATTTGTTTAGAGCTTGCGATGGTGGCCAGCTTGTCCAGCCGGTCGTCGGGAACGGCCACATCGCCCACATTGGGTTCGATCGTGCAGAACGGGAAATTCGCCGCCTGCGCAGCTGCGGTTTTGGTCAGCGCATTGAAGAGGGTTGACTTACCCACATTCGGCAGACCCACGATTCCCATTTTAAAGCCCATGACGGCCTCCTGCATAGCATTCGAGCGCAGCTTCTATGCAGGTCGGGCACAATGCGCAAGCCAACGGGCGCATTAGGTACGCAAGGGCGTTTTGACAACACAATTGATTGTCACGGCTTTGTGCGCTTGCGCACATTGAAACGAGAGCACTAGAATCACCAATTAGCAATTTAGAAAAATTGAATAGTGAATGCTGACATGAGATCTTTCGTTCTTGCCCTTGGGGTCCTTTTCGCCGCGACCTCCGCACACGCGCAATCAGTTGTCTTCGGTGCCGGATATGCAGATTTTTCCGAAAGTGACGCAAAAGACCAGGGCGCCTTTTCGGTCGAATACCATCACCGCCCTTTCTACGAGGCGACGCGCCTGTCCGCGACATGGGGCGGTGCGCTGACGGTGGACGAAGCCGGTGACGTCCATGTGGGTGCTGGCCTGATCGGTACATATACCTTCGCTGAACGCTGGTTCGTAGAGGGCAGCGTCATGCCCGGCTATTTCTCTGAATCAGAGGAACTGAACGACCTGGGCGGCAGTTTCCAGATCCGCAGCCTGTTGGGCGTCGGTTATACGCTGAACAGCGGCAACAAAGTCTCGGTGGCGATTACGCATAAATCCAATGCAAGCACGCAACAAGAAAACCCGGGCGTCAATTCTGTGCTGCTGCGATACCACCTTGCGTTCTAGGGGCTGCGCTGCGAACCGGGATTGATTTCTTTTCAAAGTTTCTGCACATCAGGTCTGAACCTGATTGCAAGGACAGCTTATGACCCGTATCGACGCCAAGTTCGCCGCTCTGAAAGAACAGGGAAAGAAGGCGTTCGTCGCCTATATCATGGCCGGTGACCCGGATTTCGAAACCTCGCTTGAAATCGTAAAGGGCCTGCCCGGCGCAGGTGTCGATGTCATCGAACTGGGTCTGCCCTTTACCGATCCGATGGCAGACGGCCCGACGATCCAAGCCGCCGGTCAACGCGCACTGGACAACGGCATGACATTGCAGCGGACTTTGGATCTGGCCCGAGCGTTTCGCGAGACCGATGACACCACTCCGATTGTGCTGATGGGCTACTACAATCCGATCTACAGCCGCGGTGTCGACAAATTTCTTGCCGATGCCAAAGAGGTCGGAATTGACGGTCTGATCGTTGTCGACCTGCCGCCGGAAGAAGACGAAGAACTATGCCTGCCTGCACAAGCTGCAGGTCTGAACTTTATCCGTCTGGCAACGCCAACCACCGATGACAAGCGCTTGCCCCGCGTTCTGCAGAACACATCGGGCTTTGTGTATTACGTATCGATCACCGGCATTACCGGTGCAGCCGAAGCCCAAGCCACAAATGTTGGCCCCGAGGTCGCCCGCATCAAGTCCGCAACCGATTTACCAGTGATCGTCGGGTTCGGGATCAATACACCTGAAAAATCACAGGCAATCGCAACTGTTGCTGATGGTGCTGTGGTTGGCTCTGCTATCGTCAGCCAGATCGCTGCGGGCAAGCCCACCGGCGAAGTTTTGGATTTCGTGAAATCTCTGGCTGACGGCGCGCACTCGGTCTGAGTGAGGCCTGATCAGTTTTCGACGCGGTCGGCCCTGTCCGACCGCGTTTTTTGCTGCCCGGGGAAACGCGGCGTTTCCTCGCAACGTCCCAGCGTTGCGAGGGCCTCAAATGGTTGGTAACAAACATCACCAATACTGCGAAGGCCGAACCTCATGCCCGTCATTACCAATATCGACGATCTAAAACGCATCTACGAACGCCGCGTGCCGCGCATGTTTTTCGACTATGCTGAAAGCGGCAGCTGGACCGAACAGACCTTCCGCGAGAACAGCTCGGATTTCGAAGATATCAGGCTGCGCCAGCGGGTCGCCGTGGACATGGACGGGCGCTCGACCGCATCGCAGATGATCGGACAGGATGTTGCGATGCCGGTGGCTCTGGCCCCCGTTGGCCTGACAGGCATGCAGCACGCGGACGGTGAGATGAAGGCCGCAAAGGCTGCCGAGGAATTCGGCGTACCCTTCACCCTGTCGACCATGTCGATCAATTCGATCGAGGATGTCGAAGGGCATACAAGCAAACCCTTTTGGTTTCAGCTTTATGCCATGAAGGATCAGGATTACGTCAGTCGCCTGATCCAGCGCGCCAAGGATGCCAAATGTTCGGCATTGGTGATCACGCTGGATCTGCAAATTCTGGGGCAGCGCCACAAAGATTTGAAAAATGGCTTGTCCGCGCCGCCGAAACTGACCGCCAAGACAATCGCAAACCTCATGACCAAATGGGCTTGGGGGATCGAGATGCTGGGCGCACATCGGCGCGAATTTGGCAATATCGTTGGCCATGCCGAGGGCGTCTCTGACGCCTCATCGCTGGGCGCGTGGACGGCCGAGCAATTCGACCCCAGCCTCGATTGGAAAAAGGTCGAAAAGCTGATGGAGCAGTGGGGCGGCAAGGTGATCCTGAAGGGCATTCTGGATGCCGAGGACGCCAGGATGGCAGCTAAACTGGGCGCAGATGCCATCGTTGTTTCAAACCACGGCGGGCGACAGTTGGATGGAGCGCTCAGTTCGATCCGCGTTTTGCCTGAAATCATGGACGCCGTTGGTGATGACGTCGAAGTCCATCTGGACAGCGGCATCCGGTCCGGGCAGGACGTTCTCAAAGCGCTGGCACTTGGGGCCAAGGGTACTTACATCGGTCGCGCTTTTGTCTATGGGCTGGGTGCGATGGGCCAACAAGGTGTCACGGCTGCGCTGGATATTATCCACAAAGAGCTGGACACCACGATGGCCCTGTGCGGCGAGCGGGATGTGAGCAGTCTGGGTCGTCACAACCTGCTGATCCCCGAGGGTTTCGGCGGCCGATGGCAAGCCTGAACTCGCAAAACCTTTCAGCAAGCCATGTTAAACGGGGCTCCACGCCCACCGCAGCAAACTGCGAATCCCCCGGGATTTTTTTTGCCAGTCGAAGCAGGGGATCCGCTCTTCATCTGGCCCCAAATATCCCGGAGCGCGAGGCAGAGCCTCGCAAAGTATGAAGACCGCTAAAAACCGCTTTCCAAACCTGACAATTCAAGCTAAGGACGCGGCTTCACGCGGGCATACAGCCTTGGAGGATGCCCGCCCTAACATTGGAGAATTATCATGGCTGGAGAGATTCCTGATCTCGTAGCTCTGGAACGGACGGGGACAGGCAAGGGCGCCGCTCGTCAGGCACGCCGCGACGGCATGGTTCCGGGCATCGTATTTGGTGGCGACAAAGAACCGCTGCCGATTCAGATCCCGTTCAACGAACTGTTCAAGCGCCTGAAAGCTGGCCGGTTCAAGTCGACCCTGTGGAACCTGAAGGTTGAAGGCCAGGAAGACGTCCGCGTCATCTGCCGCGACGTTCAGCGTGACGTCGTCAAAGACCTGCCGACCCACCTGGACCTGATGCGCCTGCGTCGCACCACCAAGATCGCGCTGTTCATCCCGGTTGAGTTCATCAACGAGGAAGAAGCACCCGGCATCAAAAAGGGCGGCGTTTTGACGGTTGTCCGTCCGGAAGTCGAACTGCTGTGCACTGCAGGTGATATTCCTGAGAAGATCACTGTTGACGTGACCGGCATGAACATTAACGACGTTGCCACCATTTCGTCGGTCGACCTGCCCGAAGGCACCAAGCCGACCATCGATCGTGACTTCGTGATCGCGAACATCTCGGCACCCACCGGTCTGGTAACGGATGATGACGAAGAGGGTGAAGAGGGCGAAGTGGCCGTAGACGAAGTTGAAGTCGTCGGTCAGGAAGCCGAAGAATAAGTTCAGGTTTCAGTACCTTGAATTTGAAACGGGGTTCCTTTGGAGCCCCGTTTTTTTGTCGAATGCGGATCTTCGCACTAGCTTGCCGCCAGCACCAGCATTCGCTCTGGCGGATTGAAATCACGGCCCCTACTGGCCAGGCGCGCCTCACCTTCAGCTGCTGGTGACAGGCATTGGCAGACGAAGTCTCACTGGAATTCCGATCCAATTCGGGGCATGAGGAAGCAAGTCGTACAATGACGCGCGGAGCAGAACCATGAAACTATTTGTCGGACTGGGCAATCCGGGGCAGAAATATGCCCGGAACCGGCACAATATCGGCTTTATGGCACTGGACAGGATTGCCGGCGATCACGGTTTCGGCCCGTGGAAATCAAAGTTTCAGGCAGAAATCGCCGAAGGGCGGTTGGGCTCGGAAAAGGTGCTGCTGATCAAGCCACAAACCTTCATGAACCGCTCGGGTCAATCCGTGGGTGAGGCTATGCGCTTTTACAAGCTGGACTCAACCGATGTGACTGTTTTTCACGACGAGCTGGATCTTGCGCCCGGTAAGGTGCGTGCGAAAGCAGGTGGAGGTCACGCCGGGCATAACGGTCTGCGGTCGATCCATGACCATATCAGCCCGGCCTATGATCGAGTTCGTCTGGGCATTGGGCATCCGGGCCGTAAGGAATTGGTCTCGCCTTATGTCCTGAGTGACTTTGCCAAGGCAGATTCGGATTGGCTGGAAGACGTCTTGCGGGGGGTTTCCGACGGTGCTGGTCATTTGGCAGATGGCGATGGTGGCAAATTCATGAACGCGGTCGCATTGCGCACCGCACCGCCACGGTCATCAAAAACCGCTGCGGCCTCCTCGAAATCGGTCGCTGCAGCTACGCCTGAACCCGAGGCGGACACCAGGTCCGCCATGCAAAAACTGATGGACAAGTTCAAGTAAGGCCAACGATGTTGCCGCTACGTCTCAATTGCGAACTGCGCCAGTCCGCGCTCCAATGCACACCAAAAGCGGGAGGTAACATATGCGAACCCTGATGAAATGGGTGCTGCGCATCGTTTTGATGTTGGTGCTGGCAGCGGTGGTCGTTGGCGTTTGGAAGCGTGAAGAGATTCAGCGCCTGATGGCCGTGAACTCTCTGTTTTCCGAAGAAAAGATCATTCACAACTTCTCTCACATGGATGACGCCTTCCTGACTGTCGACCTGCCAAGGGGGGAAGGTGCGACATTCGAACTGCCCTACGGCCCCGGTTTTGACCTGCCCGAGGGCACGGACAAATGGGTCGAAGACCGGGCTGTAACCTCTTTGCTGGTGATGCAGGACGGGCAGATCAGGTTCGAAGAATACTATTTGGGGACCGCCCCCGAGGATCGCCGGATATCCTGGTCGGTCGCCAAAAGCTATCTGTCCGCCCTGTTCGGCATCCTGATGGCCGAAGGCGCCATCGACTCGCTGGACGATCCGGTGGTCAAATACGCCCCGAAACTGCAGGGCACCGCTTATGACGGCGCAACGATCCGCAATGTTCTGAACATGGCCAGCGGTGTGACCTTCGACGAGGACTATCTGGACTACAACTCCGACATCAACCGAATGGGTCGCGTCGTCGCCCTGGGTGGAGAGCTGGATGACTTTGCCGCCTCGCTGAACGAAACCTTCGTCGAGCCCGGCGAGACATGGCAATATGTCTCGATCGACACACACGTTATCGGCATGGTTGTTCGCGGTGCGACGGATCGGTCTGTGGCTGACTTGCTGACCGAAAAGATCATTGAACCTCTGGGCCTTGAACGCGACGGCTACTATGTCACCGACGGTGCTGGCGTGGCTTTCGTCTTGGGCGGGTTGAACTTCACTACTCGCGACTTTGCCCGGTTTGGACAGATGATCCTGCAAAACGGCGAGCATAATGGCCAGCAGATCGTGCCCGCCGAATGGATTGCGGAATCCGTTTTTCCGAGCGCCCCGACCGAAGCCGGAGAGATCGGGTATGGCTACCAGTGGTGGATCCCCGTCGGCGCGCATGAAGGTGAGTTTCTGGCCCGTGGCGTTTATGGTCAGTACATCTATTTTGACCAACCGCGCGGTGTAGTTATCGTCTCAACCGGGGCTGATCGCAGTTTCCGTGACGATGGCGTCAACGAAGCAAACATAGAAATGTTCCGCACCATCGCCCAAAGCCTGTAAGGTGTGCCCATGCAAAAACTGGACAGCATAAACGTTCTGGGGGGCGTCCTTGCCCCCTGCTCCCGCGATCCACAGACCGGGTTTTTTCGGGACGGAGCCTGTAACACCTGCGCCGAAGATCAGGGCAGTCACACGGTCTGCGCGGTCATGACGGCCGAGTTTCTGGCCTATTCCAAATATGTCGGCAATGACCTGAGCACACCGCGCCCCGAGTTCGATTTTCCCGGTCTCAAGCCCGGTGACAACTGGTGCCTGTGTGCCGGGCGGTTCCTGCAGGCCCATGACGAGGGCTGCGCGCCCAAGGTTGATCTGGAGGCCACGCATCAGCGGGCGCTGGACATCGTCCCTATTGGAATTTTACGCGAAAATGCCGTCGAACCTGATTGACCTCAGGGGCAAAAAGACATCAAAGAAACCCGCCAACCGACACTTTGTTTAGCAAGCGCGAAACCGTCAAAGAACGAGGTAGGCTATGAGCTTTATCGCCATGAACCGCTTCAAAGTCCGTTTGGGCAGCGAAGCCGATTTCGAATCCGTTTGGAAAGACCGCGAAAGCCGGTTGAAAGAACTGCAAGGATTTCAGGAGTTCCGCCTTCTGAAAGGCCCCGAAGGCGACGGGTATCGGCTGTATTCCAGCCACGTGATTTGGGACAATCGCAGCGATTTCGAGGCCTGGACCAAATCCGAACAATTCCGCGATGCGCACAAAAACGCTGGCAACGGCAAGACGCAGTCGGCTCTGATGGGACCACCTCAGTTCGAGGGGTTCGAAACGGTTTTGCATCAGAACTGATCAATCCATGTCGCCAACACCGGATTGATGTTTACACGGCGCGCGACAGATAGCCGCGCGATGTGCGCGAGGGCGGACCAGTTGGAAAACTGTGCTCCGCCTCCAACACCCACCCCGCCTCCTTAAGCATCTTGGCCACCTGTTGCGGTCTGTACGACCGGTGACGCCATTGAAGCCAAATAATCGCGTTGCACCAGTGTGGTTTACTGACGACCAACCACAGCTTTGCCGCTGGCGCGGCCTGCCTGCGCATGTGGCGCAGGGCATCGGTAGGGTTATCGCAATGTTCAAGGACATGGGCTGCCAGAACGCAATCAAAAGGCTGGGCTGGTGGAAAATCCTCCAACCGGGATCGCGCGGTATGGGTTGTAACGCCCCTTAGGGCCAGCGCACCCTCGGCCTGTTTCAGCATTTTCCCGGACGGCTCGAGCAGTGTGACCTTACCTTCGGGCTGAATGACCGCCCGTGCCTCGGCAAAAGCACCTGTCCCGCACCCCACATCCAGCCCGTTCCGGCCTAGATCATCCGCTGAACCGATCGATAGAAACCCCAGATAGGCATCAAAATAGCCCAGCAGACGCATCTTATCCGCCCAGCCGGGGGCTGCGGCATCGTACTTTTGATCGAGTCTTTCGGAACTGGACGCGTTCTGCATGCCATGCAGCGTGACATGAAACACCCGGGGCGCAAAGCCCCGGGCGCGCGTTATCCGGCCGAACGGCCTTCGGTGTCGGACATATCAAAGTTCAGGTATTTGGCGACCGTCTGAACGTCCTTGTCGCCGCGACCACACATATTCATGCAGATCAGGTGATCCTTGGGCAGTTCCGGCGCGATCTTCATGACATGCGCCAACGCGTGGCTGGGCTCCAACGCGGGGATGATACCTTCGGTTGCACAGCACAGCTGGAACGCTTCCAGCGCCTCTTTATCGGTGATCGAGACATAGTTCGCGCGACCGATATCATTCAGCCAGGAATGCTCGGGTCCAATGCCAGGGTAATCCAGACCGGCCGAGATCGAATAGCCTTCGAGGATCTGGCCGTCATCGTCCTGCAGCAGGTAGGTGCGGTTACCGTGCAACACACCCGGACGACCGCCGGTCAGCGAGGCACAGTGTTCCATCTTTTCGTTCACGCCCTTGCCGCCCGCCTCAACACCGATGATGTTGACGCTCTTGTCGTCAAGGAACGGATAAAACAGGCCCATCGCATTCGACCCACCGCCGATGGCGGCGATAAGCGTGTCGGGCAAACGGCCTTCGGCCTTTTGCATCTGTTCCTTGGCTTCCTTGCCGATGATCGACTGGAAATCACGCACCATCGCCGGATACGGGTGCGGGCCCGCCACGGTGCCGATGCAGTAGAAGGTGTCACGGACGTTGGTCACCCAGTCACGCAGCGCGTCGTTCATCGCGTCTTTCAGCGTGCCACGGCCCGAGGTCACAGGAATCACTTCGGCGCCAAGCAGACGCATACGGAACACGTTGGGCGCCTGACGCTGAACGTCATGTGCGCCCATGTAAACGATGCATTTCAGGCCGAATTTGGCGCAGACGGTTGCTGTCGCCACGCCGTGCTGCCCTGCCCCGGTTTCCGCGATGATCCGGGTTTTACCCATGCGCCGCGCCAGAATGATCTGGCCCAACACATTGTTGATCTTATGCGCGCCCGTGTGGTTCAGTTCGTCGCGTTTCAGATAGATTTTCGCGCCACCCAGATGCTCGGTCAGGCGTTCCGCGTAATACAGCGGCGAGGGGCGACCCACATAGTTCGCCCACAGATCGTCCATCTCGGCCCAGAAGGTCGGATCATCCTTGGCCTTCTCATATTCCTCTTCCAGCGACAGGATCAGCGGCATCAGCGTTTCACTGACGAACCGCCCGCCGAAGATGCCAAACCGGCCCTGTTCGTCGGGACCGGACTTGAAGGAATTGAATAGATCGTTGGCCATGGGTGTCTCCCTCGTCGTACCCGTTGTTCATAGGAGGTAGCGGATGGTTTTGCCATGGCAAAACGTATCATTTCGCGGGTCGATAGCGATGCTTCCATATCCGCAGGGCCTGTTCTTCGGTCGGCACCGCGATGCATGAGAAATGGTGGAACTCATGCGTGATGGACAACCGGTCCGACGCCGCAAGAACGCGCCTGTGAGGTCCCGAATGGGCAAATGTCAGCATGGCCTCGGCGTCTTGCCAAACACTGAGTGAAAAGTAGAGCCCACCGTGAGGGAACATCTGCGCATGCTCGCATAATGGATCCCCTCGCGCCTGCTTCAACGCTTGCCCGGCCCGCCAAAAGAACTCTGGCGCGTTGTACCAATGTTGCAGGGAAACCCCACCAATCGCTGCAATCATCTTTGTTCCTCCCCAGCGTTATATACGGGGGAGGTCAGCATGCAGATCAATGAGCGGCGGATACGAATTCAGAAATCTTAATGGTATCTTTAACTCCGGGCGCGCTTTCGACGCCCGAAGACACATCGACCTGTTTTGCGCCGGTCATGCGGATCGCTTCGGCGACGTTGTCCGGCGTAAGACCTCCGGCCAGCATCCATGGCTTTTGCCAGTATTTCCGGCCGGCCAACAGCCGCCAATCAAAGGCAAGCCCATTGCCGCCCGGCAGTTCGGATGTACGCGGAGGTTTCGCGTCGATCAGCAACTGATCTGCAACCTCGGAATACAGGTCAATTGCGCTCAGATCCTCGGCCTCGGCAATGCCGATTGCTTTCATCACCGGCAAGCCAAACCTGTCGCGAACCTCAGAAACACGCTGCGGTGTTTCTTTGCCGTGCAGTTGCAACATGTCCAAGGGCACGCTTGCGACGACGCGGTCCAGCTCCTCGTCCGTCGCATTCACGGTTAGGGCAACCTTGGCCACGCCTGCCGGCACCAGCTGTGCCAGTGACGCGGCTGCATCAATGGCCAGATGCCGTGGCGACTTTGGAAAGAAGACAAACCCGACATACCGCGCGCCAGCATCAGCCGCAGCGCGCACGTGATCAGGTGCGGTCAGCCCGCAGATTTTAACAGCTACGTTCGTCATAAAGGTGCCTTAGCTGGCTTCGTCCAGCAGAGCCAGAACGTCGTCCTTGCCCTCATTCTGCTTTTTCTTGAGCTTTTTGACCTCACGCTCAAGCTTGCGCACTTCGCCTGTTTTGGTCGAGGCATCGCGGCGATGCTTATGTTCGCGCAGCCATTCCCAAAGGAAGCCGATGATCAGACCGGCTACAACGCCGCCCAGCACCACAAGGAACAAAGGCAGGGTCGTGGCGAGGTTGAAACCCAGCAGCTCGGCCAGAGCATCCGGCATTAGTTTCAGTTCAACCATCGGGCGATTGGCCAGCGAGATCGACACAAGAACGATCCCGAGGATCGCCAGGAAAGCATATCGAAGGTAACGCATCATGGTGTCAGGCTTTACCGTTCAATCGGTCCCTTAGCAACTTACCAGTTTTGAAGAATGGAACACATTTTTCTTCGACCTGCACGGTCTCACCCGTACGAGGATTGCGGCCAACACGCGCGTCCCGTTGTTTGACCGAGAACGCGCCGAAGCCGCGCAGTTCAACACGGTCGCCACGCGCCATGGCATCTGTCACTTCTTCGAACACGGTATTCACAATCCGCTCGACATCACGCTGATAGAGATGCGGGTTTTCGTCGGCGATTTTCTGAATCAGTTCTGAACGGATCATGAGTGTTACCCTCCCAGGCGACCGGTTAACCATGTCTATACTTCTGGACAGTATAGGAAAAAACCGTGATCGGGGGAATGTAAACTCTGTGTGCAAAGCATTCATTTTACAGAAAAGTCGTGCGATTTTTTGCTTGTTCGCGCAATTTCCGCTCCTAAAGCGTGAACGACTGCCAAAATAAGCCCAAAATTCGGAACATATTGATTCGCAACAAAAACGGCCCCGCGCGTCTGCACGGGGCCGCAATTTTGTCTAGAATTCCAGCCTGAGCTTAGTCGCCGGATTTCAGCGCTGCACCCAGGATGTCGCCCAGCGATGCGCCCGAGTCGGAAGAACCGTACTGTTCCACGGCCTCTTTCTCTTCGGCGATCTCACGTGCCTTGATCGACAGACCCAGACGACGAGTCTTGCTGTCGACATTGGTGACGCGGACGTCGATCTTGTCGTTGACCGAGAAACGCTCGGGGCGCTGCTCTGCGCGGTCGCGCGACAGGTCGGAACGACGGATGAAGGACTTCATGCCTTCGTACTCGACCTCGATGCCGCCATCTTCGATCGCGGTGACTTCGACAGTGATGATCGAACCACGCTTCACGCCGCCCACGGCTTCGGCGAACTTGTCACCGCCAAGGGCTTTGATCGACAGCGAGATACGCTCTTTCTCGACATCCACTTCCGAAACGACAGCCTGTACGACGTCGTTCTTGTGGTAGTTCTGGATGGCCTCTTCGCCACGTTCGTCCCACGAAAGGTCGGACAGGTGAACCATGCCGTCGATGTCGCCTTCGAGGCCAATGAACAGACCGAATTCGGTGATGTTCTTGACTTCGCCTTCGACTTCGGTGCCCTCGGGATGTGTTTCTGCAAACACTTCCCACGGGTTGCGCATGGTCTGCTTCAGGCCCAGAGACACACGACGCTTGGCGCCGTCGATTTCCAGAACCATGACGTCGACTTCCTGGCTGGTCGAAACGATCTTGCCGGGGTGAACGTTTTTCTTGGTCCAGGACATCTCGGACACGTGCACCAGACCTTCGACACCGGCTTCCAGCTCGACGAACGCGCCGTAGTCGGTGATGTTGGTAACGCGACCCTGATGAACCGAGCTCAGCGGATACTTTGCAGCAACCAGATCCCACGGATCTTCCTGCAGCTGCTTCATGCCAAGGCTGATGCGGTGGGTCTCTTTGTTGATCTTGATGACCTGAACGTTGATGGTTTCACCGATCGTCAGGATCTCGGACGGGTGGTTCACACGGCGCCATGCCATGTCGGTGACGTGCAGCAGGCCGTCAACGCCGCCCAGGTCAACAAACGCACCGTATTCGGTGATGTTCTTGACCACGCCTTCGACGGTTTGACCTTCGGTCAGGTTGCCAATGACTTCGGCACGCTGTTCGGCACGCGATTCTTCCAGGATAGCGCGACGCGAAACAACGATGTTCCCACGGCGGCGGTCCATTTTCAGAATCTGGAACGGCTGCTTCAGGCCCATCAGCGGGCCAGCGTCGCGTACGGGGCGGACGTCAACCTGCGAGCCGGGCAGGAACGCAACTGCGCCACCCAGATCGACGGTGAAGCCACCTTTGACGCGGCCAAAGATTGCACCTTCGACGCGCTGGTCGTCGGCATATGCTTTTTCCAGACGGTCCCATGCCTCTTCACGGCGGGCCATCTCGCGCGAGATGACGGCTTCGCCACGGGCGTTCTCTGCGGCGCGCAGGTAAACTTCAACCTCGTCACCAACAGCGATTTCAGGAGCTTCGCCGGGATTCGCGAATTCTTTCAGATCAACGCGGCCTTCCATTTTGTAGCCAACGTCGATGATGGCTTGGCCGGCTTCGATCGCCAGTACCTTGCCTTTGACAACAGAACCCTCTTCGGGCGTGTCCATTTCGAAGCTTTCGTTCAGGAGGGCTTCGAATTCCTCCATGGTTGTATCAGCCATCTGGCAGTGTTTTCCTTTACATACGTTTTTACTGGCCGAGCGGTTGTCTCCGCCGGTCTTGTTTCATGATGTCATCGGACGTGATCCGGTGCGCCCCTGAGCAAACAAACACAAAGGGCCGAGGTGACCCGGCCCTGCTCAGTAACGTCATCCGGACGTTGACCGCCCTTGTGTTGACAGCGCGCGTATATGCGGAATTCCCGACATGTGCAAGAGGAAAGCCTTGATATACAGGGCATCGGACGCCGTCACACCCGACGCGCCACGTCCCAGACGCACCCGTCCCGTTGCAGCATGGATTGCTCAATCGCATTCAAACGCAAATAGGCATCATCGGGATCATGCGCGCCGCCTACCTTATGCCAAATGCGCAGAGCCGAGGCCGGGCTCCACGGCAGACAAGCCGAGGCAAGCCACCATCGCAATTCGGCAGGCAAAGCGTCATAGGCCTGCATTGGCGATCCCGTCCGCCGGCGGCGTTTGATCCGGCTGCGCAGGTTTCGGTTCTTTCTGCGGTCAGTCATTGTGCGCTCCGTTCATCGGCGCGCACGAACCTAGACTGTCAACTGTCAGTGGGTCGTCATGCTCGCTCGGTCTTTTTGCTATGTTATTACATTATTACAGCCCATTTGCAACCGCTCTCGTTAGGCGCATTGCCCGCTTCCTGCGAAGAATGTCGTGTTTCGAACAGCAAAGTCTGCACCAATTGCGAAGCTTTGAAAAAGTCGGAGGATCTCATGCGTCAAGACCTGAACTTTCTCGTCATCATTTCAGACGAACACCGCAAGGACGCGCTGGGATGCGCTGGCCATCCGATTGTCAAAACGCCCAATCTGGATGCACTGGCCGCGCGCGGCACGATGTTTCAGTCCGCCTACACACCCTCACCCATGTGCGTACCCACACGGGCGGCGCTTGCGACCGGAGACTGGGTTCACACGACAGGAAACTGGGACAGCGCAACCCCCTATGACGGGCACCCGCGCAGCTGGATGCGGCAGGTGCGTGACGCAGGGCGCGAAGTCGTCTCTATTGGAAAACTGCATTTCAGGTCCAACGAAGACGACAATGGCTTCTCGAAGGAAGTCTTGCCGATGCACGTGGTCGGAGGTGTCGGCTGGGCCGTTGGGCTTTTGCGCGAAAACCCACCAGACTATGATTCGGCATCCGAGCTGGCGAGCGATGTGGGCGTCGGGCCCAGCACCTATACCGATTACGATCTGGACATTACCGCAGCAGCCGAGGCCTGGCTGGCCGATCCCACACGCCAGGACAAACCCTGGGCTGCATTCATGTCGCTGGTCAGTCCACACTATCCCCTGACCTGTCCCAAGGAATGGTACGACCTTTACGATCCAGCTCATATGGATTTGCCGGTCGGGTATGGCAAAGGGCTGCCGGATCATGAAGAGCTGCGCAACATCGCCGCGTTCTTCAACTATGACGACTATTTTGACGAGCAGAAAATGCGCGAAGCCAAGGCGGCTTATTATGGCCTGACCTCATTGATGGATGATTGCGTGGGGCGCATCCTGAAAGCCTTGTCCGACAGTGGTCAGGCCGAAAATACGGTCGTGATCTATGTATCCGACCACGGTGACATGATGGGGGATCAGGGGTTTTGGACCAAACAGGTGATGTATGAGGCCAGCGCAGGAATTCCGATGATCGCGGCGGGCCCGGGAATCCCGTCGGGGCGACGTGTCACCACATGCACCAATCTGACCGATATCGCTGCAACTGCCCGGGACGTCTGCGGCGTCGAAGCCGACGACGGCAACGCGGGTCAACCCGGCTTGTCTCTGATTGGGTTGGCCAATGCGCCGGACGACCCCGACCGGACCGGTTTCAGCGAATACCACGATGGTGGGTCAAGAACCGGCAGTTTCATGGTGCGATGGGGCGAATGGAAATACGTTTACTATGTCGGTCAGCCCCCGCAATTGTTCGACCTGTCAACCGATCCGCAAGAACAGACCAACTGCGCGCTGGATCGGGTAAATGACCCGCAGGTTCAGACCGCGCTGGTCGAAGGGGAACGCCGTCTGCGCGAAATCTGCGACCCCGAAGAGGTCAACGCCCGCGCCTTTGCCGACCAGCGCCAGAAAATCGAAGACCTGGGCGGAGAAGAAGCCTGCCGCACGGCCTTTGTCTTCAATCACACGCCCACCCCGTCCGAGCAGGAAAAGCTACGTGAAGGCCCCGCGCTTTAGCGCAGGCATTTTGCATTTCTCCAGTGGGTCCTTGGCCCGCGCAGCGCAGTTCAATGCTGCCATCACCGCAAAGCTGCGCGGAGCGTTAGGACCGTCTAGAACAGTTGCAGATCTTTCCGACCACTTTGGATTTCGGCAAGGTTCGGCATGTTCTGGATCGCCACGGGTGTAAGTTGTTCACCCGGCATTGCGACGGTCGGTTGCATCGCTGCCGCCTTACCGAAGGCTGGGGGTTGCTCCAGCTCTCCTCGGATATCGCGCAGCAGTGTTTTGTGATCCGGCATCGCCTTGAGGATCTGCGCAAGATCCACTTTCGCGCCCTTCCACCACTGGAACCAGATCGGTTTCTTCAACGGTCGCAGACGATCACGAATGCCGGTTCCATAGCCGGTGTCATAGACCTGCTTGCCCAAAAGAACCGTCTGATAAACGCGGAAATTAAACAGTGTGGCGAATTCGATATCGTGTTCCATGGGCAGGCGGTGCTGCCACAATTCCAGGTTTTCGGCCAAACGATCCGGTATCTTCATCTCTGTGCGCGCATCGATCCAATATTGATCATCCGTGCGGTTGCCCAGGCGATAGTGCAGACAGATGAAATCCAGGACCTCATCATACATTTTGTTCATTTGCCGGTTGTATCTTGCCCGCAGCGATGGTTCGATGTCGCGTGTAGGCAGGTGTTCTGCGAACCAGCGCACCGCATGATCAACCATGTGGATTGCGGTACTTTCCAACGGTTCGATGAACCCGCCAGACAAACCGATTGCCAGACAGTTCTTGACCCAGGCATTGCGCACGCGCCCGATGCGCATCGGGATCACGCGCGGTGTCAAACCTTTGCCGCTGTCGCCTAGCCATTCGAGATATTCATCTGCCGCCTGATCATCCGTGCGATGCGCCGATGAATACACATAGCCTGTGCCCACACGGTTGTAGAGCGGCACCCGCCATGTCCAACCGGCGCCCAGCGCGGTAGACCGGGTGACGCTTTCGATTTTCTCTGGATCGGGATGTTCAATCTGCAACGCCATGGCGCGGTCGTTGGGCAGGTAATCCGAGTAATCCATAAACGGCTCACCCAGTGCTTTGTTGATGATCAAACCGCGGAACCCGGTGCAATCTATGACCATCTCGATGTCGTGGCGGCCCTTACGCTCTAACATCAGATGGCTGACATTGCCCTGTTCATCCAGTTCAACCGCCTGCACCTCATCCTGAATGTGCTCCACCCCGCGCTTGGTGCAGACCTTGGTCAGCATGCCCGCAAATTTCACAGCGTCCAGATGATATGCATAGCCAAACCGTTGTTCGAACTCGGGCTGACCCAGCGGTCGCCCGCCCTTGCACAGGCGGGCCAGATCATCATGCGGCGAGATGGATTGCGTAAAGTCCCGATCGCCATTGCCAAAGCGCAAGAAGTATTCGGCGGCTTCCAATCCTTCCAACAACTGACCGTGGGCAAAGGGGTTCACGTAATCGATGCGATTTCCCTTTGCGTCCTTGTTCCAATTGCAGAACTTCACGCCCAGCTTGAACGACGCATTGGTCTCGCGGAAAAAATCCCGCTCGGAAATGCCCGCCTGACGCAGCGTGACCGGCATGCGTGGCACCGTGGCCTCACCGACGCCAACGGTGGCGATATTGGGGCTTTCGATCAGGCAGATGCGCGGGCGATCCTTGGGGGCCGAGGTGCGTGAAAACACCATGTCCAGTATCAGCGCGGTCATCCAACCCGCCGTGCCACCACCCACGATAGTGATCTTACGCAAACGATTATTCATATTGTTTTGTCCCTGTTGGCTTGAGGGATTTTTTGGCTGCTTCCCCTTTTTGTTTTTGAGGATTGTTTGGCAGCCTTCCCTTCTGGCATGGGCAAAGCATAGCAGGTTTCCTGCGTCCAGCTAGGGTCTAGCGCGCCCTGACCTGAATGTACTTTCCTTCTTTCGGCAAAGCGACGCTCGGTCACGGCACCCTGCCCCGGGCAGTACAAATAACCGCGATGCGTTAAAGGCAAACCGGGCCGCCGATGGACCGCAGCTTCTGCGCGGCAACTTGAAATCAGAGCAAACGCAATTCCCGGGCGCGTGTCAGATTTCCTCGCCTTTTTTCAGAAGCTCTTCGATCAGATCGCGCTGCAAATCCTGGCTGTCGCCCCCTCCGAATTCCGCCGCGCCACCGGTGTACAAGGTGCCATAGGTCTTGGCGATATTCACTGTCTGGGCCAGCCCCGAGATCAGCTGGTTCTTGTCCAGCCGGGATAGCGGATGGATGTACGCAGCCCACAAGATACCATTCGCGAGCGCGTAACGCGCGTCCAGCGTACTGTCAAAATTCGCCTGCATCACGCGTTCAAGGTCAGCGGGCGACAAATCTTCGGCGCTGCCAATCGCGACCATGGCCCGCATCCGGTCTGCATTGATATCCGTAACGACCAGCACCGTTACGTCCCCAACTTTCAGCTCAAACCCCGGTCCAAACGGTTTCGCGTCAGGATCGAGCGCAAAAATGATCTTTCCCAACCGCTCATACGTCATCGGGGGTTCCGGCTCAGCCGTCTCTTGAGCCAATGCACCACCGGCAAGGAAAATCATCAATAGGGCTAGTCGGATCATGGCATCGCTCCTTCAGGCTATAGGCCGACAATAGGGTCGGGGCGCAGACCTGACCAAACAAAGCTTGGTGAACAGTATTTCGAAGGCACCCACAGCTTTGAACGATCTGCAAGATACTCGGGGCTATCTGCGATAGCTCGTTCAGAACCTAGTTCCTAGCTTTGGTTCAGCGGCTGGCAGACCTGCTGGCCGGATACTGAACCGGAAAGGAAATACAAATGAAGTCTCTCGTTCTTACCACCCTGATCGCCACATTGCCCCTGATCGCAGCCCCGGCCTTTGCTGCGGATGAGATCAACGTATCAAACGGTATTTCTGCCGCCGGTGCGCCGCTTGCCGCGCATGGGGTCGATCTGGTGACTCTCGTTAACGACGGCAACCCGGTCGATGGATTTGCCACCCACTCGGCCACTTATGACGGCGCATCTTATTACTTCACCAGCGCCGCCAACCGCGAAGCGTTCGAGGCTAACCCGGCGGCCTACCTACCACAACATGGCGGGTTTTGTTCGTTCGGCGTTTCTGTCGGCAAAAAATTCGACGGTGATCCGGATCAATACCTGGTGGCTGACGGAAAGCTGTATCTGTTCCTGAACGCAGATACCCGCGCGGCGTTTCTTGAAGATGTCTCTGCCACATCCGAAACCGCTGACAATCAGTGGTCCAAGATCAAAAGCATCGCGGTCGGAGAGCTGTAACCTAACAACCAAAGGTCCGCGAAGTTACGATTTTGCGGGCCTTGCCTTCTCGATGACCTCCACAGCCTGTGCCAAGGCGGCTTCGATGCTCAGGTCTGACGTGTCCAGCAAGACTGCATCCTCTGCTGGCTTCATCGGCGCGGTGCTGCGGTCTGTATCGCGTGCGTCGCGCTCTTTTACGTCCGACAACACCTGTTCACGCGTGATGTCGCTGCCCTTCGCGCTGAGCTCAAGGAACCGACGCTCGGCCCGAACTTCGGGACTGGCGGTGACGAACAGTTTCACCTCGGCCTCGGGACAAATCACAGTACCGATGTCGCGACCATCCAGCACAGCGCCCCCGCTGCGGCGTGCGAAAGCGCGCTGGAAGTCAACCAACGCGGCCCGAACCTCGGGGATCACGGCTACTTTTGAGGCTGCTTGCGCAATCTCGGCCGTGCGCAAATCGCCCTGCTCCAACTCTTCGGGGGTCAATGCTTGAGCTGCCGCAATCGGCTCCAGTCCCTGCAATGTCCGCCTGCCGACCGCGCGGTACAAAAGCCCGGTGTCCAGATGCGCGAAGCCAAATCGGGCCGCGACCGCTTTTGAGATCGTGCCCTTGCCCGCTGCAGCTGGTCCGTCAATGGCGATTGTAAACTGAGAATCCGACATCAAACCTACCGATTATTTCGCTGCAGTTTCGCACCCAACGTGGCCATCAAAGGTTCAAAAATCGGGAACGAAGTGGCGATCGGGCCCGCATCGTCGACGGTTACACCCTTTTTGGCGCCCATCCCCAAAATCATAAAAGACATGGCGATCCGGTGGTCAAGAAAGCTCTCACACGTGCCGCCGCCGGGGACGTTGCCGATGCCCAGCCCCTCAACCGACCACCATTCATCACCTTCTTCAACGGTTACACCGTTGGCACGCAGGCCCCGGGCCATTGCGTCGATCCGGTCACTTTCTTTCACGCGCAGCTCTTTTACACCGCCCATCATCGTGACGCCGGTGGCATTTGCCGCAATCACGGACAGTACAGGGTATTCATCGATCATCGAGGCTGCGCGTTCTGGTGGAACATCGATCCCCTTCATATTCGGCGAATATTTCGCGCGCAGATCGGCCACGGGTTCACCGCCCTCTTCGCGCTCATTCTCATATGTCAGATCTGCACCCATCTCGCGCAGCGTGGTGAACAACCCTGCCCGGGTGGGGTTCAGGCCGATGCCCGGCACCAGAACGTCCGACCCCGGCGTGAGCAGCGCCGCGCAGACCGGAAAGGCCGCGCTGGACGGATCGCGCGGAACGGCAATAACCTGCGGTTTCAACTCGGGGCGACCGGTCAGCGTGATAACCCGGCCCTCATCAGTGTCCTCAACGGTGATTTCCGCGCCAAAGCCTGCCAGCATCCGCTCGGAATGGTCGCGTGTGGCCTCTTTCTCGATCACCACAGTTTTGCCGGGGGCATTGAGGCCAGCCAGCAGCACCGCAGATTTTACCTGGGCGGAAGGCACGGGTACCTCGTAGCGCACTGGCGTGGAGTCAGCCGCGCCAACGATGGTCATCGGCAAGCGCCCCCCTGAACGGCCCACCGATTGCGTTCCGAACAATGCCAGCGGATCTGTGACCCGCGCCATGGGGCGTTTGTTCAGGCTCGCGTCGCCCGTAAAAGTCGCCGAAATCGGACAGGTCGCCATCGCGCCCATGATCAGCCGAACGCCGGTGCCAGAGTTGCCGCAATCAATCACCTGATCGGGTTCGGCAAAGCCACCGACACCCACACCATGCACAGTCCATTCACCGCCGCCGTGATCGGTGACCTCAGCCCCGAAGGCGCGCATGGCCTTGGCGGTGTCCAGAACATCTTCGCCTTCTAACAGGCCCGAGATTCGGGTCTCGCCCACGGCCATCGCACCCAGGATCAGCGACCGGTGCGAAATAGACTTGTCACCGGGCACCTCTGCCGTTCCGGTCAGCGGGCCGCAGGGATGCGAGGTCATCGGGATGGGCGTGCCGTGTCCGGACATGGGGGCTCCTGTTTTCGCTATCAGTTCAAGGCGGATTAGCGAATTGGGGCCGGTTGGTCCAGCCGCAATCAGTCTTTGCGGCGGAAGGTCAGGTAGTGTGGCGTACGGCCTTCACGCAGGGCTTTCTGTTCATAGCGGGTGGAAATCCAGTCATCCCACGGCTCGCGCCAGTCGGCAGAGCGCTCGGCCAGCCATTCGAACCCGGCGCGTGGCACCTCTTCCAACGTCTGGCGCACGTAGTCGGGAATGTCCGTAGCAACGCGAAAAATAGACCGCGGCTTCAGGGCACGGGCCAAAGGATCCAGATGTTCCTGTGTCACGAAACGGCGACGGTGGTGCCGTGTTTTTGGCCAGGGATCAGGATAAAGTAGAAAAGCGCGTGAGATGCTGGCCTCGGGCAGAACATCGAACAGATCGCGCACATCGCCCGGATGCACCGCCAGATTTTCGACCCCGGCCTGACGAATCTTACCCAAAAGCATCGCGACGCCGTTGATATACGGTTCGGCCCCAATAATGCCAATATCGGGGTTGCTGGCGGCCTGGTGCACCAGATGCTCACCCCCACCAAAGCCGACCTCAAGCCAGACCTCCTTGCCACCGAACAGAGCGTTCAGGTCTAGCGGATGGCGTTCAGGGTTGGTTTCCCAATCCACCGCACCCGGTGACAATGCATCTAGGTCTTCGTTCAGATAGGTCTTTTGGCTGGGCTTCAGGGTTTTCCCTTTGAAGCGGCCATAGAAGTTTCTGCGCGGGCGTTGTGGGGTCTGGGTGCTCATGGCGGTGGCCATACTGCGACACCGAGGTTGGTTCAAGAGGGGCGTAGTAATCACCGGCCAACAAAAAAAGCGCGCCGATGTCGGCGCGCTTTGATAATTCGGATCAGACGGCAGCTTTCAGCGCATCCGCCAGATCAGTCCGTTCCCAGCTGAAACCACCATCAGCCTCTGGATCACGGCCAAAATGGCCGTAAGCCGCTGTGCGCTGATAGATGGGTTTGTTCATCTGAAGATGCTGGCGAATGCCGCGCGGGGTCAGGTCCATGACCTGACCAACAGCCTTTTCGATTTCTGCGTCCGGGATTTCACCAGTGCCGTGAGTGTCGGCATAGATCGACAGTGGCTTGGACACACCAATCGCATAGCTCAGCTGGATCGTGCAGCGTTCTGCCATTCCGGCGGCCACAACGTTCTTGGCCAGATAACGCGCGGCATACGCAGCCGAACGGTCCACCTTGGTCGGATCCTTGCCCGAGAACGCGCCACCGCCGTGCGGGGCGGCACCACCATAGGTGTCCACGATGATCTTGCGCCCGGTCAGACCTGCGTCACCATCCGGGCCACCGATCACGAATTTGCCCGTGGGGTTCACGTGCCACTCGGTTTCGTTGCTCAACCATCCTTCGGGCAGAGATTCACGAATGTAAGGCTCGACAATCGCGCGGATGTCGGCCGAGCTCAGCGCTTCGTCCAGGTGTTGTGTCGACAACACGATCGAGCTGACACCCACAGGTTTGCCGTCACGGTAAATGACCGACAATTGCGACTTGGCATCAGGGCCCAACGCGGGTTCGCTGCCATTCTTGCGCACTTCGGCAAGACGGCGCAGGATCGCGTGCGAATACTGGATCGGTGCCGGCATCAGCGCAGGCGTTTCCGTGGTCGCATAACCGAACATGATGCCCTGGTCACCGGCACCTTCGTCCTTGTCTGCGGCGGCATCCACACCTTGGGCGATATGTGCGGACTGTTCGTGCAGCAGGTTCGTCACCTCGACGGTTTCGTGGTGGAACTTGTCCTGCTCGTATCCGATATCTTTGATACAGGCGCGCGCAATCTCGTCGATGCGGCCCATGTAATCGTGCAGCTTTTCCTGATCAGACAGACCTACTTCGCCACCGATGACGACCCGGTCGGTCGTAGCAAAGGTTTCGCACGCCACGCGCGCTTCGGGTTCTTCATTCAGAAATGCGTCAAGTACGGCATCGGAAATCCGGTCGCAAACCTTATCCGGGTGCCCTTCGGAAACAGACTCCGAAGTAAATGTGTAGTTCTGTCGGGACATGAAAGTGCTCCATTAAGATTATCCCATCACGTCAGGAAGCCGTTGTAATGAGCATGCAACGGGATACGCATCAAGAAACACAGCGTCAATCCGAAAATACTATTGCTGTTCTCTGGCGTTGCGCCAAAGCAGCGCAAAAAACGCCAACAGCGCGACAAATACCGGTGCATCACCCAGCCGGGCGTACACTGTCGGAGCCAGCGCCTTGGGCAATGTCGCATCGACAAAACCGGCCTGCCCCAGAGGCAATGCCTCGGTCACCCGGCCCAGCGGGTCAATCATCGCCGACACTCCGGTATTAGCCGATCGCATCATCGGCAACCCTTGCTCGATGGCGCGCATCTGAGCTTGTGCCAGATGCTGATACGGCCCCGAGCGCGTTCCGAACCACGCGTCGTTGGTGATCTGCAAAAGAAAATCGGCACGACCCGGTGCAGACAAGACGTCCTGAGTAAAGACTGCCTCATAGCAGATAAGTGGCAGGGCTTTCCCCAGCTTGCCAGCGTCCATCAGCGAAGCACCCGGTCCGGCGCTAAAGCCATTGCCAGTAGTGGCAGCCATTCCGTAAATTCCGAACTGGGCCAAGATGTCACCAAATGGGACATATTCCCCAAAGGGTGCCAGGTGATGCTTGTCATAAAGCTCCTGCTGCCGGCCATCTTCATCCAGATAGATCATCGAATTGTAAATGCGCGGGCCGTCCCCTCTCTGAATACCCAGAAATACGGACGTCCCCTGCGCGGCATCAGCGATTGCGGTCAGATAAGGCTGCGCACTACCCAGCCATGCAGGAACCGAGGTTTCCGGCCAGACAATCAAATCCGGTCGCGGGGCCGCCGCCGTAAACTCTAGTTGTCGGGCAAAAAACAGCGGGGCGTAATCCGGATCCCATTTCTGATGCTGGGGCGCATTTGGTTGAATGAGGCGAACAACATTGTCAGTGTCCGTAACAGCCGGGCGCGACGCGGCATAAATCAATGCGAAACACGCGGCTCCAACGGTCAGGCCGAACGGATTCACGTAGCCGTTGCGCTGCGACAGCGCGGCCCCAAGCGGCAAAGTCGCCAGCAAAGTCACCGCGCCCAGCCCATATGGCCCGAACAGAGACAAAAGCTGTGCGCCCTGTGTGTCCACCCAGACCTGCGCCAGCCCCGCCCAGGGAAACCCCGTCAGAACATAGCCTCGGGCAAATTCCAGCAGTGAGATTGAAATCGCCAGAAACACGGCCTGTGATACGCGATCGCCGTCGGGACGTCGCACCAGCCCAAAAGCAAGCGCCCAAAACAGCGCGAGGCCGCCTGCCATGAATGTCAGGGCAAAAGGCGCCATCCATCCGTGACGCTGGACATCAACAAGGAACGGCTCGACAATCCAACTGAGCGCGTGTGCGAAATACCCGGTCGCAAAGGCCCAGCCCAACCACGCCGCCCTCGCCCGCGTCTCAGTCGTAAGAAACAGAGGCGACAGCAGGATCAATGCGATCACTGTTGCTGCCCAAATGCCGAACGGAGCAAGCCCAAAAGCCGCGATCGCGCCCAGCAGAGCTGCGGATATTAACCGCAACCAAAACGGCCAGCCCTGTGCAGGGTTCATTCAACGCGATCCGGCAACATGACACGCAGACGTTTGATGCGGCGCGGGTCGGCGTCAATCACCTCGAACTCGGGACCTTCGGGATGCAACACGACCTCGCCCCGTGCTGGGACGCGACCAGACAGCATGAAAACCAATCCGCCCAAGGTGTCGATTTCTTCCTCGTCCACGTCCTCGTGACTTGTCAGAGAACGCCCTATCTCGGCCTCAAATTCCTCCAAGGGGACGCGGGCTTGCACGACATAGTAGCCGGGCTTTTCCTGTATCCAAAGCTGGCCTTCGTCGGCATCGTGCTCATCCGCAATCTCACCGACCACCTGCTCGATCAGATCCTCGATGGACACCAGACCATCAACACCGCCGTATTCGTCAATCACCAGCGCCATATGGCGGCGTTCGGTCTGCATCTTCGTCAACAACACGCCAATAGGCATCGACGGCGGCACAAACAGCAAAGTGCGCAGCATCGAGACCAGATCAAACTCTGAACCCGTGCCATTAAATCCGTGCGTAAGCGCAAAATCCTTCAGGTGTACAAACCCCAAAGGCGTATCAAGCGTTCCCTCGTAGACGGGAATACGGGACAGGCCGCTGTCGCGGAAAACCTGGGCCAGCTCATCCTTGCTGATTGTCGAGGGCACGGACACGATTTCCGCTGTCGGAATAGCCACATCTTCGACCCGCATTCGCCGCAAATTGATCATGCCGCGAGGCTGAACCATGTCGACCTCATGTCCATTGGTCGTGCTGACCTCTTCGTCGCTCTGCGGCGAGAACGCGTCCACTATTCGAGAAAAGAAGCCAGCATTTTTGCTGGCATTTTCACCGCTGTCCTTCGGTTGCGCGCTCTGCGCCGCCATAGAACTGCCGTCTGTATCGCCCATAATCCTGTTCCAAATGATCGGCCAATGTGGCCACTATTACATACTATATGGGTCATCTATACCCATTTTGCCAAGTATCTCGACCTCGACCTCTTCCATCAAAGTGGCGTCGGGGTCACGGATGTGGTCATAGCCCAGCAAGTGCAACACTCCGTGAATGATCAGATGCGTGACGTGATCGTCCATAGTTTTGCTGGCGTCGGCTGCTTCGCGGGCGCAAGTATCGAAAGATATCGCAATATCGCCCAGCGCGATTTCGCCCGTAAAGTCTGGCGTGGGTCGGGCAGGTCTCTGCCCCGCTTCATCAGCGGCCAGATCTTCGGCCGGCCAACTCAGCACATTGGTCGGAGTGGGCTTTTCCCTAAATTCCGCGTTCAGATCAGCAATTCGCGCATCATCGCAAGCCAGCAGACTGACTTCACACAGCTCGGCGTCCAGATCGCAAAAGTCCAAAACAGCCTTTATCGCGCGCGCGGCCAACGGTTCAAGCTGTTGCCAGCGCGCATCTTCGATCGTCACTTCCAGGTTCATCTCACCGTGTCCAAAGCCCTGTGGCCGCAACCGGGACGACTATGCTTTCTCGCGGCCCGAGTCGGCCTCATACGCTTCGATAATGGCGGCCACAAGCGGGTGGCGCACAACATCCTTGGACGTGAAGTAGTTGAAGCTGATGTTTGGTATCGTATTCAACAAACGCTCGGCATCGGCCAACCCTGACTGAACACCGCGCGGCAGGTCAACCTGCGAGCGGTCACCAGTGATCACCATTCGGCTACCTTCACCCAGACGCGTCAGGAACATTTTCATCTGCATGGTCGTGGCGTTCTGAGCTTCGTCCAGCACAACAAACGCATTCGCCAGCGTACGTCCCCGCATGAAGGCCAGCGGCGCGATTTCGATTCGCTTTTCTTCGATCAGCTTGGCCAGCTGCTTTCCGGGAAGAAAGTCATTCAATGCGTCATAAAGCGGCTGCATGTAAGGATCGACTTTGTCTTTCATGTCGCCGGGCAGATAGCCCAGCTTTTCGCCAGCTTCGACTGCAGGGCGGCTAAGAATGATCCGATCTACATGGCCGCCGATAAACATCGATACTCCAGCGGCCACGGCAAGATAGGTCTTACCCGTACCGGCAGGGCCAATCCCGAAGGCCAGCTCATTGTTGAACAAGGACTGGACGTATGCCTTTTGTGCATCCGTGCGCGGCTCGACCAGTTTCTTGCGCGTCTTGATCTCGACCGTGCCGCCTCTGAACATCTCAAGCTGATCACCGTCGCGGCTGCCGGTTCCCGTCTCCGAGCCCCCCATCCGCAGCTCGCGGTCCACATCGGCCGCTTCGACGTCACGTCCGCCTTCCAGGCGTGTGTACAGCGCCTGCAAAACCTCGATGGCCTGCTTCTGGGCGTCTTCGTCACCCATAACGGCCAGCTGATTCCCGCGGCGCACGATCTGAACTGAGAGCTTTTGCTCAATATCTGTCAGATTGCGGTCATATTCCCCGCACAGGTCAATTAATAATCGGTTGTCTGGAAACTCAACAAACGCTTCGCGCTGAGGCATTTCATCTTGCGGTGGGTTTAGGGCACCGATGGCCAATCCGCTCTCCTGTCTTGGCGTTTCACCTTGAGCGTAGACAGGAAGTCTTGGTGGGCGCAAGCCACAGTTTCATTTTTTCCGCCCAAATGGCAAAACCGCCAATGCGCCCGACCCGTGAGCGGCACTTGTTGGCGCCGCTGTTTTAGTCGGTGTGTCAGAACCGATAGTTCAAACCCAGCTTCAGACCGCGATATTTCGGTGTCGATCTGGTCGACGTTCCATTGCCGAAATCCACGTTTTCCGCGCTGAACTGAACGTATTCGAATTCACCCGTGATCGACCAGTGTTCGGTCAGGTTATGTTCGGCCCCGATGCTGGCGGTAAAGCCGCTGCGTCGGCCGCCACTTTCGAAGAATTGAGAGCCCCCCTGGACGGCCTGTCTGCTTGTTGTGTTGATGTCGCCATTCACATATCCAGCCGACACAAAATACAACACCGTACCGCTTTTGTTGGTCAGGCCATTGCGCAGCCGAATCGAGAACACGTCCGATATTTCGGACCCGCCCGTGACCGTCTGGCCGTTGATCGGGTTGGAGGCGTCATCGCTAAGCGAACCGAACTCATACCCAAGCTCAAATCCGTAAACGTAGTCGCGCCCGCCGCGCGCAGGCAAAACGCCGCGCCACCCGGCCCGCACGCCACCCAACGAACCGCTCAGGTCCAGGTCGCCTACTTCCGAGGTTCCGCCGGGTCCAGTCAGTCCAAATCGATCGTCGCCCCCAAAAGCGTACGCACCCGTAGCACCCAGGTAAAAGGCGCTGACGTCACTGCCGAACCGTTTTGGGTTGACGACGGGAGGGTCAGAAAGACCTTGATCCAGATTGCCTGCAGCGGTCACACCGGGAAGCACCGAAACAGCGATCGCGGTGGTAAGGGCGGATTTTAACAGCCGCCCAGATAAACGTTTCAAAGTCTTCACTCGTACCCTTTCCATTCACCGACCTGCTCATCCCGCCGGCAAGAGATGAGGTTTCCCAAAGGCACAAAACACTCGACCCCTAAGCAACCTGATTTTTCTCGGAACATAATTCCGAGTAATAAATCAAGGGTAAATTTGGAATTAACAAAACCGTATGGTTTCCAAAATCCAAATAACGGACGCGTTACCGCAACGCACCCGCCAATGAATTTGCGCCCGAGGACATAATCCGGACATCGCGCAATTCGCCCACCGCAACATCAGCGTCAGACACGTGAACCGAATGAAGATACTCGGATTTTCCGACCATCTGACCTGGCAGACGGCCCGGTTTTTCAAACAGCACTTTCACGTCCCGGCCAACCATCGCGTCCTGAATCTCGCGTTGGTGACGGGTAATCAGACCCTGAAGCCGCTGCAGACGGTCGTCCGCAGCCTTAGGATCAACCTGAGACCGCTCGGCCGCCGGTGTTCCGGGGCGGGTCGAGTATTTGAACGAATAGGCATATCCGTATTTGACCTCTTCCACCAAATCCATGGTGGCCTGAAAATCCTCTTCGGTCTCTTCAGGGAAGCCGACGATAAAATCGCCGGACATCACAATATCTGGACGCGCGGCACGTATACGCTCGATCAGGCGCAGATAGCTCTCGGCTGTGTGGCTGCGGTTCATTCGCTTGAGGATACGATCCGAACCCGACTGAACCGGCAGATGCAGATAAGGCATCAGCTTGTCGCACGTCCCGTGCGCCTCGATCAGGTCATCGGCCATGTCGTTGGGGTGTGAAGTGGTGAACCGGATCCGCTCCAGCCCGTCGACCTTGTTCAGCTCCCAGATCAGACCGGCCAGCGTCATGTCCCCATTCGGACCAGCGCCGTGATAGGCGTTGACGTTCTGCCCCAGCAGAGTGATTTCGCGCACCCCGCGTTCGACCAGATCGTTCGCCTCGCGCAGGATACGATCGGCGGGACGGCTGACTTCGGCACCGCGCGTATACGGCACCACGCAGAAGGCACAGAACTTGTCGCAGCCTTCCTGCACCGTCAGAAATGCGGTCGGTCCGCGTTTTGCCTTGGGACGGTTTTTAAGTTTCTCGAATTTGTCTTCTTCGGGGAATTCCGTGTCCAGCGCCTTGGCACCGGTGCGCGTCTTCGCCTCCATCTCGGGCAGGCGGTGATAGCTTTGCGGACCGACAACAAGGTCAACAATCGGCTGGCGGCGCATAATCTCTTCGCCTTCTGCCTGTGCAACACATCCAGCAACACCGATCTTGAGGTCGGGCTTTTCGGTCTTCAAACCTTTAAACCGGCCAAGCTCGGAATAGATTTTTTCCGCAGCTTTTTCCCGAATATGGCAGGTGTTCAGCAGGATCATATCCGCATCATCGGGGCTTTTGGTTTCCACGTAACCCTGACCGCCCAGTGTTTCCGCCATACGCTCGCTGTCGTATACGTTCATCTGGCAACCATAGGTCTTGATGTACAGCTTTTTGGGTTCTGACATGAAAACGGCCTTTGCATTCGCGGGATCGGCGTCGTCTATACCCTACGAACGCCGCTTGCAATGGCGACGCGATTACCCGATTTTGACCCGAAACTCCAGCAAGGCGGCAGCGGACAGGCAATGCAATACGAATCTCTCGACTCTTTCCTGCAAACGGGCAAGTCCGCTTTGGCAAAGGGACCCCTCGCGTTGGTTTTTGTCGAAGATGACGTCGAAACTGATAGCACTATCCGTCACCATCTGAATCTGGGCTTCAAGTCCCCAATCGTTTTCATGCCGCAAGAATTTGCTGTGGACCCCGAGCTTGAGGACCGAGTTCACCGCGTCTCTCTCAGCTGCGTCCCGCGCACCGTCGTGTTCGAGACGATCAACAAGATCATTCAGGCGGCGCCAAGTTTGTGGATGTATTACTGCTTCAACGCCGAGTACCTTTTTTTTCCCTTTTGCGAGACGCGCACAATCGGTGAAATGCTGGCATTTCACACCGAAGAACGCCGCGACTCGATGCTGAGCCATGTTGTCGATCTTTATGCCGAGGATCTGAACGAATTCCCGAACGGCGTCGCACCTGAACGCGCAATGATGGATCGCACCGGATATTTCGCCCAGGCGCGGCTTGATTCATTAAAGCACCCGAAGGAGCGCCAGCTGGATATGTCTGGTGGCTTGCGATGGCGGTTCGAAGAACACGTTCCCGCACAAAGCCGCCGAATTGATCGGATCGCCCTATTCAAATCCAAACAAGGATTGTCATTGCGACCGGATCACACGTTCAACGACGAAGAATACAACACGTATTCCTGCCCGTGGCACCACAACCTAACGGCTGCAGTGTGCTCGTTCCGGGCAGCCAAAGCTTTGAAAACCAACGCAGGATCTACTTTTGACATTCCAACATTCCGCTGGAGGAATTCGATCCCGTTCGAATGGTCGTCAAATCAGTTGCTTGAGATGGGGTTGATCGAAACGGGCCAGTGGTTCTGACCCGCCTCAATGACCTGTCCGGTGTCTGATCACCGCCGGAGCAACATCGGAAACCAATCTTCGCGCAAGCGCTGGCCTGGAATCATGTCATGCCCCGGAAACGGCGGTGAGGTCCGGCCCGGCCGCTCGACATATCGCGCATCGTCACCAACCAAACGCAGTGAAAATGCGCGGCGGCGGCTTTCAGAGTTGTTTCCCCGCGCGCCGTGAAGCGTTCGGTAGTTGAAGGCAACCGCGTCGCCCGGCTCCATCTCGAACTCGACAACCCGCATCCCTTCGGCATCCGGGTCCGGGGCCGGGATGTATTGGCCTTCGTCGGGAAAGAACCCATCTTCCGAAACCCAGCGGGTCGGCAGGACTTCTTTCTCCCAACGATGCGAGCCTGCCACACACCGCAGTGTGGCTTGCGTGACCGGATCAAGCGGCGACCAGAAGCTGATCGTTTGCTGCCCTTCAACAAAGTAATAGGGCCCATCCTGATGCCACGGCGTCGCCATCGAGGTTCCGGGCTCTTTGACCAAAACGTGGTCGTGGAACATCTGCACTGTATCCGACTGCATCAAATCTGCCGCGACTTCTGCCGCCGGGGATTCGTGAATTACCGTCTGAAATTGTTCAATGCGCGACCAATTGCAATAATCGTCGAAAAACCGACCCGTCTGGCCTTTTTTCTTGTTCTCGGATGCATAAGGTCCGGGATCCGCCATATTCGCTGCCACCCCTTCTCGCAGGGCCTCAACGTGATCGGCAAATAGCCCTTTGATCAGGACCACGCCGTCCCGTTGATAGGTGTCGATCATTTCGTGAGTAACCATGGGGTGCGTCATGTCTGTCTCCGTGCCGGTGGTACGACGATCTGCACATGGATGACCCCTCTGTTCAAATAATATCTTTCTAAGATAGGTTTAATTTGATGTTATATATTTCACTCCGCCAATACGAATATGTCTGTGCTATCGGCCGCTTCGGCAGCTTGTCTGCCGCCGCGCAGCAGCTGAACGTGTCACAACCGGCGCTGTCCACCGTTCTGACGCGCGTCGAATCGCATCTTGGCCATCCGTTATTTTCGCGAAAACGCGGGGCCGCGCTGGCGCTGACCCCGCAAGGACGCAGATTTATCGAAGACGCGGAAAACTTGCTGACCAATGCGGCCCGGCTTAAGAAAGCGGATCAAGTCAGTGCAACCAGGGCACAGTTGCGATTGGGGTGTTTCGTGGATTTGGCCCCGTTTTTGCTGGCCAAGACGCTGCGCCCGCTGCGCATGGCACTGCCGGATTTGACCGTTTCGTACAAGGTGGACGGGTTCGAAGGGCTGATAACCGGCCTGATCGACGGGCGCATAGATTTGGCGCTGACATACGGCCTGAGCATGGATGCCGGATTTCAACAGCACACCCTTTTCCCCAGCAGGCCAAACGCCATCATGGCCCGGGATCACCCATTGGTACGCGCGCCGTCTGTTTCGCTGAGCGAGCTGGCCGCCCATCCGCTGATCCTGTCAAACGAAGGCCTCTCATCACAGCACGTGCTTGGACTGTTTCGGCAGATCGGATTGCGACCTTCAGTGGCACACCGGGCGGCAACGCTGGAAATCCAACGCAGTCTTGCCGCTCATCATGAGGGGGTTGCGATCAGCTATGCCACCTCGCCCTCGGACCTCAGCTATGACGGAATGCCCCTTGTCAATCGTCGAATCCTGGATGACATCGCTGCGGAACCTGTGGTTCTGGCGCGCCACGGCACCGACCCTACAGAGCCGCACATTGCACAGGCCGAACAGGTTCTGATGGAGTTTTTAGTCTGAGTTATTTTTTCCGCAGACGGATTACCACGTCGACTGACGCGATCTCAACGCCCTCGGGCGCTTCGGGCAGGCGTTGAATCACCAATTGATCCGACGGCGCATCGCTCAGGCGGCTTTCGTCTTCCCAGAAAAAGTGCGGATGATCGTGGGTATTGGTATCGAAATAGCTTTTCGAACCATCAACCGTGATCTCCTGCAGAACTCCGGCCTCACAAAACGCGCGCAGCGTGTTGTAGACCGTTGCCAGAGATACCGCGTCCCCATTCTTTTTGGCCGCCTCAAACAGGCTTTCGGCAGTGACGTGCCGATGGCGACCATCGCCGACTAAAAGCTCGGCCAAAGCGACACGCTGGCGCGTTGGGCGCAGCCCGGCGTCGACCAACCAATCTGTGGCTCTGTTCTGGCTCTGAGGTGTCATCAATCCGAAACCCAATTGTTGCTGAACCATATATAGGTGCTGTGTTCGGGTAATTTCAAATGAAATTCATTCGCAAAGAATGCCGTCTGCACAACAGGATGTGACGTGCTGCTCTTGCAGGACCTTGCATACGGGTGCTAGACGAGGCCAGATATAACGAACGGACCCCTGGCAGGAGAGGCGGCAGAATGGCCCAATTCCCGAGCAGCTTTGACAAGGACGATCTGCTGAAATGCGCCCGTGGCGAATTATTCGGCCCCGGTAATGCGCAATTGCCTGCACCTCCGATGCTGATGATGGATCGGATCACCGACGTCTCGGCCGATGGTGGCGCGCATGGCAAAGGCCACATATTGGCCGAATTCGACATCACCCCTGACCTGTGGTTCTTTGATTGCCACTTCCCCGGCAACCCGATCATGCCCGGCTGTCTGGGGCTGGATGGCCTGTGGCAGCTGACCGGTTTCAACCTGGGCTGGCGTGGCTGGCAGGGACGCGGCATGGCCGTCGGTGTCGGCGAGGTCAAGCTGACCGGCATGGTCCGCCCTGACCGCAAGATGCTGACCTACAAGATCGACTTCAAAAAAGCGATCCAAACCCGCCGCCTGACCATGGGTGTGGCGGATGGTATCGTCGAAGCGGACGGTGAAATGATTTACGATGTCAAAGACATGAAAGTCGTTCTGTCCGAAGCCTGAGCCTGACCGGCCCGAAATAAGGAGCACGCACATGCGTCGAGTAGTTGTCACCGGTTTGGGGGTCGTGTCCTCCATCGGGAACAATGCCCAGGAAGTAATGGCCTCTCTCAAGGCCGGAAAGTCCGGCATCGAGGCCAACGAGCAGATGGTCGAACACGGCTTTCGCAGCCAAATCGCCGGAACGCTCAAGATTGATCCGGCTGAGCATGTAGACAAGCGTACCCTTCGCTTCATGGGTCCTGGTGCAGCATACGCACATATCGCCATGAACCAGGCTATCGCCGACGCGGGCTTGACAGAAGATCAGGTCGTGAACCCGCGTACCGGTTTGGTTGCGGGTTCCGGTGGTCCGTCAACCAGCGCAATGCTGACAGCGCATCAGACAGTTCTGAAAACTGGTGCGACTAAGCGTATCGGCCCGTTCGCCGTGCCAAAATGCATGTGTTCGACGATCTCGGCCAACCTTGCGACCGCATTCAAGATCAAGGGCATCAACTACTCGATCACCTCGGCCTGCTCGACCTCGCTGCATTGCATTGGTAACGCGGCCGAACAGATCATGCTGGGCAAGCAGGACGTCATGTTCGCTGGCGGCGGAGAAGAGCTGGACTGGACACTGTCCTGCCTGTTCGACGCAATGGGTGCGATGTCATCCAAATACAATGACACGCCGGACAAAGCCTCGCGTGCGTTTGACCAGGACCGTGATGGATTCGTCATCTCGGGCGGTGGCGGGATCGTCGTTCTAGAAGATCTGGAACACGCGCTGGCCCGCGGCGCAAAGATTTACGCCGAAGTGACCGGATATGCGGCCACATCGGATGGCCACGACATGGTGGCCCCGTCCGGTGAGGGTGGCGAGCGGGCAATGCGTCTGGCTCTGTCGACCATGCCCGAAGGGCGCAAAGTCGGCTATATCAACGCCCATGGCACCTCGACCCCGGTCGGAGACGTTGGCGAAGTTGAAGCCGTGCGCCGCATCTTTGGTGAAGGCAATGTGCCCCCGATCTCATCGACCAAGTCGATGACCGGACACGCACAGGGTGCGGCAGGCGCGCTTGAGACGATCTTCTGCCTGCTGATGCTGGACAATGATTTTATTACGCCGTCGATCAATGTCGACACGCTTGCCGAAGGCATCTTGCCCGGTGAAATTGCAACTCAAGTAGTTGAAAACGCAGGATTGGACAGTGTGATGACCAACAGCTTCGGCTTTGGCGGCACCAACGGGTCCATGATCTTGTCGAAGTATAACGGGTGAATGTAATGTCGGATCTTCTAAAAGGTAAACGCGGCCTGATCATGGGCGTGGCCAATGACCGCTCGATCGCGTGGGGCATTGCCAAGGCCATGCATGAGGCCGGTGCCGAACTGGCATTCACCTATCAGGGCGAAGCGTTCGGTAAACGTCTTGAGCCGTTGGCCCAAAGCCTGGGCAGTGATTTCATGGTGGACGCGGACGTCACGGATGACGCCTCGCTGGATCGCGCATTCGAAGAGCTTGGCGCGCGCTGGCCCACCATTGACTTCGTGGTTCATGCGATCGCCTATTCGGATAAATCCGAACTGACGGGACGTTTTCTGAACACAACGCGGGCCAACTTCAAACACTCGATGGATGTTTCCGCCTATTCCTTCATCGAGGTTGCGCGCCGCGCTTATCCGCTGATGCAAGAGAATGGCGGCACGCTGCTGACCCTGACGTATCAGGGATCGAACAAGGTTGTGCCGAACTATAACGTCATGGGTGTGGCCAAGGCCGCGCTGGAATCGGCGACCCGCTATCTGGCCAACGATCTGGGCCCGGAAGGCATTCGCGTCAATGCGATCTCGCCCGGCCCAATGAAGACGCTGGCAGGTGCTGCAATCGGCGGTGCCCGCAAGACTTACAAGTTCTGCGACCAGAACGCTCCGATGCGCTCGAACGCAACGCTTGAGGCTGTTGGCGGCACGGCCGTTTACCTCACTTCAGACGCGGGAGCTTGCACGTCGGGTGAGATCATCCGCGTCGATGGTGGCTTCCACGTTTTGGGCATGCCGCAGCCAGATCACATGTGACCTGATCTTTCCCTGCCGGTGCCAAGATTTCACCATCTTTCACGGGCAGGGATATCGGCATGAGCAAAGCCGAACATATCCTTACCAGCAACACTCGCAGCATCAGGTCACGCCGCAAATCCGGGTTTCTGGGCACGCGTGGCATTGTCGCGTTATTGGCCCTAACCACCCTATTGTTGTTTGTGTTTTTCACACAGCCGCAAATGCAGGAAACCGTTAAAGCCTGGATCAGCCTCATATCAGGCTGATCCGACTCGTTTCATGGGTCAGTTGATCGAAACGACCTCGATATCAAATATCAAATCCTGACCGGCCAATGGGTGGTTGGCATCCAGCGTGACGGTTGCTTCGTCGACCTCTACCACCGTTACCGGAACGGCCTGTCCGTCCGGCGTTTGCATCTGCAATTGGGTGCCGGGATCCAGCGGAATATCGTCCGGAATGCCTTCGCGCGGGATTTGCTGGCGCGCCGCGGGGTTGATCGGGCCATAGGCGTCAACGCAGGCGATTTCGACCCGCTTTTTGTCTCCGATGTTCAAACCCGGCATCGCCGAATCCAAACCCGGGATAATCTGGCCCGTGCCAACGACGAATTCCAGCGGGTCACGTCCTTCGGAACTGTCAAAGACGTTTCCGTCCAACAGCGTTCCTGTGTAATGGATGCGAACCGTGTCGCCTTGTTTGATTTCGGTCATATTGGTCTCCGGCCTCTTTTGGGGTTTAGCGGCCAAGCCTAGGAGGTAACACGACATTGTAAACCCCGCCCTCTTTCATGCCCGTTATTGTTGTGCAAACCTGCCCCGGACGATCAGGAGGGGACCGGATGCCAATCACAACCTGCATTTTCGATGCGTATGGAACGCTGTTCGACGTGGCCGCCGCCGCGCGGCAAGCAGCCGGGGAACCGGGCTTTGAGAAACTGCAACAGAAATGGCCCGAACTGGCCAATCATTGGCGCCTGAAACAGCTGCAATACACCTGGCTGCGCGCGGTCACGGATGCTCATGCGGATTTCTGGGATGTTACACAGGATGGCCTCGACTGGGCGCTTGAGGCGACCGGCCTGGACGGCGACGCAACACTGCGGCAACGGCTTCTGGATCTGTACTGGGAATTGCAGGCCTATCCCGAAGTTCCAGAAATGCTGCGCGCACTAAAAGCGGGTGAGTTGCAAACAGCGATCTTGTCAAATGGCTCGCCACCGATGCTTGATGGCGCGGTTCAGTCAGCGGGTATCGGGGACGTTTTGGACGACGTGTTGTCCGTGGAAAGCGTCGGAGTCTTCAAGCCGGATTCGCGGGTCTATGACCTTGTGCAGGAACGGTTCTGCTGTGCCCGAAACGAGGTTCTGTTCGTCAGCTCGAATGGCTGGGATGCGGCTGGGGCCAGCGGGTACGGCTTTGTCACCGCCTGGGTCAATCGCGCCGGGGAACCGATGGACCGCTTGCCATGGAAACCTGCGCATGTACTGTCCGACCTAACGACGATTCCGCAACTGGCTGGACTTTAATGGCATTTTTCACTTCGTCTGATGACAGGCGTCTTTTTTTCGAGGACACCGGCTCTGGTGCGCCTGTGCTTTGCCTTGCCGGGTTGACCCGCAACAGCAAGGATTTTTCGTTCCTCGCGCCGCATCTGGGTGACATGCGGGTAATTGCGATGGATTACCGCGGGCGCGGTCGCTCGGACCATGACCCGGACTTTATGAACTACAACGTCCTTCGCGAATCTCAAGACGCGATCGAGCTGCTGGACCATCTTGGTCTGGACCGTGTGAATGTCATCGGCACCTCGCGTGGGGGGCTGATTGCCATGGCGCTAGCCGCCAGCCATCCCGAACGGTTGTTGAGCGTTGTTTTGAACGACGTCGGTCCGGTGCTGGAACCATCGGGTATCGCCAAGATCATGGAATTTGTCGGCAAGCAGCCCGTTTCCAAAACATATGATTTGGCGGCCCGGGCGTTGCAGCACGTCTTGGGGCCCCAATTTCCCGGCGTGTCACTAGCGCGTTGGCGGCAGCAGGCGGAAGTCCAATTCGACGAAACGCCTGATGGTCTGACCCTCAGCTATGATCCTGCGCTGCGTACAGCGCTTCTGGAACAGGCCGCTGCAGGGCCCGCCCCTGATCTGTGGCCCCTGTTTGAAGCACTGCAGAGCATTCCAACCGGCGTCATTCGCGGCACAAATTCGGATATTTTGGGCAAAGACACGCTGACTGAAATGCACAACCGCCACCCTGATCTTATATCGACAGAAATACCCGACCGTGGTCATCCCCCGTTTCTGGATGAACCACAGTCGGTAGAACTCATTCGCAAGGTACTGGTCACCGCATGAGCACACTTGAAATGATCGAGGCCGCCGCCGAGCGCCTTAGAGGGCATGTTCGCGAGACACCGATTCTAACCTCGCCGTTTCTGGACAAAATCGCGGGCCGCCGCGTGCTGGTGAAACCCGAGTGTTTGCAACATACCGGCAGCTTCAAGTTTCGCGGGGCCTGGTCGGCGATATCGGCCCTTGGTGATGCGGACCGGCAGCGCGGTGTCATCGCCTATTCCTCGGGCAATCATGCGCAGGGCGTGGCCTATGCGGCCGCGCAGCACGGGATTTCCTCGGTCATCGTCATGCCCTCTGACGCACCGCAGCTAAAGATCAACAACACCCGCGCGCTGGGGGGTGAGGTCGTTCTGTATGACCGCGCGAACGAAAGCCGCGAAGAAATTGGCGAGGCACTGGCGTCCCAACGCAGTCTGACCCTGATCCGGCCTTACGACGAACCTCAGGTCATCGCAGGACAAGGCACAGTCGGGCTGGAACTGGCGCGGCAGACGGCCGATTTGGGTATCGAGAAGGCGGATGTTCTGGTGTGCTGCGGCGGTGGCGGGTTGACCTCAGGTATTGCGCTGGCGCTGGAAGGCCACGCGCCGGGGCTGCGCGCCCGCCCGTGCGAGCCTCAGGGGTTCGACGATGTCAAACGGTCTTTGGCAACCGGGCACATTCAAAGCAACAACGCCGCATCGGGCAATATCTGCGATGCAATCCTGACGCCGGAACCGGGCCAGATCACCTTTCCGATCCTGAATAGGCTGTGCGGTCCGGGCTTGTCGGTGTCCGAGGAAGACGCGCTTCGCGCCATGGCGCAGGCGTTTTTGCGCCTCAAGATCGTGCTGGAACCAGGCGGGGCAGTATCGTTGGCCTCAGCCCTTTTCCGCGCCGAGGAAATCGAGGGCGACACTGTGATCGTAGTAGCATCGGGCGGCAACGCCGACCCCGAAGTCTTTGGAAAAGCGCTGGAATACCTGACCTGACAAGTCGTTTAGGCTGGGGCAACCTGAAATGTGGGCGTATTGACGCCAGGGGATTGAGTCGTGCAGATCGCAGACATTGGAAACGTTCAAATCCACTATCGGATCGATGGTGATCCAGACGGCGCGCCAATTGTGTTTGCCAATTCTTTGGGAACCGACCTGCGGCTTTGGGACGATGTGTTGCCGCACCTGCCCGCAGGGCTGCGTGTGATCCGTTTTGACAAGCGCGGGCACGGTCTTTCGTCGCAACCCCCGGCCCCCTATTCGATGGGTGCGCTTGTGCGGGACGTGGAAGGATTGCTTGATTTTCTTGAAGTGCGCGATTGCGTGTTTGTCGGCCTTTCGATCGGCGGGCTGATTGGACAAGGACTGGCCGTAAAACGTCTGGATCAGGTCCGCGCCTTAGTGCTGTCCAACACCGCAGCCAAGATCGGCATTCCTTCAATCTGGCAGGACGGCATGGACGCGGTACAAAAGGGCGGGATCGAGGCCCTGGCTGATGCAACCATGGAGCGCTGGTTTTCCAAGGCATTTCGCGCAGCGCCCGAGCATCTGCTTTGGCGCAACATGATGGTGCGCCAGCCAGTGGATGGCTATCTGGGCTGCTGCGCGGCAATCTCTGGCACAGACTTCTACACCCCCACCAGCGGCCTGCGCCTGCCGACGCTCGGCATCGCCGGCAGCGAGGACGGATCGACCCCACCGGATCTTGTGCGGGAAACCGTTGACCTGATCCCCGGCTCTCGGTTCGAGCTGATGCGACGCGCTGGGCACTTGCCTTGTGTGGAACAACCGGCAGAATACGCGGCATTGCTGCACAGCTTTCTGACCGAAATCGGACATGTTTGAAGGAGCCTTGGTTTGGCCGATCTTCTATTAGTCCATGGGTCCTGCCACGGTGCCTGGTGTTGGCGCGACCTCATCCCGGCGTTGGAAGCGCTGGGGCACGAGGTCCGTGCCATTGACCTACCCAGCCACGGATCGGATCCGACGCCCGTTGCCGATGTGACGTTGGACAGCTGTCGCGACACGATTTTGGATGCGACCTCGCGCAATACGATCATTGTCGGTCATTCCTGGGGTGGCTACCCGATCAGTGCCGCGGCAGAGGCGGAGCCGGAGGCGATGCGCGCCCTTATCTACCTTGCCGCCTACGTCCCGCAGGATGGTCTTTCGATGGTGGAAATGCGCAAACGATCGCCCCGGCAGACAATCCATGATGCGGTCGAAAAATCAACCGACGGCCTCTCGTATACGGTTGTACCAAGCAAGGTGCATGACCTGTTCTACCACGACTGCCCACCCGAAACACTGCCATTCGCGTTTGCGCGCTTGTGCCCGCAAGCCATCGCACCACAGGACACCCCCCTGCCCCTGACCGGCAATTTCGACCGGGTTCCCAAGGCATATATCCGGACAACCGATGACCGGACGATCCCGACCGAATACCAGGAACAAATGAGCCGCAGCGCCCCCGAAGCGATGCGGCATACGATTGACACGTCACATTCCCCATTCTTTGCACAACCGCAAAAATTGGCTGAATTGTTGGACAAAATCGCAAAAGACCTGCCAGGGTCACAAGTCTGAGCACATCCCTTTCAACCCGCATCGTCCGCGGATAAGGTCCGCCCAAATCATCATCCTTGCGGTTCAAATGCGTCTTCCGTTTTTCTTCGTCCTTCTCACGGTCATGATCGACGCCATGGGCATCGGCCTTGTCTTGCCTATCATGCCGGAACTGATCGTCGAGGTTCAGGGTGGCACGTTGGCGACGGCTGCGATCTGGGGTGGCATCCTCAGCACCGCGTTTGCAGCAATGCAGTTCGTGTTCGGACCAGTTCTGGGTAACCTTTCGGACGCTTACGGGCGACGGGTGGTATTGCTGGTCTCGCTGTTCGTCATGTCGCTGGACTATGTTGTCATGGCACTTGCGGGCAGCATCTGGTTGCTGTTGGCCGGGCGCATCGTCGGAGGCATTACGGCCGCCACGCATGCAACGGCGGCGGCCTTCATGGCGGATGTGTCGAAACCCCACGAAAAGGCTGCAAACTTTGGTCTATTGGGCGCAGCATTTGGCGTCGGGTTTGTCTTTGGCCCAGTACTTGGTGGGCTGCTGAGCGAATATGGCACACGTGCACCATTTTGGGCTGCCGCAGGTTTGTCTGCCCTGGCCTTCGTCATCGGTGTATGTGTCATGCCCGAGACGGTCACCGACAAGACACGCCGGGCCTTCAGCCTGCGGCGGGCAAACCCAGTGAACTCGCTGCGCGCGATTGCTGCGTTGCCCGGTATCCGGCCGATGCTGTGGGTCTATCTCCTGTACTCCATCTCGATCTATGTCTACCCGGCAATTTGGGCGTATTTCACAACCGAGCGGTTTGGCTGGTCACCACAAATGATCGGCGTGTCACTGGGCGTCTACGGAATCGGCATGGCGGCCGTTCAGGGTGGCCTGATCCGGCCCGCAACCAAATACTTGGGTGAACGCGTCACAATCATCTACGGCATGGGGTTCGAGCTGTTTAGCTTTTTTCTTCTGGCCTTCCTGACCAATGGGATCATTGCCCTGATGCTGATCCCGATCACCGCGATCGGAGCGGTTGTGACCCCTGCCCTGCAGGCCCTGATGTCGCGCAAGACGCCCGACTCGCAACAGGGTGAACTGCAGGGTGTACTGACATCCTTGCACGCTTTGTCGATGGTCATCGCACCGTTGCTCATGACCAGCGTGTTCGCTCAGTTCATCAAGCCCGACGCGGCGATCTACTTGCCGGGCGCACCATTCCTCTTGGCATTCGTCATGATGGTGATCTGTCTTCTTGTGTTTTCCCGTTCACGTAGGGTCATGGCATAACTACGACATCCCTTTGACGGATTCCGCCTTGCAGCGTCCCCATAAGCGCGCCACCGTAGCGCAAAGGGAGAGAGGGACAGCATGCAAACCATCAAAGCCGCCGTTTGCCGGGCGTTCGGTGAACCTCTGGTCATTGAAGATATTCAGATCGCACCGCCCAAGTCAGATGAGGTCGAGGTGACGTTGGATGCGGTGGCAATTTGCCATTCGGACATTTCATTTGCCGGTGGTGCGTGGGGCGGACACCTTCCTGCCGTCTATGGGCACGAGGCTGCGGGCATTATCACTGCGGTCGGCGACTCGGCAGGTGAATTTCAGGTCGGAGACCCGGTTGTCGTTACCCTGATCCGGGCATGTGGCTCGTGCCCCTCTTGCGCGGGGGGGAAACCAACTGTCTGCGAAACGCCTTATGACAAGGTCAACGGGCCGTTGCGCACAGCAGATGGCGGACTGCTGGAGCAGGCTATGGCCTGCGGAGCTTTTGCAGAAAAGGTTGTGGTCAGCCATCGGCAGATCGTCAGGATTCCACAGTCCATGCCCAAAGACGTTGCCAGCCTGCTGTCCTGCGGTGTGATCACGGGCGTCGGCGCCGCCGTCAACGCCGCCGGTCTGCGGCCCGGACAGGATGTGGTTGTGATCGGTGCCGGAGGTGTCGGGCTGAACGCAATTCAGGGCGCCCGCATCGCCGGTGCACGCCGTATTGTGGCCGTGGACATGACCGAAGAAAAGCTGGCCATTGCCAAGGAATTCGGCGCGACCCACGGCGTTTTAGCCGATCAGAAAGCCCCCTGGAAGGCCGCTTACAAAGCGCTTGGGGGTCGCGGCGCAGATGCCGTTTTGATCACCGTCGGCGCGATTCCTGCCTACGACCAAGCCCCTCGTTACCTGGGCCCGGGTGGCAAGGCAGTCATGATCGGGATGCCGCATTCCGGGGATATGGCAAGCTACGAGCCGGTAGTTCTGGCCGCCTTGGGTCAGGGTCTTATCGGATCGAAAATGGGCGATGTTGTCATTCAGCGGGATATTCCGTGGATGATCGACCTTTATGATCAGGGACGCTTGAAACTGGATGAACTGATTTCGGGCCGATGGTCGCTGTCGCAGATCAACGAAGCGATCGAGGACACCAAAACCGGATCCGCCAAGCGTAACGTGATCGTTTTCGACAGGGATTAACCCGGCAGGGCAGGAGACCACCTGATGAAACTGCAAGACCTCGACATCATTGTCACAGCCCCTCCTGCGCCCGGATGGGGCGGGCGGTATTGGATACTGGTCAAAGTCACGACCGATACCGGGATCACGGGCTGGGGGGAATGCTATGCATCCTCGGTTGGCCCCGAGGCGATGCGCCATGTCATTCGAGACGTGTTTGAACGGCATATGCTGGGCGAGAACCCCGAAAACATCGAGCTGATGTTCCGCCGCGCCTACTCTAGTGGGTTTACTCAGCGGCCCGATCTAACGGTCATGGGGGCTTTTTCCGGGCTGGAAATCGCGTGTTGGGATATTCTGGGCAAAGATCGCGATCGCCCGGTCTACGCCTTGTTGGGCGGATTGGTGAACGAACGCATAAGGGCCTACACCTATCTGTATCCCCTGCCTCAACATAATCTGAACGATTTCTGGACGTCGCCTGAACAAGCGGGCGAATGTGCCGCCGAAATGGTCAGACGCGGGTTCACAGCCGTCAAGTTCGACCCCGCCGGGCCCTACACTGTTCGGGGCGGGCACATGCCTGCGATGTCCGATATCTCGATGTCCGTTGCGTTCTGCAAAGCGATCCGAGAGGCCGTGGGCGACAAAGCCGACCTGCTGTTCGGCACCCACGGCCAGTTCAACACCGCGGGCGCAATCCGATTGGGTCAGGCGCTTGAACCCTATTCACCGCTTTGGTTCGAAGAGCCCACACCTCCGGACATGATTGAAGATATGGCTCGTGTCGCGCGAAATGTTCGGATCCCGGTTGCAACCGGTGAACGCATGACCACCAAGGCCGAATTCGCGGCCGTTTTGCGGGCTGGGGCGGCAGAAATCCTGCAACCCGCGCTGGGTCGTGCCGGCGGGATTTGGGAGATGAAGAAAGTGGCCGCAATCGCCGAAGTCTTCAACGCCCAGATGGCCCCGCATTTGTACGCCGGTCCGATTGAATGGGCCGCCAATATCCATTTGGCCGCATCCATCCCAAACCTGCTGCTGCTTGAGACCATAGACACGCCGTTTCACGATCAACTCATCAACAGCTCATTGCGGGTTGAGGCCGGATTTGTCCCCGCGCCGACCGCACCGGGACTGGGGATTGAGGTGAACGAAGATCTTGCCCGCGCGCACCCTTTCAACGGTGACGGCCTGCATCTGCAAATGCAAGAAGAGCCCTGTGATTACGTGAACGGAAACGCCTTTCAGGGTGGTGCCCCTGCAACCGAGGGGTGACAACCCAATAGGTCTTGGGGCACATTGACCCAACCCATAGGTGTTAAACAGGCCACGCGTGACACTTGAAGACGACCAAACCGAACAAACCGAAGCTGCGCTATCTGAAATGAAAGAAAGCGCGGCTCGGGCCTCTGCGTTTCTGAAAACGCTCGCGCATGAGGGTCGGTTGATGATCTTGTGCCATCTGGCCGACGGCGAAAAATCCGTGGGTGAGCTGGAGGCCTTGTTGCGTATCCGTCAGGCTGCGGTCAGTCAGATGCTGGCGCGCCTGCGCGCTGAAAACATTGTTGCAACGCGCAGGGACGGAAAGTCCATCTATTACTCGCTGAACAACGACGGCGCGGCGCAGGTGATCGCCGTTCTTTACGATATGTTCTGCAGCCCCGACAACGAATAACCCTTAGTTCGATACATAGCCCGCAATCACCTGCAACAGTTTGAACGCGGTTGCGGCATCATTTTCGACCACGGCCAGGAATTCCTCTTCACCAATACGCAGGCACGACAGTTCCGTCTCGGCGATCATGCTCAGCGCCCTAGGTTCCTTGCGGATCAGGCCCAACTCTCCGACCAGGGCACCGGGGCCGACCGTGGCAATCAACTGATCCACTCCGTCGGTCTGTGGAAGGTACAGCCCGGCTTCCCCGTCCAGCACCACATAGGCGCCGTCGGTTGGCTGATCGTCCTTAAGGAAAACAACCTCTCCTGCTTTGGCATCGAACCAGCGCGCGCCAAAGGCCAGCAGGCGCAGCTGCCGGCGATCCAGCCCGGAAAACAACGGTGTCTGTTCCAGCGCGCGCAGCTTACGCGAAAGGTCAGCCGAGGCGGCACTGTCTTCTTCCACGTCCGCAGGTCCTTCGTCCGAGACGACCCGACCTTGCCTGATTTCCACATACATGTCGAATACGCCCGGGTTTTCGAACTGGTCGTTCAGGTAGATCACTGTGGTATCCGGCAGTAACGCGCGGAGGTTTTTGTAAACGGCCACCTTCGAGGCCATATCATAACTGGCCAACGCGTCCTCAAGGATCAGAATATCCGGTTTCTTGATCGTCGCGCGCGTAAAGGACAGAGGTTCAGCAAAAACCGCGGGCAGGTTTTGACCGCCCAGCGCCACCGGAACGTCGTAGATCAGCTCGACCACCAGCGGGCGCGCACCGTTTTTGTTCAGAACATCCACGATCAGTTTGCGCGCCTCGTCCGAACGGGCGCCGCCGATCTGACTGACCTTCCCGAACAAAGCGTTTTCCAGAACCGTCAAGCCAGGCGCGAACTTCGTTTTGTCTAACGGGACAAATACATCCAGCAACCGCTCCAACAGTTTTTCGGAATGGCTATGCCGCAACTCAAGAATGCGGTCTTTGAGGTCGTCGGTGAAGGCTGGTCCAATCTGTTCCGCCGAAATCACGAACGGAACGGCCAGCAGGTTTGCCAGCTGTTCATCATTCAGCCCCGATACGCCCTCGTTCCGGGTCTTTTCAACCAGCTCGACAGCAGCCTCATAGGTCTGCGCCTCTAGTCCCAGTTTGCGAAACAGCGGGTGATCGGTGCCGTCCAGTCCGAAAATCTGGCGCAGCATCTCAATCACATCGCGTGTCAGGCTCACCAGAGTCTCATCCAGGCCAAATTCGCGCAATTGATCAAGGAACACGGTCTGCTGCGCCAAAAGCTCCTGCGTGACAGGCACTTTGGGGGTGGCGAACAACAGGTTTTCCGCAACTGGCAAGGCAGGATTATAGCTGTTGCGGTCAAAGATCAGGGCTTGTTGCTCCAGACCCGACGCTTTCACCGCATCCTGAACCAAAGGCCGCAGTTCGACCAGTTTGTCGGCCAGCTCGGGATGCTCGGTGGCATCGAACACCTGCTCGGCCCCGCGCAGGAACAGCGTCGCGCCAGAACCCATCCCGTCAATCAGTTTCAACCACCAGTCGCGCACCTCTTCAGCACTGTCCAATCCCGCAGTCGTCGGGTCCAACCAATTTGCCCTGAAGGGGTCCGGGCTATTGCCGGCACGCAACGTCTCATCATATCCGGGGTCGTTTATTTCGGTTGTCTGCGGCTTGAACCGCATCGGCATCATGACGTTGTCGCCCAGCGTGCCCTGGAACATTACGGGCCGTGACGAAGCATACCCAATACGGGCGGCCACGACGCTTTGATGCAGCGCTGACAAATGGATTTCACCGATCCGCACCCGGCCCGAGCTGGGCGAAATTTCTCGCGTCAGCAACTCGGCCATGGCGCGCCGATCTTCTTCGCTGGGGGCCGCGATCCCGATGATTTTCCCGCTGGGAAAGGACAGGTCCAAATCATCCAGAACCTGATTGCCGTCCATATCGCGGACCGAGACATGGTCGAGTACAATGTCACCGTTCAGCCTTGGCGTGGCCTCGGGTTCGCCATCGAACAGTTCTTCGTCATGCATTCCGGAAGGTGCAAACCGTTCCGTCACCACGTCCCAGCGCAACGACATGTCCTGTGTCTGGTTATAATAGGTCAGCAGTTCCTTCCACGGCGAGCTGAGATCCTTATACGCGGCCAGCGCAGCGACCAATGCACCCAGCGAAACCGACCCCTGCAAGACCAGAAGACCGCCAACCAAATAGAACAGGAACGGCGTCATCTGCGAGATGAAGTTGTTTATGAATTTCATAAAGAACTTCTTTTGGTAGATCTCGAACCGGATACCAAACAGGCGCCCCAGCTGCTCGGACACCATCGCCCGGCGATACCGCCACCCGCCATTGGCACGCAAAGTGGACGCGCCCGCGGCGTTCTCGCCGATCTGGGCGGCCAGCAAGCGAACCTCTTGAATGCGTTTTTTGTTCAGAAGGTTGATCTGACGCTGCAGTTTCGGAATTAGCCAGGCTTGCAGAGGTATCAGCGCTACTGCCGCCAACCCAAACCAGAAGCTTTGCAGAAACAGGAAGGACAGGATGGTGATCATCTGACCCGCCTGCAAAACCGGTTGGCTGATCGCGTCCCCCATGAGCCCGCCCATCGGCTCGCTTTCGGCGGTGACCATCGACACCAGCTCACCTTGGCTGACGCGCTCAAAATAAGGTTGAGGGAAACGCAACGCGCGGCTGATCAGCACATACCGGAACCGGCGCAACATACGCTCGCTCAGCACGCCTTTCATTGTGTTGATGCGCATTTTCATCAGGCCATGCGCCAGCACCGCGATCAGAAACCCGATACACAGAATGATGAGGAATGTCGTCTGAGGCAGGCTATAACCCCAGACATCTACAACCGGGCTGGCCGCGCCAATCGCATCGTTGATGATGCGTTTGGGCAATTCGAGCGTCAGATAAAGTAGTGGAAACAACGTCGAGGTCACGGCCAGCAGAATCAACTGGTCGCGTTTCGAGTATTTCCAAATAAACTGGAAAATTGAACGTTCTATGGAACCTGCCCCTACTACGGATCACTGAAACGATCTTGACGAAAGTGCCGTAAACCCAACACTCTGAATTTACCTTAGTCCAGCCAAAAGAGGCAAATAGTTTCCAATTTGATCAGTTAATTGCCGAGTGTGAACAAGTTCATTTGCGCAACCACAGATTAGTGCCTAGACTCCGTTTGGGACGATTTCGGGAGGACTCATTTGACTGCCAGTATAGGCGCAGTGCTATTGATGCTCTGCTTGTTGCAGATCAAACATATGTTTGCGGATTTTTTTCTCCAGACTCCGAAAATGTTGGCAGGGCGCGGTGAGTATTTCCACCTGGGCCGCGCGCAGCATGCGGGCGTGCACGTCATCGGGTCAGTGATTGTCTTTTTGATTTTTGGCGCGCCGTGGTCGTTTATTTTGATCATTGCTGCACTGGAATGGATTGTTCACTTCAATATTGATTTCGCCAAAGCCAGCTATTCAGACAAAAAGAAACTGATGCCGACACAGGCTGCGTTTTGGCGGGCTGCAGGACTGGACCAGTGCCTGCACAACCTGACATACATCGCCATGGTCTGGGCCTGGGCTGAATTCGCGACCTGATCAGCGATTGCTTCAGGCGACGTTTTCAAGGGATTGCGGACAATACGCGTCCAGCCACATTCGATCCAAATGGTCAATTCTAGCGGCGTCAAAACGTTCCTCTTCCATCCAGTAGCGACCAGACGGAACAAAGTAATTAAGCTGTGCCTCCGCCTGCACTGCCGCTTGCATACCCTTTGTCGAAGGCCGTGCGGCAGACATTAGGGTGTCAGTCGTCACCGAAGGAAAGACCAGCCGGCTTTCACCCTGCGACAGTCGAACCACGCGGCAGTTCTGCGCGGCACCAAACAAAGCCAGTCGGGCGGATTTTGCCTCGAGCGATCGCAGCGTCACATCAGCGCGCAAAGGATCGGCTGCTCCGTTGCCGTAAAAATGGGTCTTGCCGGAATTTGGGTAAATCATGTCACAGCCAAAAAAGGCCAAAACGGCTGGCTGAAGCGCGGCCAAGGCCCAGTAGCCCACCGTAAACGCCATGGTGCCGCCGGCGTAAACAAATCCGCCGAACTTGTTTTGATGCGGAACGTATTCATCCGCCTCGACGATGCTTTGACCGCGCGCCAGTATGTCCGGACGGTTGCGTACAGGAAAGTCCTCGGGATGGACGAGGAAATCCCAATCGTCGCGGATACGCCAGGCGTTGTTGATGGCAACAATGCGAGTAAACGGATCCCGCGACCACTCTCGTGCTGCAGCGGCGGCCGGCGCACTTCCAAGTATCAAAACGCGATGCATCGGTTCGGCCATTCTGGGCCCTGCCCTTTTCCAGTTCCCCGGAAGGATAGAGCGATTTTTTTCCTTAACTACCCCAGTACAGAAAAACTGCTTTCTTCGTTGATCGGGCGCTTGCGGGAATAGAACCCGACATCAATGCTCCGCCCGATATAGGGAAGTTCGTATTGCAGCGGCTGCGCATCGTGATCCGCGCCCCCTTCACAATACGCGATCAGGGCCGTCATCATCTTGCCTGCGATCGGCGCGTTCTTGTACTGGTTCCCACTGGTCCCGCAGGCCATGTAGAACCCCGGCAGGCTGGATTTGTCATAGATCGGAATCCAGTCTGTGGATGCGTCATACAGGTCCACAACTCCGCGCGTTTTGGACGGGATGCCAAGACTTGGGACGCGCTGCGCGTATCGCATGGCCTGCGTTGTCCACTGGTCGGTGAAGTCGTGGTTGTAATCCACATCATCCTCGCACCACTGATGCGGGTCACATTCCGGATCTTCCGAGCCAACCAGAATGTGGTTGCCGTGCTCGGGTCGACAGTAGCAGGCAATATCGCTGTCCGAGACAATCGTTCCGTCGTTTTCGAAATCAAACCCCTCGGGTGCGGGGACGTGCACAACCTCTTGCCGCAAGGGGCGGGTTTCGATCGTCATGTCGTCCAGAACACCCGCCATCTTGTTGATGATCGCCGAGCCGGGGCCCGCGACGTTCACGACGACTTTTGCGTGGATTTCTTCGCCCGAGGCAAGTTTGACACCCGAAACCCGACCGTCGCTGGACAATATCTCGACCACTTCGGCACCAGTGCGCACTTCTGCGCCATGCAGCTTGGCAGCATCCATCAAGTTCTGCGCGGACAAAGCCGGGTCGGTGACGTATCCCGCCTGCGGCCAGAACACACCGCCTTGCATCTTGCGCCCGTTCGGGTGCCCGAATTCCGGATCATCCATACGGCGCGCCGGCGCGAAACTGTCCTGCGAGTAGATCGGCAGGCGCTCACTGACTTTATCAGGTGACCATTCTTCGAACGGGCAATCCAGATCGGCGCTGTTCTTCATGTGCTTGTCAAGCAAGCCATTGGCATCGGTCTTCATCACCAGACAGCCGGTCTCGCGAAATTGCGCCAGATTAGCATCCTCGGGCAGGCCGAGGTAGTCGGCCCAATCGCGCCAATAGTGGTAACCTTCCCACGCAAACGCCGTTCCATCGAAGGTCGAATAGTGCATCCGAATAATAGCACATGACCCCGCGGTCGAACCGTGGCCAACCTGACTGTTTCGGTCCAGCGACAGGGTTTTCCAGCCTGCTTTGGCCATTTCAAAGGCGATGGCCGCGCCGATCACACCTGTTCCGATGATGATTGCGTCAGGTTGACTCATGAGGCTTCTCCCTTCCAATAGCGCGTTGAATAGGCGCTGAATTCTTCGACTTCTTCGGGCTTGGGCTCAACCCCGGTGAAGACATAAAGGTAATGCGGAACCATTGCGATCCGCGTGGACATTGGCTCATTCAGCTGGGCCAGATCGTACCCGATTTGCATATAGTACAGCACGCGCGCGCGCGTTTCGGCCTCGACCTCTGAATAGCCGTACCGCGCGAACATGGCGTGAAGCGCTTCGAGCCTGCGCGCATCTGACTGATCGAGCGCCCGGCGTACTTTCCCCGATTTGCGCGCCCAATCCCGGATGGCAAAGTCCAGCGCCGTATCGAACAGTTCAGTATTCACCACGCAACGGTGCACGTTGCAGACGGCTGCGGTTATCGTATCCGCCGGGGCCTTGGCCTGCGCGACCAAAGCCGCTGTATTCGTCGCATGCCAGCGCGCAAGCAGGGCGTCCAAAAGCTCTTGGCGGGATTTGAAGTACCAATAGAAGGAGGATCGTGACACAGCCATTCGTTCAGCCAGGTTCAGGACCTTGATTTGGTCCACACCGTCCGAGATCAGGACATCCATAGCCACGTTCAGCCAGTCGTCACGCGTGACCTTGATATTGCCGACCAAAGGCTCGGCTTCGGGGTCGTCCCTGTGCAGGATGGGCTTGGTACTCATTCAACTCTCCGGCGGAGCGCCGCCCTCAGCGGTACGGCGCGCAATGAACTCATGCAAGGCACCCATGCGGTCGCTGTCACATGAAGGCGCTTTGAAGTCAGACAGAATACTCTTCCAAACCGCCGTCGCGCGATGATTGGCATCCATCGATCCGCGCTCTGTCCAGGTTCCGAAATTTGCATAATCGTGCAAATGCGGTTCATAGAATTCGGTGTTGTACCGCTCCATCGTCTGGCTTGAGGCAAAGAAGTGCCCGCTGGGTTCAACTTCACTCAGGGCGGTGTCGAAACCGATCTCGGCTGTACCTGCCTGCGCCCCTGCACAAAGCTCGGCCACCATGTTCAGAACCTCGGCATCGCAGATCATTTTCTCAAAAGAAACGGTCAAGCCACCCTCCAGCCAACCGGCCGAGTGAATGATTACTGTCGCTCCTGCCATCAGACAGCCCCAAAGACCAAACTGGTTTTCATTCGCTGCTTGAACATCGTTGATGTTCGACGCTGATCCGGCAGCCGACCGCCAAGGTAGGCCCAGATGCCGGGCCAATTGACCTGCGGCAAGCGAAGCCTGGAAATGTGAGGGTGTTCCAAATGCGGGCGCACCCGATTTCATATCCACGTTGCTGGTGAACGTGCCATAACACACCGGCGCACCCGGCTTGGTCAGCTGTGTCAGCGTCAGCGCCGCCAGCGCCTCGGCATGCGACAGCGTAATCGCCCCGGCCACAGTAATCGGGGCCATCGCGCCCATCAGAGTAAACGGCGTGATGATCGACATCTGTCCATTGCGGGCGAAATCTATCAGCCCTTGCGCCATCGGTATGTCCAGCGTGCGCGGGCTGTTCGTATTGATGATTGTGTAGCAATGTGCGCCCGCCTGAAATGCATCATCTGACAGGCCCCGTGCGATGGATAGCATTTCAAAGCAATCCATCACCTGCGGCGTTCCGCGAGAGAAAAAGAACGGGAACTTGTCGGTCAGCTCCATCTGCGCCTGCGTAGTGAAGTAGTGACGCAGGTGAATCGGAACGTCCTGAGGCTCGACCTGAGGCGAGATCATCTGGAATACATCAAAATGATGCGTCAGCTTGAGGAACTCCAGATAATCCTGCCCTGTGGCGGGACGGCGGCCGCGTTCAAGATCTGTCGCGTTCGGTGCCCCTGCCCCCGGTTGAAACACCAAACTACCTAGCTCAAGTGTGAAGTCCCTGAGCCGCGCGCCTGCATGGCACGCAATCGACTTCGGTGCTGATGCAACGGCGGCTTCAACAATGTCGCGGCCGATAAAGACCATCTCGGTATCTTCATCCATCCGCGCGCCCGCTTTCGCAAAGAGACGCCGGGCTTCCGGAAGCAGGCATTTGACGCCCAACTCCTGAAGTGTTCGCAAAGCCGTTTCGTGCATATCCGCAATCTGGTCAGCCGGGAACACCTCCATCAACGGGAAGGGATTCTTCAACTGGCGATAATTCACGTCCCGACTGGGCGCAGGGGCGGCCTCGGCGCTTCGCCCGCGCCGTCGTCGCCCGCGTTCGGATGTTTGTCCGATCATGCTTAGCCCCTCATCGCTTTGCCCTGCGGGTCGTAAGGTGAAGGCGCGACAACCCTCGCGGGCCTCTCGACACCAACCACATGGACCGAAAGCTCTGTTCCGGGCGCGGCCTTGTCGCGGTTGACCAACGCCATTGCCAGTGACTTCCCAGTGTAGTGCCCGTACCCTCCCGACGTTACAAAGCCCACGCGCTCACCGCCCGCCCAAACGGGTTCGTAACCGCTTGCGTCCGCGTCATCGGCGTCCACTTCCAGTGTCACCTGTATCTGCGCCGGACCGTTTCCGTCGCGCTCGGCCACAGCGGCCTCTTTGCCGACAAAATTCTTGTCCCAATCGATCCGTCGATCCATGCCTGTCATTCCCGGCGTGTAAAGCTGCGTGAACTCTGCCGACCAGATGCCAAAACTCTTTTCAAGCCGCGTTGACAGCATCGCGTTGAAACCGCACTCGCGAATGCCCTCTTCGGCACCGGCCTCCAGCAACATACGGCGCAGCTTGATGTGGTCACCGTAGCGGCAGTTGATCTCATACCCTTTCTCGCCGGTCACCGACATGCGGGCGACGCGCGCGCGGACCAACCCGATGTCAAAATCTCCACAGCCCATGAATTTCAGACCCGAGATGTCCTGTTCAGCCAACTTTTCGACCACGGCTTGCGACTTGGGACCAACCACCGCAAACCCGCAATATTCCTCGCCCAGATCACGAACAGTAACGCCGTCGATCATGTGATCTTCAAACCAGCGCATGTGCCAGGCCCGCAGGTAGTAGCTGCCCATGATCCACCAGGTTCCGTCACCCCAGTTGAGCACCGTGAGGTCCCCTTTGAGCCGCCCGTTCTCACCCAGCATCGGCGCCAGCTTCGCCCGACCGGGCGCCGGCAGTTTTGAGGCCATGACTTTGTCCAGCCAAACCTCAGCATTCGGGCCACTGACCTCAAACCGTGAAAATCCCGAGATATCCATCAAGCCGACGCCTTCGCGGATCACCTTGCATTCGTCAGCTACAATATCATGCGCATTCGACCGCTTGAGCGTCGGTGTTTCCTCGAACCCTTTCGGCGCGAAATACAACGGCACTTCAAGATCCCAGCTAACACCCCATTTGCAGCCCGCATCCGTCATCGCGTCATGCGCTGGGGCCATCTTTAGTGGCCGCCCCGCTGGCAGTTGCTCGTTTGGGTAGGTCATTACAAAGCGGCGGGAATAAAACTGGCCCGTGGTTTCACGGATATACCGCTTGTTCTGCGCAAAATCGCCAAAACGCGCCACGTCCATCGGCCAGGCATCCGCTTCGGGCTCGCCATGGATCATCCACTCGGCCAGCGTTTTGCCGACACCGCCGCCCTGCAAGAAGCCCGCCATGACAGCGCAGGCCGACCAATAGCCGCGCTTGCCGGGAACCGGGCCGACCAACGGGTTTCCATCGGGCGCAAAGGTGAAAGCACCGTTTACCCATGTCTTGATGCCCACGTTCTGGATCGACGGATAGCGTTCAAAGCCAAGCGTCAGCTCATTCTCGATCCGGTCGAGCTGTTCCTGAAACAGCTCTTCACCGTAGTTCCACGGCGCACCGTCCATCGCCCAGTGTTCGTGATCGACCTCATAAATGCCAACCAAAACGCCTTTCTGATCTTGCCGCATATAGGTGAACCCTTCGAGGTCGACGGTCATCGGCATCTCGAAATCTGCCTCAGCGACCTCGGGGACGGTATCGGTGATCAGATAGTGGTGTTTGAGCGGTGAAACCGGCAGCTCCACCCCGGCCATACGCCCGATCTGTTTGGCCCACAGGCCAGCGGCGTTAACCACGTGTTCGCAAGTGATCGTGCCCTTGTCGGTGATGACCTGCCAGCCATCATCGGTCTGGATCAGCTCCTCGACCTTGGTTTCCTCATAATACTCAGCACCGCGTTTTTTGGCAGCCGTCGCGTAAGCCTGCACCGTGCCGGTTGTATCGATATAGCCCTCGCGGTCGGCCCACATCGCGCCCAATATGCCGTCGGTGGACATGATGGGGCAACGTCTTTGTGCCTCTTCCGGAGACAGCAATTCGCAGTCGTCAATGCCGATGGATTGGAAAATGCGATAGTTCGCCTGCAGCCACTCCCATCGCTCTGACGTACCGGCCAATGTCAGACCACCGGTCATGTGCAACCCGATATTCTGACCAGACTCCTTTTCGATCTCGCTGAGCAGATCGATTGTATAGGCCTGTAGCGACGCCATGTTCGGATCGGCGTTTAGCGCGTGAATGCCCCCCGCTGCGTGCCAGGATGACCCCGAGGCCAGCCGCCGCCGTTCCAGCATAACCACATCTGTCCACCCAAACTTGGCCAGATGATACAGAACCGAGGCGCCCACGACGCCGCCCCCGATGACCACAACGCGATACTGAGAATTCATCCTGCGCTCCCCTGCATGTCTCACGAGGGACGCTAGAGGCACTGTTCACATCTGTCTAGACATTTCTGTACAGTTCTGCGCCTACCAAGAAACCGCCTTGGAGCGGCAGTTTTCAAAGTTGTGCGCTGGGACGGGAAGCGATCTTATCAAACCACGCTAAAGTGGCTGTGTTTTCTTGCGGAATTCGCTTTTTGATCACGCGGGCAAAGTCAACGAAGACAAAGGTGGAAATGTCAGCCAGAGTGAAATCTGAACCTGCGATAAACGCGCTTTCGCTCAGTCGCTGTTCCAGAAGCGAAAAGAAATGGTCAACGCGAGATGACCCGCGCTGCGCCAGTTCCGGGATTTGCGGGTGGTTCACCGGCCCCGGAATCGCCCTGTCGGCAAAGGCCGGATGCGTGTTGCGTAAGGCCTCGCCGACAGGCATGCCGCCCTGCTGTTCGACAATGCTGTTCCACATCAGAACCTGCCCCTTTTCATCGGGTGTGCGCCCCATCAGCGGTGGCTCGGGAAACCGCGCCTCAAGGTACGCGGCTATCCCAAGATTCTCGGTCAACGCGATGCCCTCATCCGTCACCAACACGGGTATGGTTGCGTTCGGGTTCACCGCGCGAAAGTCGTCACTGAGTTGTTCACCTTTGCCGATCGAGATTTCTCGGGTTTCGATATCCAAACCCTTTTCGGCAATGAACATGCGCGCGCGCCGTGGGTTGGGGGCCGTGGAACAATCATAAAAAAGCATCAGGTTCTCCCACCCTGTCAGCGGCGATAAATGAAACAGCGGCCCTCGACGGCCCCTTCAGGAAGGGAAACTTCGGTCAAGGTATCGAAATACATCCGGTCGCTGGATACCATCAAACCACCCTCGGCCAATAGCGGCTCGATCAATGGTGAGACAAATCTGGCGAAGTCGTCGTTCTTTTTGCGGTTGTGGCCGCCCAAGTCCGCGTGGATCAGGCTGGCAGTTGCTCCGAACCGATTCACCGAGGCCGGTAGTGTTTCACGCACATCCCCCAAAATCACCCGATCTTCGGGCGGCGTGGAATCCGGATGCGACGCCACGGCGCGCTCGAATACATAAACAGGTCGACCTGAGATATACTGCACCATGTGATGATAGGTGCGCCCGTTGCCTAACCCCAGTTCGAACACCGGTCCTGGCATCCCATTGGTCTGAGCGATGGCAAAATCCAGACAGGCCCGTTGGGACACCATGCGGTCGATGAACAGATCCAGGCGGCTTTGGTTGTCGGGCACGGGGAAATCTCTCCTTGATATCAGTCAGCTCATGATTTGGGGCCGACACCGCATGTGATGACAAATCCTCAAGGATTTGTGTAGGTAAATTGGCCTAAGTTTCACATTTTCGCGACAATTCGGCCCAAGAACGGGTTTGACTACACAGGCACAACCGCGCGAGACTAAGTCAAAAAACACAGGGAGTTGAATACGCCGATGTCGAACCACGGACGAACGGGTGGAAAACCCGCATGACTGCGTTGTTGTCCGTCAGAGACCTCAGCATCGGTTTTGGTGCGGGCGACTCAGTTGTCAAAGGAGTCAACTTTGATGTCGAGGCCGGGCAGACATTGGCTCTGGTTGGCGAATCCGGGTCAGGAAAAACCATCTCGTGCCGGGCAGCCTTGCGTATTCTGCCCCGTGCCGCGCAAATCCGCAGTGGCACTATTACCCTGAACGATTCGAAAGGCTTCGAGGATCTGACCAAGATCAGCGAGCGGCAGATGCGTGACATTCGCGGCAATCGGATTTCGATGATTTTTCAGGAACCGATGCGATCCCTGTCCCCGTTGCACAAGATCGGCAATCAGGTCAGCGAGGTCTTGTGGCTGCATCGGAGCGCGTCCGAGGCGCAGGCCCGCAAAGAGGTCCTGACCCAATTCGAACGCGTGGGCTTTCCTGATCCGCAGCGTGCGTATGATTCTTACCCGTTCGAGTTGTCGGGCGGCATGCGCCAGCGCGCCATGATTGCGATGGCCATGGTTTCCAAGCCAGAACTGCTGATCGCGGACGAGCCGACGACCGCGCTGGACGTAACGACACAAGCGCAAGTGCTTGGTCTGATCAAGGAACTACAGCGCGAGACAGGAATGGCTCTGATCCTTGTGACGCACGATCTTGGTGTGGTTGCCAATATGGCGGAACAGGTCGTTGTCATGCACAAGGGCCGTGTGATGGAGGCAGGGGCAGCCGCCCCGATCCTAAGCGCCCCGGCGCACCCCTACACACAACAATTGTTCAACGCGGCCCCTGCAATTCCCGACGAAGATTCGGTCGGGCTGCCGATGCCGGATGATGACCTCATTCTACAGATGAAGGGGGTGTCCAAGACCTACACCATGCGGTCCAGCAGGGGCTGGCAGGGGGACAAGCTGATCCATGCCTGCCGAGGTGTGGATCTGAATCTGGCCCGCGGCAAAACACTGGCAATCGTCGGCGAAAGTGGCTCGGGCAAAACAACGGCCGCGCGGATCGCCCTTGGCGCGGAACTGCCCGATCCGGGTGGCGAGGTTCTGTTTCGCACCGCGCCTGGCGAAGACCCGATCACTGTGCACCACATGAACCGCTCTCAGCGCACGGCCTTTCAACGCAAGGCGCAGATGGTTTTTCAGGACCCGTACAGCTCTCTCAGTCCGCGGATGCGCATTCAAGACGCGCTGACCGAGCCTTTGGAAATCCACTCCATTGGTTCGACCGCCGAACAGCGGGACAAAGCGGTCGAGATGCTTCAGCGTGTGGGACTGAATGGTGATATGCTCAAACGCTATCCACACGCCTTTTCCGGCGGACAGAGGCAACGCCTGTCAATTGCGCGGGCGATGATGCTGGACCCGCAGCTGATTGTCTGTGACGAGCCGACATCGGCACTGGATGTATCGGTTCAGGAACAGATCCTGACCTTGCTGGAAAACCTGCAGGACCGGTTGAACCTGTCCTACCTGTTCATCTCTCACGACCTTGCGGTTGTGGCGCGCATTGCCGACGAAGTGGCCGTGATGCGCCGGGGTCTTGTCGTCGAACAGGCCCCGCCCGAGACGCTGTTTTATAACCCCCGACACCCTTACACCAAGGCGCTGATTGCCGCCCAACCAGAACCCGACATAAACCGGCCCATCGACCTTAAACTGGTTGCGTTGGGCGCTGGTTCACCAGACAGTTGGGATGACACCTTCCGATTTACGGACTCCGTGATACCCTCACTGGTAGAGATGGAGCCCGGCCATAAGGTACGATGCCATGTTTAAAACCACTCGCCCGCTTATTCTGGCTGCCACGTTGGCCGCCACTTTGGTTCTGCCCGCCACGGCAGGAACACCGACCCCTCAGGAAAGCGAATTCTGGAAAGCCGAGGTCAGCGCCGGGAACCTGCCGCCGGTCGCTGAGCGCCTGCCGGCCGAACCTCTGATCGTGGATCTGGCAGCCAAAGGCCGCGAGTTTGGTGCCCCTGGCGGCACGCTTCGCACAATGGTGACCCGGTCAAAAGACATCCGCCAGATGGTCGTTTACGGGTATGCTCGATTGGTTGGGTTTGACGAAAACTACGAAATCGTCCCTGATCTGCTGGGGTCCTATGAAAACGAAGGTAATCGAAAGTTCACACTGCATCTGCGTGACGGGCACAAGTGGTCTGATGGATCGCCGTTCACATCCGAAGACTTTCGTTATTGGTGGGAAGACGTTGCCAACAATGAAATGCTCAGCCCGTCTGGCCCACCTGATTTCCTGATTGTTGAAGGAAAAACGCCAACCGTGACCTTCCCGGATGAGACAACTATTGTCTTTGAGTGGGAAAACCCAAATCCTGATTTTCTGCAGTCGCTGGCCCAAGCGCGCCCGCCGTTCATCTACCGGCCGTCTGAATTCCTCAAACAGTATCACGAGAAATTCGCAGATGCTGAAGACCTCGCCTTTCAGGTCGAAGACGCACGGGTCAAAAGCTGGGCGGCGCTGCACAACAAACTGGACAACCTCTACAAGTTCGACAACCACGAACTCCCGACGCTGCAGCCTTGGCTGAATGCAAGTTCGGGCAAGAAGATCCGCCACAATTTCGTTCGCAACCCATATTACCACCGCATCGATTCCAACGGCGTTCAGTTGCCTTATATCGACGTCGTCGAGATGGAAATCGTCGCTGCTGGCTTGGTCGCGGCCAAGACCAATGCTGGCGAGACTGATCTGCAGGGGCGCGGTCTGGCGTTTCGCGATGCATCTATCCTGAAAAAGGGCGAAGCCGGCGGAGACTACAAAACTCTGCTGTGGAAGACCGGTGTCGCATCTCAAATCGCGATCTACCCGAACCTGAACTACTCGGATGAAGTTTGGCGCGACGTTCTGCGCGATGTTCGTGTTCGGCGGGCGCTGTCCCTGGCTATCGACCGCAAAACCATCAATCAAGCGCTCTATTTCAAGCTGGCCCATCCCGGTGCGATGTCCGTTTTACCCGCGTCTCCGTTCTATGACGAGGAAAACGCAAAAGCCTGGGCGCAGTATGACGTTGAGATGGCCAACGCCCTACTGGACGAAGCTGGCCTGGCCGAGCGCGATAAAAACGGCATTCGCCTGCTGCCGGATGGCCGCCCGATGGAATTGATCATCGAAACCGCAGGAGAACGGCAAGAGGTTGAGAACGCGCTTCAGATCGTCACGGATACATGGCGCGAAATCGGTGTGGACCTGATCATGCGCCCACTGGACCGGGACATTCTGCGCAACCGCGTATTTTCAGGCAACACCATGGCCTCGGTATGGTTTGGCTGGGATGACGGTATCCCGCAGGCGCACACATCCCCCGCATATTTGGCCCCTACGGATCAGGTGTTTCTGGCCTGGCCCAAATGGGGACAATTTTACCAGACCAGCGGCGATGTTGGTGAAGCGCCTGACATGCCCGAAGCCGAGCGTCTGATGCAACTGGCCCATGATTGGGAGGTTGCCACCACCGACGAAGAGCGCAAGGCAGTCTGGACCGAGATGTTGAAAATCCACGCTGACCAGCTTTTCGCCATCGGAATTCTTAACGGCGCACCACAGCCCATCGTGGTGTCCAACCGTCTGCGCAACGTGCCCGAACAAGGTATGTGGGCATGGGAGCCCGGCGCACATTTTGGCATTCACCGCCCCGACGAATTCTTTTTCGCCGACTAATCAGGAGCAGCTAAATGGTAATGCTGCGCTATGCGGTGTATCGCTTTTTCACGATGCTGCTGACTTTGCTGGTGGTGTCGGTTCTGATCTTCGTGATCATCAACCTGCCACCCGGCGATTATCTGAGCAATCAGATCGCGGAATTGCAGGCCTCGGGCCAATCTGCCGGGGTCGCCAAGGCTGAATTCCTGCGCGCGGAATACGCCCTGGATCGCCCCATATGGGAACAGTACCTGGTCTGGATGGGCTTCTGGCCCGGACCGCACGGGTTTGAGGGTCTTCTTCAGGGCAATTACGGCTGGTCTTTTGAATTCGACCGCCCCGTGGCCGAGATCGTTGGCGATACCCTATGGCTGACTGTTGTAGTCAACCTGGCCGCTATCCTGTTCGTCTATGCCGTTGCCCTACCGCTGGGCGTACTCGCCGCGGCAAAATCGCGAACCTGGATCGACTATACGTCGGCCTTTGTTGGTTATCTTGGTCTGGCGACGCCCAACTTCCTGCTAGCGTTGATCCTGTTCTATTACGGACACCGCTACTTCAACCTGCCCATCGGCGGCCTGATGGACCCATCCTTCGAAGGTCAACCAATGAGCTGGGAAAAGTTGAAGTCCATTCTTGTCCACCTGATCGTGCCGACTTTCGTCATTGGCACATCTGGCGCATCAGCCATGATGCAGCGCCTGCGTGCGAACATGCTGGATGAACTGGGCAAACCTTATGTGGAAACGGCCATTGCCAAGGGTATGGCGCCATCGCGAATGCTGACAAAATATCCGCTGCGCGTGGCATTCAACCCCTTTGTTGCGGATATCGGGAACCTGCTGCCGTCGATGGTATCCGGGTCGGTTCTGGTGTCGGTCGTGCTTGGCCTGCAAACCATCGGCCCGACCTTGCTGACCGCACTCAAAACCCAGGACCAATTTCTGTCTGCCTTCATTCTGATGTTCGTGGCCTTGCTGACACTGATCGGCACCATGATCTCTGATATCTTGCTGGTCATGTTGGACCCGCGTATTCGGTACGAGGGGCGTGAAGCGTGACCAAACACACCGACGGTCGCTTTGTCGACGATGCACCTTTCGACGCGGATGCCGCCCTGCAACAGTTAGAGCGCGCAGATCTGGACGCACCCAACTGGGTTCTGGTCTGGCGCAAGTTCAAAACCCATAAGCTGGGTTTGATTTCAGGCGTCTTCCTACTGTTCTGCTACCTGATGCTGCCCTTCGCTGGATTCATCGCCCCCTATGGCCCGAATGAACGAAACGGCGAACACCTTTACGCCCCACCACAAAGCATCAATTGGTTCCACGATGGCTCCTTCATTGGCCCGTATGTCTATCCGATCGTGGCCGAAGCTGATCTTGAGACCTTTCAGTGGAAATTTGTTCCCGACACGGAAGACCCTCGCCCGATCCGCTTTTTCTGCGAGGGGGCCGAGTACAGGCTTGCAGGTCTTGTGAAATCAGACACCCACCTGTTCTGCGCGCCAGAGGGCGCAACGCTGTTCCTATGGGGATCCGATCGTTTGGGCCGCGATGTGTTCAGCCGCATTCTATATGGCGCGCAGCTGTCGCTGACGGTCGGCCTGATCGGGATTTCGGTATCGTTCACCCTTGGCATCTTTTTTGGATCAATCGCCGGGTATTTCGGCGGCAAGATCGATTGGGTCATCAACCGCGTGATCGAGGTCTTGCGCTCGCTACCTGAACTGCCGCTCTGGCTTGCCCTATCGGCGGCGGTGCCTTCAAACTGGAGCCCGGTTGCTGTTTTCTTCATCATCTCGATCATCCTCGGGATTCTCGATTGGCCCGGCCTCGCCCGTTCCGTACGCGCGAAATTCCTGTCCTTAAGGGAAGAGGAATACGTCCGCGCCGCCGAGATGATGGGTGCAAGCTCTGGCCGTGTGATCCGCAAGCACTTGTTACCGAACTTCATGTCTCACCTGATCGCCTCGGCTACGTTGTCGATCCCCGCGATGATCCTCGGGGAAACCGCGCTCAGCTTCCTGGGCCTTGGCCTGCGGGCCCCGGCCGTCAGCTGGGGTGTAATGCTGAACGACGCGCAGAACCTGGCCTCGATCGAGATCTACCCCTGGACGGCAATCCCGATGCTGCCGATCATTGTTATTGTGCTGGCCTTCAATTTCCTGGGTGACGGGCTGCGTGACAGTCTGGATCCATACCAGCAATGAGCTTGATTTCGGCCCTTCCTGCAACCGACGGATACCGCAAAACGGGCACCGGGGCTTGGTCCAGCGTCTACGCGGTATCTGAACTGGCGACGGCAACCTTTGGCGCGGTGGGTCAGGAACTGGCACGTCTGACGACGGCGCTGAACCTGTCGCCCAGCGCGCCGGACGTGTCTGTGGATCACCGGCTGGCCTCGCTTTGGTATCAATATTCCTTCAAGCCCAATGGTTGGGAGATGCCTAGTCTCTGGAATGCGATAGCAGGCGACTACCAGACTGCGGATGGCTGGATCAGGCTGCACACCAACCTACCCCGCCACCGGGCGGCGGCACTAAAAGTTCTTGAGGTCAAAGCAGATCGGGACGCGGTCTCTCAAGCGGTGCGGCGATGGTCCGCCAGCGAGCTGGAATCGGCAATCGTGGCCCAGGGTGGCGTTTCCGCAGCCATGCGTAGCCGGGCAGTGTGGTTAGAGCATCCGCAAGGTCGGGCCGTGTCCCGCGATCCACTGATCGGTTGGCACAGCCCGCGACAGATCAAACTGCGAGATCGATCCGAGGCCACGGTTGAGCGCCCTTTGGCAGGGCTGCGCGTCCTCGACCTGACGCGCGTGCTGGCTGGGCCGGTTTCAACGCGAACCCTCGCCGGTTTTGGTGCTGACGTTCTGCGTGTCGACCCGCCCGGTTGGGACGAGCCCGGTGTCATACCCGACATCTCATTAGGTAAATCCTGCACTTACCTCGATCTGAAATCGCCCTCAGGGTTGGAAAAGCTGAAGGAGTTGCTGTCACAGGCCGATGTGTTCGTCCATGGGTATCGCCCCGGTGCTTTGGACGCGCTCGGCCTGACCAGGGCCAAGCGCGATGAATTGGCCCCAAACCGGGTCGAAGTCACATTAGACGCTTATGGCTGGCAAGGCCCATGGGCCGCGCGGCGCGGGTTCGACAGCCTTGTCCAGATGAGCGCAGGTATCGCAGATGCAGGCCGTGACTGGGCAAATGCGGATAAACCAACACCATTGCCGGTTCAGGCGCTGGATCATGCAACCGGCTATCTGATGGCCGCCGCCGTGCTGTCCGCCTTGGCTGAGGCCGCCTCGGGCAACGCGATCATGCTGGGCCAGCTCTCGCTCGCACGCACGGCCGAGTTGTTGGCCATTCTCGGCAAGTCCGACACGAAAGAGGTCATCGACGGTGCCAGCCCGTCAGACTACAGCCAAGCTCTCGAAGAATCAGGCTGGGGCTCCGGTCACCGCCTGAAACCCGCTCTGACGGTGGGCGCCGCCAAGATGTTCTGGGACAAGCCTGCACCTAAACTAGGCACGTCGGCTCCGGTCTGGGCCACGGCCATCACCTGAGCTAACCGCCGCGCGGTACGCGCGGCCCGGCCCAACGCTTTGGGTCTCGTCTCGCCAGAGACGTCACCCAAAGGGGCGGGAGACCCCGTCAGCGATCGTCCCCACCCGGACCGATATCGTCCAGATAATCCTCGTCAATCGCCGCCTGCACCGCACCCGTTACAGCTTCGCGCTGCTTGGGTGTCAGATCCTCGGGGTCCTTGCCTTCGGCCAGGCGCACGGTGACCTCACGGTGTGCGAACTTGATGCCTTCGCGGGCGAACAATTCGCGGATATCCTGATAGACTTTCTTGCGCACCAGCCATTGATCGCCCGGCTTGGTCATGAACTTGACCCGAATGATCATTGCAGAGTCCTGCATTTCGATCACGCCCTGCGACTTCAGCGGTTGGATAAAGTTGTCGCCAATCACCGGGTCGCTCAACAACTCTTGACCCAACTTCTTGATCAGCTTGCGCACCTTCTCGACATCGGTGTCATACGTCACCCGTAACGGCAGTTTCATGATCACCCAGTCGCGGGAATAGTTGGTCAGAACCTTGATCTCACCAAAGGGGATGGTGTTCAGCGCGCCCAGATGGTGACGCAGTTGGAACGACCGGACCGAGATCTTTTCGACCGTTCCTTTCACGTCACCGATGTCGATGTATTCACCCTTGCGGAACGCGTCATCCATTAGGAAGAACGCCCCCGAAAAGATATCGCGGACCAATGTCTGCGACCCAAAGCCCACGGCCAGGCCCACAACGCCAGCACCCGCGAATAGCGGACTGACATTGATACCCAATTCCATCAGTGCAATCAGCGCTATGGTCACAACAACGACAGCTAATATGGCGCCCCGGAACAAAGGCAACAATGTTGCAAGGCGGCTTTGCCCACCTTCTCCGCCTTCATCGCCCAGCTCAGCCTCACCACCGCCGTCGTCAATCTCCTGCGCGATCTTCGAGTCGATCCCGATGCGGAAAAAATGGAACAGGATATAGCCCATAAAGAGGATCACCATCACATCCAGCGCCCGCTCGATCGGCAGGTCCTCGCTCCAGCTGGCATCCGGATTCCAGATGACAACCAACGCATACAGACCGACAACAAAAGCCAGAATACCGGCAACCCGCCGCGCCAGATCTTCGTAGGTCAGGATCGAGTGCTTGCGCATCTCGGCCTGCGGCGTTTCGATCGCTTCAACCTCGGCATCCGCCTCATCAGCATCGGCATTCATCGCGTCAAGCTGGTTGTTGCGATTGAAATACCGTTCCAGAAGATAGTTCATGGCCCCATAGGCAACCACGACCGACATGAAGATGGCATAGCTGCTGGCCACGATCGGGATCGAGTTTTGATTTTCCAGCACAAGGTCGACGGCCAGTTTGAACCAACTGAACACCATGTACAGGATCAGCACCGGCGCCCATGCGAACGAGATCAGGCGCAGAATCCACGACACCTGATCCGGTGAGCGCCCGCCGCGAATAGCGTTCGAAATGGCGCGGGCATTGAACAGGATCATCAGGACATTGCCGATCGCACCAAACATGGTCAGGCCGCCATAGACCAAGGCGTAGACGTTATAGTTCAGCCCAAAATCAGCTACCCAAGTGGCAAAAAGCACCACGGTAATGTCGTAGGTCGCCAGCGCCGAAGCCCAGATATACAGGCGTTTGGCGTCTCGGTCCGAGAACGGCGGCAAGCGATATTGGCTCAGATACGGGGATAGAACCATGCGCCACAGATCAGACACCGTACGCGACAGGAAGAAGGCGGTAAAAATTGCTGTGACCGTGAACTGGATCGAGATGTCCTCAGCCTCGCCGAAAAACACGAAACCGACGATAAGCGCCATCACCATGGCAAAAATCGTGGCGCCTATCCCCATCAGGAATCGGAACACCAAAAACGGCATCTTCTCGCGATAGCCTTGTGGATCTTCCTTGGATCGCGCGACGACGATTCGCTTTGCGATACGCTTGCCGTAGATTTCAATCGACAACCATCGTCCGATCAAAAGGAAGAGAACGTTCCAGAACAGGACCTCGACATAGGTCTGTATTCGGCCATCCGGACTGGTCTGACGCAGGATGTATTGCACCTCGAAGATCGAATAAGGCAGCGCCTGAAGCCGTGAATTCATCGAGTCGCGAAACCTCGAAAACCGCTCCTGTGCTTTCATGAGCTGCGAACCGTCGCCCATCGGATCCCCGGGTGCAGCCTCGGGGGTGACACTGTTTTGCTGGCCGGAAGACACGATTTGCCCGGTGCTGTCGATGACAATCACACTCGCCCCGGCTTCGGTCGCGGAACGGATCGCCGTAGCCAGATCGCTGTCGCTGGCTGTGTCCGAGCTGCTGCCCCCGGCTGAGGGGTACCCCGGTATCAGAGAGGTCTGCGCAACTGCACCGGTGACCAGCGCCAGAGTAAGGGACCAGATTACAAACGTTAATCCAGCCAGCAATGTTCGTGTCATCGGATATTTTTCCAGTTCGCCATTCGTAACACAGGTTATCGAAGCCCGGTGGCGGGTTCAAATATTCAACCCCCGCAGCCTCAACATCTTATCAAGCCGTGTTCCCCGCACCATGCTGTGAACAGAAGTGTTTGCAACCCGGAAAAAACTGAATATGACCAACCAGACGCTGTCATCATGACGGATGGGCAGGAAATTTGATATAGAACAGGGCGCCGATGCGAAACCCACGGCTAAAATCGATACAAGCCGGTAACGACTGGTGGGATCAGTGATTTTGCACGCGGCTGAAAAAAATATATACGATACGGGTGCAAGCGCGCGGAGTTGCACCGGAACACTGAATTGGGCAAAGGCATGAGCCTAGGAAGACAAAACGATACAACCGGCCGTGCGCCGCGCATCTTGTTCTACAGCCACGATACGTTCGGGTTGGGTCACTTGCGCCGATCCCGTGCACTGGCTGGTGCGATGACGCAGGCTGACCCATCGGCATCGGCGCTGATCCTGACCGGGTCACCCGTGGCCGGGCGGTTCACCTTTCCGCGTCGCGTCGACCACGTGCGTTTGCCAGGTGTGACCAAACGCGCCGACGGGTCTTATGCATCCCAGACAATTGGCATGGGCATCGAGGAAGTGACAGAGTTGCGGGCGGGTCTGATCCAGACGGCGGTTCAGCAATTCGATCCCGACGTTCTTATCGTCGACAAGGAACCAACCGGTTTCCGCAGCGAGCTGTTGCCCACCCTGGAAAATTTACTGCGGTCCCGCCGCACCAAAATGGTCCTGGGCCTGCGTGACGTTTTGGATGAACCCGAAGTGTTGGCCGCCGAGTGGGAGCGGAAAGAAGCCATTGCAGCAACCGAAAGGTTCTACGACGAAATCTGGGTGTACGGGCTGCGCTCGATCTATGATCCGACCGAGGGCCTGCCGCTCAGCGCTGCCGCGCAGTCGCGTATCCATTGGACTGGTTATTTGCGCCGCGACCTTGGCCCGATAGGCGATCCGCCGGAACAGCCCTACATCCTGATTACGCCGGGAGGCGGCGGCGACGGTAAAGCCATGGTGAACCAGGTTTTGTGCGCCTATGAAAAAGACCCCAACCTGTCACCGCGCGCTGTCCTTGTCTACGGCCCCTTCCTGTCGGGCGAGCTGCGGGACGATTTCGAAACCCGCGTTGCTGCGCTGAATGGTCGGGTCACGGCTGTTGGCTTTGAATCGCAGATCGAAACGCTGTTTGCCGGCGCTGCAGGTGTGGTCTGCATGGGCGGCTACAATACGTTCTGCGAGGTGCTCTCGTTCGACAAACGCGCCGTCATCGTTCCACGCACGACACCGCGGCTGGAACAGTGGATCCGCGCCTCACGGGCCGAGGGCCTGGGACTTGTCAGAATGCTGGACGAAAACCGTGACGGGTTGACGGCGGACACGATGATTACGGCAATTCGGAATCTGCCCGATCAGCCATTGCCTTCTCAGGCAATCCGCGACGGCCTGCTGGATGGTCTCGACTATGTCACAAGCCGCGTGGACGCGCTGCTTGGTGGGGAACGGGAACGAGCCACCGGATGACGTTAGAAAAACCCAAGCTCGCGGTGCTGGTCAAAGGATGGCCGCGCCTTTCCGAGACGTTTATCGCACAGGAACTGGTCGCCTTGCAGGACGCGGGCCACAGCTTTGACATCTGGTCCCTGCGCCACCCGACCGACATCAAACACCATCCACTGCATGATCGGTTCAAGGGACAGGTCCACTACCTGCCCGAGTACCTGTACGAAGAACCTGATCGCGTCTGGGCCGCGCGCCACCTCGCGCAGACCCTGCCCAGCTATACCGAGGCTTACCGGGTCTGGCGTTCTGACCTGCGTCGTGACCCCACGCATAACCGCATCCGTCGGTTCGGGCAGGCCTGCGTTCTGGCCGCTGAGTTGCCCGAGGAAACGCAGGTGATGTATGCGCATTTCATGCATACACCGTCGTCAGTCGCACGCTATGCCGCCATCATGCGCGGCCTGCCCTGGAGCTTTTCGGCACACGCCAAGGACATCTGGACGTCACCCGACTGGGAGAAAGCCGAGAAACTACAAGCCAGCACGCACGGGGCCGCTTTTGGCGCAACCTGTACTGCCATCGGGGCCGAACACTTGCGCAGTTTGGCCGATGATCCGGCGCGGGTCGATCTGATCTATCATGGCTTGGACCTGAACCGTTTTCCCGACCCACCGACCCGCGCAGCTCGGGCACCGGATGGGCCGTTTCACATGCTCTCAGTCGGTCGTCTGGTCGAAAAAAAGGGCTTTGATCGCCTGATCGATGCGTTCGCCATGCTACCCAATTCGCTGGACTGGCACTGGATACATATTGGCGGCGGTGCGCTTGGTGATGCGCTGCGCGAACGGGCTGAGGCCCAAGGTATCGCGAACCGGATCACCTGGAAAGGGGCCTGTGACCAGCCCGAAGTGATCGAGTCGATGCGCGGCTCTGATCTGTTCGTGCTGCCCAGCCGGATCGCGGCTGACGGAGATCGCGACGGCTTGCCAAATGTTCTGATGGAGGCAGCATCTCAGCTATTACCGATCCTGTCGACACCGGTTTCCGCCATTCCGGAATTCATAGAAACCGGGACGCACGGCGTTTTGTCCGACGACAACCCGGCCGCACTTGCCAGCGCGATCACCGAATTGGCCGCCGCTCCTGAGCGTACTGCATCTATGGCCAACGCTGCCTATTCCCGCCTGATCGCCGAGTTCCGCATGGACCCCGGCATAGCCCTGTTGTCCAAACGGCTCAGCGCGTTGGGCGCGGGCAAAGACTGATGGCCCGCGTCGCCTTTTTCTCACCGATGAAATCTCCGGACAGCCCGGTGCCGTCGGGCGACAGGGAAATGGCACGCAATTTGATCAGGGCGATCGGGGCACAGGGTGATGATGTCGATCTCGTCTCGGACTTGCGCATTTATGACAAAACGGGCGATCCGGCGGTTCAACAACGTCTCTGCTCTGACGCCGATGCCGAGGCCCGGCGACTGATCGCGGACATGACCCACGACACGGATTTGTGGGTGACCTATCACAACTACTACAAGGCCCCCGATCTGCTGGGCCCTAAAGTGTGCGCCGCTCGGGGCATCCCTTATGTGCAATTGGAAAGTACCCGTGCGACTAGCAGGTTACGCGGCCCATGGTCCGGCTTTGCGCAAGCCGCACATGATGCCTGCGACGCGGCGAACGTCGTTTTCTACCACACGGCCAACGATCTTATCACGCTGGAACGTGAAAAATTCGAGGATCAGCGTCTGGTCGAATTGCCGCCCTTTTTGCCAATCTCGAGCCTGCCGCCCGCTTCCTCATGTGACGGGCCGATGCTGACGGTGGGAATGATGCGGCATGGCGACAAACTGGCGTCGTACCAACTGCTGGCGCAGGCCCTGTCGCATTTGAACGGGGATTGGGCTTTGGATATTGCAGGGGATGGACCTGCGCGGGCTGAGATCGAAGACCTTATGACACTGTTTGGCTCGAAGGTCCGGTTTCTTGGGCAACTGGATCGTGACGCCCTGCAAAACTTATACGCAAATGCGTCCATCTTAGTGTGGCCCGGCGTGAATGAGGCATATGGCATGATTTACCTTGAAGCGCAGGCCAGCGGAGTTCCGGTTGTTGCGCAGAACAGGCCCGGTGTCCGCGATGTTCTGGCGCCGGCCAACTACCCCGAGGTCGAAGCAGGACCCGAAGCGCTTGCCACCAGGCTACAGACGCTGATTGGCGACCCTGCCCTGCGTCGTTCGCTTGGTACGATAGCCCGGGGATACGTGTCCAACCGCCACCTTATGCCCGCAGCAACCGAACGGTTCTGGCAGGCTGCGCGGCCTTTGATCGGAGGCACCGCATGAGCCAACTTGCTCTTTTGCGCCACGGCCACACCCATTGGAACCGCGCTGGCCGTATTCAGGGCCGCAGTGACATTCCGCTGGACGATGACGCGCGCACCGAACTGGCCGGATATGAATTGCCCGAGTCGTGGAACAAGGCAGCGCTCTGGTCCAGCCCCCTGCAGCGCGCCAGCGAAACCGCCGCATTGGTCGCGGGGCGAGAGCCTAAGGTGTCCGAAGCCCTGACCGAGATGAACTGGGGCGATTGGGAAGGCAAGCGCGGCGTTGACCTGATTGCAGACGCAGATAGCGGATATCGCCATATCGAGGATTGGGGCTGGGACTATTGCCCGCCGAACGGCGAAAGTCCGGCGGAAGTGCGGGCGCGATTGCAACCCTGGCTGGGCGGTTTGCAGGGCGACACTGTCGCCGTGTGTCACATTGGGATCATGCGCGTCATTCTGGCCTCGGCCTGGGGATGGAACTTTGACGGCACCGCCCCGTTCAAGATCAAGCGCAACCGACTTTATGTCATTGATCTGGATGGTTTTCAGCCGCAACCCGAACCGGTTCGACTGCTGCGACAAGGCCCCCGCGAATGAAAGTCATAATTGTTGTCACCCACCTGTTGGGCACCGGGCACCTGAGCCGCGCGTTGACGCTGGGCCGGGCCTTTGTCGCGGATGGGCATGATACCTTTGTGGTCTCTGGTGGGATGCCTGCTCCTCAATTGGACACGACCGGAATAACACTGCTGGGACTGCCCCCTTTGCGCTCGGATGGCACTGATTTCACCCGTCTTTTGACACAAGCCGGAACGGTGGCGGATGAGGGGTATTTCGCGGCGCGCAAGACTGCTTTGGTTGAAGCAATTCGGAGCTTTCCACCGGATGTTCTGATCACCGAGCTTTATCCGTTTGGCCGCCGATCCCTGACAGGTGAATTCTCAGCTGCGCTAGAGGCGGCCCGCGACATACGCCCGCGCCCGGTAATTCTGGGATCGATCCGGGACATTCTGGCACCGCCCTCGAAACCCTCAAAGGCAGAGCGGGCGGATGAGATCGTCGCAAAATACTACGACGGCATCCTTGTCCATTCGAACCAGAGCGTTGTGCCGTTGAACGTCAGTTGGCCTGTGTCTGAGCTGCTGGAGGACCGCCTGTTTTACACGGGCTTCGTGGCTCCGCTGGCCCCAACACCGCACAAGGATGCAATCGGCAAAGGCGAAGTGCTTGTCAGCGCCGGCGGCGGTTCGGTCGGGCAACCGATCTTTCGCGCGGCCATCGAGGCCGCCCGAAAGATGCCGAACAGGCGCTGGCGCCTGTTGGTCGGCGGGCAAGACGCAAAGGCGCGCATTGCAGAATTGCAGAAACATGTGGAGGGCGCCCCAGTCACTCTGGAAGGGGTGCGGCCCGATTTTCGCCAGATGCTGCCCCATGCGGCGGCTTCGGTCAGCATGTGTGGCTACAATACAGCATTGGATATTCTGCAGGCAGGAACCGCTGCCGTGTTTATCCCATTTGATGATGGCAATGAGGTCGAGCAGAGCCTGCGCGCCCGCACCCTTGCGGAAATGCCCGCCATAGATGTCATCCCAAGCAAAGATTTGAACGAAGACCTGCTGGCCCAGGCCGTGGGCCGTGTGATTTCATCGGAACCTCGTCCAGTCTCAGATCAGGGGTTCGACGGCGCAGCGCAATCCGTACGCATCGCCAAAGGACTTTTGGAGCGCCGCAGATGAGTGTTGACTGGCGCAGTTTGTCGGATGAGTTGGATATCTGGCTTCAACAAGGACTGGCACTGCCTTTGTGGTGGCGCGACGATGATGCGGTTTCCACAACGCCGCAGCTTGATCGCTTGACCGCGATGTCAGACCACCTTGGGGTGCCCGTTCATCTGGCGATCATCCCCCGCGATGCCCAAGATCTGCTGATCGAATATGTAACTTCCCATCCAAACCTAATCCCGGTCGTGCACGGTTGGGCCCATCAGAACCACGCACCACCGGATGAAAAGAAATCCGAGTTCCGCCTGCACCGGCCCATGGACGATATCACTGGGGATATCGGTTCAGGGATATCGCGGCTGCGCACCCTGTTTGCAGATCGATTGTGCCCGATGTTCGTGCCGCCATGGAACCGCATAGCGCCAGAGGTGGTGCAGGAATTGCCCGCAGCGGGGTATCGCATCTTATCGACCGCCACGCCACGGTCCAGCCCGCAGGCAGCGCCCGGATTGGCCCAGATCAACACGCATCTGGATCCAATAGACTGGCGCGGATCACGCGGACTGGCCGACCCGGACATGTTGATCACAAAGACCACTCAGCTGCTGCAAAATCGCCGCGAAGGTCGCGCAGACAACACCGAGCCCTTTGGCATCTTGACCCACCATCTGGTTCATGATGAGGACATCTGGGCCTTTACCCACGACCTGCTAAACCGGCTGCTGAACGGGCCGGGCTTTGTCTGGTCAGCCCCCCAAGCCGATTGAAAACGGAGATCTGAATGAGCCGACTGGATTCCATGCTGCGCCGCCTGACCGCACAACGTGACGGTTTGAATTGGGCGGTAGATCAGATCTCGGGTATGGCAGGCGACGTGCTGGATATGGGCCTTGGAAACGGGCGCACTTATGATCACCTGCGGGAAATTCTGCCGGATCGGAGGATCTGGGTCATGGACCGCGTGCTGCAGTGCCATCCGTCCAGCACACCGCCAGCGGAAGATTTTTTGCAGGGTGAGGCCGAGCCGATGCTGCAGAAGCTGGCAGAAGGTGGACCCAGGATCGCTTTCGGTCACTACGATTTCGGGCGGGGTGTCAAGGAAGAGGACGTTGCCGAAGCGGCGCGCCTTAGCCCACTGATTGCGCAGGTGATGTTGCCCGGTGGTCTGCTAATCTCGGGCCAACCTTTGGTTGGCTTTGAACAGATAAGCGGCCCGGACACCATCGCGCCGGACCGATACTTGTTCTACAGGGCCTGATCAGGCCACGCGTCGTCCGCGCGACCAAACACCATTCAACGCAGGGGTTCCTTCGCGCATCCGGAACCGGATGACGTCCGCCCGGGTGCCCGCCCGCAGCTCACCACGATCATCCAGCCCAACGACCTCTGCCGGTGTCTTTGTCACGGTTTTCAATCCGCGGGCAAAATCACCCCACATCTCGCCCAGTTTCACAGCAGACAGCAACAATGCGGATGGCACATAGTCCGAGGACAGTATGTCGAGATGACCCAGCTGCGCCAATTCATGCGCAGCGACATTGCCGGAATGCGACCCGCCTCGGATCACATTGGGTGCGCCCATCATCACCTTGATACCATGATCATGACAGGACTGCGCAGCCTCGACCGTAGTCGGGAACTCGGCAAGGGTGATCCCGTGACCGGCCGATACGCGCACCTGTTCGTCCGTCGTGTCATCATGGCTGGCCAGCATTGCACCAAACCGTTTGGCCGCTTTTACCGTCTCAACCTCGTGCAGATCACCATAGCGGTCGCGCATCGCCTTAAGGTCGGCCACGTGTTGCAGAAATCCATCGCCCTCAAGCCCCAGTTTGCCTTTCAGATACGCTTCCAGTTTCGACATATCGCGGAACTGTCGTTGTCCGGGCGTGTGGTCCATGAGTGAGACCAGACCAACACGGTCTTCGGCCCCGAATTCGTTTAATTCTTCGGCCAGGGTTTCTGAGCAAACCTCGGCCCGCAAATGCAGAAAATGGCTGATCTTCAATGCATCCTGTTCCCGCAACTGCCACAGCTCACGCGACAGACCGCGCGCGTATTTGACATAGCGTTGCCCGGATGGGATCGAGCCTATCCGCATCGCGTCGAACACGGTCGTGATCCCGGTACTGGCCAGTTCGGCATCATGGGCCAGAATAGCGGCGGCATGAGGCCAGTCGACCTTGGGCCGCGGCTGAATGTGGCGCTCAAGATTATCAGTGTGCAGTTCGACCAGACCAGGGCAGACATAATCCCCTTCGCAGTCAATTGCGCCAGCGGGAACAGCCGGGCCGGTCGCGACCTCGGCAATCGTATCCCCCAAAATCCGAAGGCTGCCCACGACCGTCTCATCGGGAAGAACAAGCGTGGCATTGGCAAATATCATTTCTTCTGTCATCTGAACTTCACAAGGTTTGAGCTATTGGAAAGGCCACGCATAGGAGGCCAATGTGACATTCACGCGATACGCGATCTATTTTGCGCCACCGGCTCAGGCCGGATGGACAAGCTTTGCGACCCAATGGTTGGGCTGGGACATGGAAGCCGGAACTGAAGTTGCGCATCCTGTCATTGACGGCGTGGACGTCGGAGCCGCGACCGATGTTCCGCGCAAATACGGTCTTCACGCGACGTTGAAGCCGCCGTTTCGCCTGAACAAGGGGCAATCTCTGGCCGTCTTGCAAGACGCCTGTGAACGGTTGGCCGGAACGCAACCGCCCGTCACGCTGGACGGGTTCGAGATCGCCCGGCTGGGTCGTTTTCTGGCCCTGCGGCCCTTGGGCGATACCGACGCTCTGAACGCGCTGGCAACGGCTTGCGTCCGTGAAGTTGACAGCTTTCGCGCCCCCGCGTCCGCCGTGGAACTGGACCGCCGACGTGCCTCGGGCCTGACGCCGGAACAGGACGCCAACCTGTTGCGTTGGGGTTACCCCTACGTGATGGACACGTTCCGCTTTCACATCACCCTCAGCGGAAAACTGGACAAACCCACGCTGAAAACCGTTCAGGCCGCATTGGAGGACCAGCTGGTCCCCCTGCTGCCCGCCCCCTGTCAGATCAAGGATCTGGCGCTTATGGGCGAAGCCGAAGATGGGAGGTTTCATCTGATCCATCGCTACGCCCTTTCCGGTTGAAGCCCGGAAAGGATCGCATCAATCGTGACTTCCAGCGGCCCGGAATTATCAACTTCGATCACGCGGTTCAGCCCGTCGGGCAAGGGCATACCAGCCCGTCCCAAACGACGCGCCTGATCAGAGGTGCTTTCCCGCCCACGCGCGAAGAGGCGCTGCGCCAGCACCTCAGGGTCCGCTGTCAGCGAAATCACGATCAGGTCGCCAAAAACCACCTGCGCGTTCAACAAAACCGAACGGGACAGATTGACCAACAGCGCATTCGCCTTTTGCCGTTGGTCTTCGATTTCAATCGGGATGCCGTAGTGCAGTCCATGCGCGCTCCAGTGCAACGCAAAGGCTCCGTCCAGCATCATCTGCTCGAAGATTTCAATCGACACCCGGTCGAAATCTTCGCCTTCTTCGCCTTCGGGGCGGGTTATCACCCGGCGAACCCGCAGGATACCTGGCGACGCCGCGACCAACGCTTCCATGACGCTGTCTTTGCCGACACCTGACGGACCAACAACGGCTATGACAGGCGCAAGCCTCACGCGACCATCCCCGGGGTGAATTCAGACACGTTGATCTCGCGATCACAGACCCGGTTGCGGGCTTCGACATCGTGGAAGATGCCAACAATCGCCGCGCCGCGTTCTTTGGCCTCTTCGATCAAAGACAGCACCGTTTCGCGATTTTGCGCATCCAGTGAGGCAGTCGGTTCGTCCAACAGCATCGCAGGGTAATCATGCGCAAATCCACGTGCGATGTTCACCCGCTGTTGCTCACCACCCGAAAAAGTGGTCGGGCTCAGGCTCCATAGTCTTTCGGGAATGTTCAACCGCCGCAACAAACCCGCCGCCCTATCCAGCGCCGCTTGCTTGTCGCACCCAACGGCGAACAGCGGCTCGGCCACCACCTCAACCGTCGGAACCCTGGGGACCACGCGCAGGAACTGACTGACATAGCCAAGCGTCTCACGCCGCAAAGCCAGAATTTCGCGCGGCTTGGCCTTGGCAACGTCCAGATCACCGACAAGAACCTGTCCTGATGCGGCCAGATAATTCCCATAGATCACCCGCATCAGCGTTGATTTCCCTGCCCCCGAGGCTCCGGTCAGGGCGACGCATTCACCTGCGGCGACTTTCAGCGATGCACCCTGCATCACCGGAATTACGGCACTACCCTGATTGTGCAAGGTAAAGCTCTTGCTGACATTGATAAGCTCAATCATAGCACTTCATCTTTTTCCAAATACTCAAACCTGCAGAACACTGGATACGAGCAACTGCGTGTAGGCATGTTGCGGATCGTCCAGAACCTGATCGGTCAACCCGGCCTCAACCACTTGACCGCTTTTCATCACCATCAGTCGATCCGCCAGCAGGCGTACGACGGCGAGGTCATGGGTGACGATGATCGCGCTCAACCCCATCTCACGCACCAACCCGCGCAGCAGATCCAGCAGACGCGCCTGAACGGAAACATCCAGCCCGCCTGTTGGTTCATCCATGAACACGAGGCGCGGCCCTGTGACCAGATTGCGGGCAATCTGCAACCTTTGCTGCATCCCGCCAGAAAAGGCCGACGGACGGTCATCCACACGGGATTCTTCAATCTCGACCCGGCCCAGCCAGTCGATCGCACGGTCCCGGATGGCGCCATAGTGACGATCTCCTACCGCCATCAGACGCTCACCAATATTGCCGCCAGCACTGACCGACATCCGCAGGCCATCGCGGGCATGCTGATGTACAAAGGCCCAATCCGTGCGGCTAAGCATCCGGCGTTCCGGTTCGGACATGGTGACTGTATCCACCGGACCATCAGTACGTGTGTCAAAAATCACCTGCCCCGCATCGGGTTCCAGATGACCGGCCATGCAATTCAACAGCGTCGACTTGCCCGATCCGCTTTCACCCACGATCCCCATTACTTCTCCAGGGAAGAGATCAAAACTCACATCTGAGCAACCGATCCGCGCGCCATAGCGCTTTTCGATGCCTTTGACCTGCAACAAGGGGGTCATGCCGCATTCTCCTCGGCTAGTCGGCCAACATGGCCCGCCTCGCGGCGAGACCGGCAATAATCGGTGTCCGAGCAAACAAACATCCGGTTGCCGGCATCATCCATGATCACTTCGTCCAAATAGCTGTCCTCGGCGCCGCACAAATCGCATGGGTGGTCGGCTTTGGTGGCCTCGAACGGGTAGTCTTCGAAATCAAGGCTGACGACCTTGGTATGCGGCGGAACTGCGTAAATCCGCTGTTCCCGCCCGGCACCAAACAACTGGATCGCGTCCATCTCAAGTTTTGGGTTGTCGAATTTCGGGATCGGCGACGGATCCATCACATAGCGGTCCGACACTTTCACCGGATAGGCATATGCGGTCGAAATAGCCCCGTGCTGGCTGATGTCCTCGTACAGCTTCACATGCATCAACCCATATTCTTCAAGGCTGTGCATCTTGCGTGTCTCGGTCTCACGCGGTTCCAGAAAGCGCAGAGGTTCCGGGATCGGCACCTGATAAACGATGATCTGGTCCTTGTGCAGCTTCGCCTCGGGGATGCGGTGGCGGGTCTGGATGACCGTGGCCTTTTCGGTTTCCTCGGTCGTTTTCACACCTGCCGTGTTCTCAAAAAACTTGCGGATCGACACAGCATTGGTGGTGTCATCGGCACCCTGATCGATCACTTTAAACGTGTCCTCGGGTGTCAATGTAGCGGCTGAAACCTGCACTCCACCGGTGCCCCAGCCATATGGCATCGGCATTTCACGACTGGCAAAAGGGACCTGATAACCGGGCACAGCCAGACCTTTCAGAATGGCGCGACGGATCATTCGCTTGGTTTGTTCGTCCAAATATGCGAAGTTATACTCATTCATTTTGATGTATCACTTTGTTTTTGGTGTTTTTGTGGACGTATTTCTGTTGGGCGCATTGTTATTGGCGCTATTGTTGTATCTTTTCTTTCACTCTCGTCATGCGAAGCGACGACGTCGTGCGCAAAAGCGGGATCCAAATGGCGAATGGAGTTCGGTTGGCGCGCGCGCGGACTCGCCACGCGGTAGAAAACTGCGACGCCCGTAAGGCGGGTTTGGCAATTCGTCAGCCTCGTTTGCCCAAGTGGGGATGCAGACGCAGTCCTGCTCATAAGCGACCCCTTGCACACAGCTCGACCGCCAACGCCTTGACCCGTGCGTGGGGCTGCCAGTCGAGCGGCACACCCCTGATATCGAACACGGCAGCCATCATTCTGCGGCCTCCTTTGGCGTGATCCGCTCTTCGGCCTCACGGCGCAGTTTGCGGACCAGTTCCAGTTCGGACTGAAAGTCGACGTAATGCGGCAGTTTGATATGTTCCAGGAATCCGGTCGCCTGAATGTTGTCCGCGTGGCTGAGGACGAATTCCTCGTCCTGCGCGGGTGCGCCCAGATTGTCTTCGCCCAACTCTTCCCAACGCAGGGCGCGATCCACCAAAGCCATCGCGATGGATTTCCGTTCAGACTGACCAAACACCAAACCATAGCCACGGGTGAATTGCGGGGGTTCCGTCTTGGAACCTTTGAACTGGTTCACCGTCTCGCATTCGGTCAATTCGATTTCGCCGATGTCGATGGCGAAACCCAGTTCCGGGATGTCCATTTCCACTGCAACCTTTCCGATCCGCAACTCACCGACGAAAGCGTGATTGCGGGCGTAGCCGCGTTGGGTGGAATAGGCCATGCCCAGCACAAACCCCTCGTCCCCGCGGGTCAGGGATTGCAGACGCAGGGGGCGGTTCGACGGAAACTCCATCGGTTCGCGGGTCAGATCACCCGGGGTGGTGTCACTGGCGGGTTCATCCTGAATGATGTCCTCGCCCTTCAGGAACTCAGTGATATGCGGCGTCGCCTCGGTGCGGGGTTGCGCCGTAGGCGCCGCCGGAACCTCACCTTCTGCGGCCAGTTTGAAGTCCAGCAGGCGGTGTGTGTAATCAAAGGTTGGCCCCAGCACCTGCCCGCCCGGCGCATCCTTGAACGTGGCCGAAATCCGGCGATCACACGCCATCTCATCAGTCTTAACCGGGTTCGAATAGCCAAATCGCGGCAATGTCGTCCGGTAGGCTCGGATCAGAAAGATCGCTTCGATCAGATCACCGCGCGATTGTTTGATGGCCAGGGCCGCCAAATCGGGGTCGTACAAGGACCCCTCGGCCATCACCCGATTGACCGCCAGACCCAGCTGTTCGCGGATTTGGACGATGCTCAGTTCGTCAATGTCGGTTGCGCCGCGTCTTTCTTCCGCCAACCAGGCATGTGCGTTTTCGATGGCCGTCTCGCCACCCTTGACTGCAACATACATTGCCTAGGCCTCCACACTGATTTGGGTACTGCGAGGCAGGGCCGCCACCCGGTCGCCGCAGGTAAAAAAGAAGTCACATCCAAGCGGGTACAAAGCCGCGTTGACCTGCAATGCCGGGACATCCGGCAGGGACAGCCGCGCAGTGTCTTTGATCCCCGGGCCACATAGAATGGCACCTGCTTGTTGCAGCGCGTCACATTCAACAATCAAGGTGGCCGAGCGATCCGGGTATTCTGCGGTACCGATACGAAATGATCCCAGTGGGCTGAGGTCGGCCCAGCTCCCTACGGCAAAATCTGCACCGGCGGCCTGTGAAAGGGGCGCACCTGTGTGAAAGGTCAGCCACTCGCGCACCGCATCGGTGTTGAACGCGCCCGCCAGATGGACCTTTGTCTCGGGGTCACACAAAGTCAGCAGCAAGGTTCCCGCTGCGATCGACAAGGGCTTTGGCGGTTGCGCACCCTTCAGGTCACGGATTTCTCCGGGTCGGGCCATCACGGTCATAGCGGCGCGGAATGCATGCGCGGCCTGTACAGGTGCGTTCTGAAAACCCCCGGAAAACTGGGTCTGCGCCGTCATGTGTCCTCTCCCCTTACCATGGTGAAAAACTCAACCTTCGTCGCTGCGGCTTTGGAGGCGCGATCTGTTCTGGCAGACTGCATCTGACCCTTGAGCGGCGCGATCACTTGGTCATGAACTGCACCGGCAGCCGAGGTCTGCATCAAAGCATCAATCAACGCGGCCGCCTGGGCCTTGGGCTTGGACCGGCCCTGCACGTATCCATGCCCAACCGTTCCATCCTGCAACACCAGGGAACACCGCGTGACGGTCATTTCGCCAAGGTTGAACCGAGCACCAGTGCCGCCAGTACACCCGCGCACCATGACACCACCCACTTCGGGGCTGCGCAGCCATTCAAAGTGCGGGCGTCCTTCGTACTTATCCCAAAGTGTCATCAGCGCGCTTTCAGGCGCACGCGCCAGCAGGCCCATCCAGCCCTGCCGCGCCGCCTTAGAATTATTTGTTTGATCTGTCATCAAAGCCTCTTGGCCGGGTTGTCTACGTGATCTATACAACTAGACAAATACTACATCCCGATGCCTGGGCTGGCAATCCGCAACCTTGTGAAGATTTGATGACATGAGAAAAACACCTGTCTGGAAAAGCATCGCCCTGAACCTGACATCCGACATTGCGGAAGGTCGGTACAACACTGGCGACCGCCTGCCGACCGAGGCACAAATGGCGGCAAAACACGGGGTCAACCGCCATACGGTACGGCGCGCGTTGTCGGATCTGGCGGACCAAGGTCTGGTGCATGCCCGTCGCGGCGCCGGTGTCTTTGTCGCAGCCCGTCCGACCGATTATGCCATCGGCAAGCGCGTCCGATACCACAAGAGCATCTCGGCCAGCGGTAAGATTCCTGGCAAAAAGATACTTACGCTCACAACGCGCGCCGCAGATGAAACAGAAGCAGAGGCCCTGGAGATCGCTTCAGGCGACCAGGTGCACGTTTATGACGGACTGTCTCTGGCGGATGGGCAGCCAATCGGGCTGTTCCAAAGTGTCTTTCCCGCGAACCGCTTGCCCGGCATTCTTGAGGCACTGTCCGAGACAGAATCGGTAACGAAGGCTTTGCAGCACTGCGGTGTTAAGGATTACACCCGCATCTCAACGCGCCTGACTGCGCGCGCGGCGACGGCAACACAGGCCCTGCACCTGCGACTGACAGAAGGTGCGCCTGTTCTGTATTCCGTCGGCATAAACGCAGATCCCAATGGTATGCCGGTTGAATTCGGGCGAACCGTATTTGCCGGAGATCGGGTCACCCTGACCCTGAACGAGGAATAAACCGCGACATTCCCGCCTGTCTTCAACCTCTTGGCGGAGGTATCATCCCGCTGGGCATTGTCCCAATAACACAAGGGTAGGTCCCTCATGCGTTCGGCGAAGACGTTGTCGTGACGGTTAGCGCGTCAGCTCATGCTGGGTTCCAGACTATGCTGGCACAGGAACGCCTGCCAATCTCGGCCAGTGAACTGGGAGCCCTGAATTGAGTGGGCGGTGACCTTGCCTGCGGACTGAAGGTTTTGGAAAAGGACCATGCCGACCTCGATCTGGTCCTTGACCAATACACACGGACGGCCAATCGTGTGATCAAGCTCATTCAATTGGATGAGGCTCAGGCCCGATCCGAAGTCGGATCTCTGCGCGACACCTCAGAGGCCATCGAGGCCTTTCTGAAACGCCACCTGAGCGATGAGGAAGACCTTGCGGTTCCAATCATCCTGCACCACCGCCTAAGAGGATAAGGCCACGCATGACCGACCATTCCAAACAGGAAGATCAGGCCCATGCCTCAGAACGCCGCGCACGAGGAGAGTTCGTGCGCGGCGTCAGTAGATTTCGACATGCTATCGGCGATCCAGAGTTCCCGGCTGAACCTGGGCGCTATCACCTGTTTGTTGCGCTGAATTGCCCGTGGTGTCATCGGGTGACGCTGGCGCGCAATGTGTTGGGTTTGCAGGACAGCATTTCAATGGATGTGGCCTTCCCCAATCGCACTGGCGAGGACGACCCCGAGGGTCCGAACAACTGGCAATTTTCCCCCGAGCTTGTTGCTTCGGCAACTGGGGCGACGTTGCCTGAATGCACCTTGGAAACCGCAACGGGGCAAGGTTTCAGGTTGGTTCGCGAAATTTACCGGGTTGAAGGCTCAGAAGAACGTTCAGTCCCAATCCTGTATGACAAAATAGCCGGCCGTATCGTCAACAATGAAAGCGCCGAGATCATTCGAATGCTGAATGGCAATGCGGCGCTGCTGGGCAGCTCCTGCAATGAAGCCAACCGGCCCAACCTCTACCCGGATGATCCTGCGCTCCGGGCTGAAATTGACGAACTGAACGAGCAAATCTACGTCGCAATCAACAACGGGGCATACAAGGCCGGGTTCTCGTCTGATCAAAACGTCTATGCCGCCAGTTTCGGGACTTACTTTAAAACATTGGCGCAGTTGGAAGATCGCTTGGCCAGCGATAGCAGACCTTTTCTGACCGGGGACCGATTTACAGAAGCCGATCTGCGCCTTTTCCCGACGCTCTACCGCCACGACCCGGTTTACTACGTGCGTATGAAGCTGAATGGCGCCAAGATTCTTGATTACCCGCACCTCTGGCGTTGGCTTTGTCGCGTCCATGACTTGCCCGGTGTGGCAAACAGCAGTTCGCTGGATCACTGTCGGCAAGGGTACTTTGGTCGAAGCTGGAATGGTGTCATTCCCGCAGGCCCAGTCGTGCCGATGACGTACCCAAAAGCTTATGGGCATCCTGAACTGGCGGTTCAGCACGGGACTTCGTCGGTCACCCCCAAGACAAATGTTTAAAGCGCCGAAGCAGCGAAATTGGTATAAACTGGCACGGATTTTGCCAACCAAAAGAGGGATACCGCCATGGGAATTCGGCAGACTGAGGGACGCAAACGGCTTTATGACAGTGTTCTCGACACCGTAGGTGACACGCCTTGCATACGCATCAACAAGATCGCGCCGTCACATGTCACGGTCTACGTGAAATTCGAGGCTTTCAATCCTGCCGCTTCGGTCAAAGATCGTTTGGCGTTGAACATTATCGAGGCGGCGGAACGCGACGGGCGGCTGAAACCCGGCCAGACCGTGGTCGAGGCAACATCAGGCAACACTGGGATCGGCCTTGCGATGGTGTGTGCTGCCAAAGGGTATCCCCTGGTCCTGACCATGGCCGACAGCTTCTCGGTCGAGCGTCGCAAACTGATGCGCTTTCTGGGGGCAAAGGTCGTGCTGACGCCGCGCGCGCAAAAGGGCTTTGGCATGTATGTCAAAGCCAAGGAACTGGCCGAACAGAATGGATGGTTTCTGGCCAGCCAGTTCGAGACGTCGGCAAATGCCGACATCCACGAGAACACCACTGCCCGAGAAATCATGGCAGATTTCGAAGGTGAGCGGCTGGATTACTGGGTCACCGGCTATGGCACCGGCGGGACCGTTTCCGGTGTCGCACGCGTTCTTCGGGCAGAGCGCCCCAGCACGAAAATCATCCTGACAGAACCCGCCAACGCAGCGATTGTGTCATCGGGTTACACAAACACCCGCAACGAGGGTCACCAGCCGACCGAAAGCCATCCGAATTTTGAACCTCACCCCATTCAGGGCTGGACCCCAGACTTTATCCCATGGGTTCTGCAAGAGGCGATCGACAAGGATTACTATGATGAATTGATCCCTGTCCCCGGTACCGAGGGGATTGAATGGTCCAGACGGCTGGCGTCGGAAGAAGGGGTTTTTACGGGAATATCTGGTGGCTCGACGCTTGCTGTTGCTATGAAAGTGGCCGAGCAAGCGCCACAGGGATCCGTTTTTCTGGTGATGTTGCCAGACACGGGCGAGCGCTATCTCTCCACACCTCTTTTTGACGGGATCGAAGAAGACATGACCGAAGACGAGCGCGTGATTTCGATGTCGACACCTTCGGCACAGATGGCCGCTGAATAGGCAAAGCACACTTCATCTGGACGCTTCTATGACTATGGCATTCGGGACGGCCTGCGCCCCGAATGCGCTTTTCGCAGCGCGCTCACAACCTTCGGAACACGCAGGTCAGTCTATAGTTGAAGCCGCGCAAAAAGTCGTCATCCGAATGAATTCTCATCGTTAAATCAATTGTATATCTCGGGACGTTTCGCCGATTTTCGGGTTTGAAGCTTGACTCGACAACCCTCCCTTCGTGCATGATGGACGAATAAGCATCGTATTTTAGCTGCTTTTTCGAACGGTCTAAGTTCTCAGGAGGCGGACGATGGAAGCAATTGTTAACGGCATTAACTCTATTCTTTGGAACTACGTCCTGATCTACGGATTGCTCGGCGTCGGCATATTTTTCACCATTCGTCTGGGTGCGCTGCAGTTTCTACATTTCGGCGAGATGATCCGCGTCCTTACCTCGTCCAAATCCACTGACAAACGCGGAATTACACCGTTTCAGGCACTGACCGTTAGTCTGGCGTCACGCGTTGGCACCGGAAACCTGGCCGGTGTCGCCGTGGCTTTGACCCTGGGTGGCCCCGGCGCAATTTTCTGGATGTGGATCGTAGCCTTGGTCGGGATGGCCACGGCTTATTCCGAAAGCACACTGGCGCAACTTTACAAGGTCACGTCTTCGAACGGGCGGTTCCGTGGCGGTCCTGCTTTTTACATGGCCAATGCCCTGAACGCGCCCTGGGCCGGGGTGATCTTTTCGATCTGCCTGATCGTCAGTTTCGGCCTGGTTTTTGTCGCCGTCCAATCCAACTCAATCGCTGAGGCGTTCGAAGGCGCGTTCGGGTTGAACAAATTGATTGCTGGTCTGGCGCTGGCGGCTGCGGCTGCTGTGGTCATCTTTGGCGGCATCCGAACCATTGCGCGATTTGCCGAAATCGTCGTGCCGCTCATGGCCGGGCTTTACCTGTTGTTGGCCTGTGTTGTCGTTGTCCTGAACCTGCCACAGGTGCCTGCAATGCTGTGGTCTATCGTTGCAGGAGCCTTTGGCCTTCAGGAAGCCGCAGGCGGCGTCACAGGTGGCGTGATGGCAGCAGCGCTCAATGGTATCAAGCGCGGGTTGTTTTCAAACGAAGCTGGCATGGGCTCGGCCCCCAATATCGCGGCTGTTGCCACACCGGCTCCGCACCACCCGTCGAGCCAGGGTTTGGTTCAGGCGTTTGGCTGTTTCGTGGATACGATACTGGTCGCCACCGCGACAGCATTGCTGATCCTGCTGTCTGGCGCCATCGAACCAGACGGGGCCACCGGTATGCGTCTAACTCAGGATGCGGCAGCGGTCCATCTGGGTGAGATCGGCCGCCATTTTATCGCAATCGCAATCGTGTTTTTTGGCTTTACGTCGATATTGGGCAATTACTCATACGCAGAAAACGCCATGACGTTTCTGAAGCTGGAAGGCAAAGTGCCTATCTACATCTTGCGCCTGAGTTGTCTTGCCATGGTCGTCTGGGGCGCGGTGCAAGCGGTCAGCACAGTGTTCAATTTTGCAGATGCAGCCATGGGCGTAATGGCAACCATCAACCTGGTCGCCATCGTGCTGCTATCGGGCACGGTGTACAAACTGACCGTGGACTATTTCACACAGCGCAGACAGAATCTTGAGCCCCGCTTTGTGGCACGCAAATTCCCTGAATTTGACAAAGGCGTGGATCACTCAGTCTGGACGGAGGAGGCATATGCCGAGACCCAGCGTGGTTGAAACCGGTGAGTTGCAGGTCATTTTGGATGACATCGCCGATCGCGTTGCCGGCATGTCGGAACGCGGGAAGGTCGCCCAATATATTCCCGAACTTGCCAGCGTTGACCTGAACCAGTTCGGCATCGTTGTCGCACCCATTGACGGCGCGCCTGTTTCGGCCGGAAATGCGGACACGCTGTTTTCCATTCAAAGCATTTCCAAGGTTTTTTCACTGACAGAGGCCCTGCAACATGTGGGCGCGACCCTTTGGCAACGTGTGGGGCGCGAACCTTCGGGCGATCCGTTTAATTCAATCGTCCAGCTCGAACATGAACGTGGAATTCCCAGAAACCCGTTTATTAACCCCGGCGCCATCGTCGTGGCCGACGTTCTGCTAGAAGACCGAAGCTCTGATGAGGCGGTCGAGGATGTACTGAACCTTTGCCGGACGCTCGCAGAGGACCCGTCCATTCAAGTGGATAAAGCCGTTGCAGACTCCGAGATGCGGACAGGGTCCAGAAACAGGGCACTTGCGCATTTCATGAAAGCCGAGGGAAACCTAAAAGCGCCGGTCGAAGATGTTCTGTCGCTGTATTTCCGCCAATGCAGCATCGCCATGTCGTGCCGTCAGTTGGCGGTTGCGGGCCGTTATTTGGCCGCCGCAGGCCAGAACCCGGCAGACGGTTCAACCGTTCTGTCCGCGCAGCGCGCGCGCAGAGTGACTGCGCTGATGATGATGTGCGGATCTTATGATGCCTCGGGCGAGTTTGCATTCCGCGTCGGACTTCCTGCCAAAAGCGGTGTCGGCGGCGGCATCCTGTGTATTGTTCCAGGCGTCGCAGCCGTCACAGCCTGGAGCCCGGGACTGGACGCAAAAGGCAACTCTCATCTGGCCAGCATTGCATTTCAGGAACTGGTCCGCGCAACCGGTTGGTCAGTGTTCGGACCAAGTGTTTGACGAACAGAAACACGCCGTTCACCCACGCAGCTGCGCTCATACATTTCGCGTGGTTTTGCGCAACCTTCCGGGGTTCCTCCCGTCAACCGCTAAGACACGTGGCATACGGCCGGCATGTGACGGACTTTCCCATGAAATCGAGAGGTAGCCTCCACCCGGCTTTTGCAGCGTAGCGTTTCAACAGCAAATATAATAATGTTTCAATATGACAAACAGCCTGCGCTGTGGAGTCGGCATTCTGAAGGGGAGATTAGAATGAAATTGCAGTGTGTTTTTGTGTTGTCGATGGGCTTTGCCGCCTTATCAGCTGAAGCGCAGGAAAATCCAATTCAACACGATGCGGAATTCTATATCCTTCAAGCACAGCTTGGATCGCAATGGGCCCAGGATGACGCGGCCGTTGACCAAGCACTGGCTGCGTTTCGGGAAAGTAACGGTGGAAACCCTCCAAATATCGTCAGTGTACTGATCGATGACTTGGGCTTTGGGGATATGGGCATCCCAGAGCTGAATGCAGTACGCGGGTATGAAACACCGAACATTAATGACTTCTCGGATCAGGCCATGCGGATGGTTCGGATGTACACCGAACCATCGTGCACGCCGACGCGCGTGGCACAAATGACCGGACGCCTGCCTGTCCGTATGGGTATGGGGAACACACAAGTTGATATTGCCGGAGAAGGCCTGCCGGGTGGCGAAATTACACTCGCTGAAGTGCTTAAGCAGGCCGGCTACTCCACGAGTCATGTTGGCAAATGGCATATGGGTGACATTTCAGAAAGCTGGGCAATGAATCAGGGGTTTGACTATGCCCAGCATGCGATTCATCAGCAGGGGCAGTTAACCATATTCCACGATGACGCGATTAAGGAGCAGGTTTCCGTAGCCATCAACGATTATGACGACAAGTATACTGTCGACAAGTGGTTCCGCCCCGACGCCTCGGCCATGATGACCGTGATTGAAGGCGTGGCCGGGGGTCCCATCCGCGAAATTAGGATGAAACCCGGCGAACGTTGGAACGCGGCCAAGTATGACGAGATGAACCAAGCCTTCCAAGACAAGACCATGGAAGAACTAGAGCGCTTGGCTGGTGGCGAGGATCAGTTCTTCCTGCAATACTGGCCGATGATCCCACTGGACAACACACGGACCGGCCGGACCGGACCAAAAAGCGCAAATGGCGGCCTTTATGTCGACAAAATGCAGCTACTTGACCAATGGCTTGGAGATCTCTTTGCCAAGATTGACGAGCTTGGATTGGCTGAGAACACCATCGTTATTGTAATGGGCGACAACGGCCATTTTACCAAATATTCACCGCAATCTGGGTTCACACCGATGATCTTCCGTGGCGGCAAGGCCGACACCACTGAAGGTGGCGTACGAGTTGACGCCTTTATCCGATGGCCCGGCATGATCGAAGCGGACGGGCTGCTCAACAGTATCATCCACGTCTCGGACCTTTATACCACCTTGTCGCGCTTTGCCGGTGCTGATGAGTTCATACCGCGCGACCGCCTGATTGACGGAGTGGATCAATCCGCTGCGCTACTTTTCGACGATGAATCCAAATCGCGTCGCGATCACGTGATCATCTATTCGGACAAAAAACCCGAGGCGATCGTCAAGGATCAGCTCAAACTCATCTTGCCGCCTCCGGGCAAGAACCCGATCGCGGCCAAGTTCTTTGACCTCTATCGAGATACTCGTGAAGAATTTTCAGTCTCGACCGAGGTTGGCGCATGGGGCGGCCAGGAATTTGTGCGCATCTTGGGTCGTCACATGGCACGAAAGGAAAAATTCCCGGATGTGCCTCCAGCATATGGCGCGCCCTATGAGGGGATCGAAAACACCCGCCCCGAAACCCAGCTAGCCGTAGATGCGTTTCTCATAAAACGCGCGGCACCACAGCAATAATCCCTGACCGCCCGCAGTTTTCCCGCAGGCGGCCTATTGGAACCCGAAAATAGGATAACCATATGGCAGGAAACATCATTTTCGCTCTGGGTTTAGTCGTTTCACTGGGTATCGGGTTCGTCTATTTCCGCGATCTTGGCGACATTTCGCAAATGGTGCTTAAGGTTAAACGCAAAAACATGATCCGGTTTATCCGGCACGAATACCGCCTGATCGCAGTGGGGTTGAGCGGATTTGCCATCGCTACGCTTGCGCATTTCATTCTGGGCGGCGGCCCATTCTGGCTTTGGCTGGTCGCGGCGCTGCTGGTTCTGGTTTTGTATGGCTTTCCCTATGTGTGGGTCCATCTGGGGCTGAGGAATCAACTCAACACTGCGGCCTACTTTCCCATTTCCGAGGCGCAAAAATTCATCGGCCCGACTGCGCCGGTCATCGTTATTGAAAACAATGGTCACGCCCGCGCGCACCCCGATGCGCAAATCATGCGGCCCCATTTGGCCGGCAATGCCGACGGGTTGGGTGGCGAAGATATCGTCATGACCTTTTGCGCGATGGCCAACCTTGGGCAAGGGTATGCCCCACGCATCGATGGCAACCGGCTGGATCTTGAAGTTCTGGCCCAACATGGCAACAACCTGATCCTGCGAGACAACGAAACCGGGGAACCCATCCAACAGATCTATGGGTTTCGCGAGGCGGATCGCGATACTGGCGCGGATGGGCCCGCCTGCCCTGTGCGCCCCGAAGCAAAGATGCAGCCCTGGCCCACGTATCGGATGACGTTCCGCGGATTTCAAAAAGCGTTTCCCGATGGCGAGGTGTATCTGAACAAGCCCTCGCCGAACCCGTTTTTGCGGCTGCTGGATATGGTGACGGAAATTACGTTTGGCTGGGGGATCGCGCGCCAGCATCAGGAAGATGCGCCCGTCATGGACAATATGGACCGATCGGACGACCGGCTTCCGAATAAGTCCTATGTCTGGGGGATCACGATCGGCAATGATGCCGCCTGCTGGACCGATGATTTCGTGGTCGAGAACGACTGGATCGTAAACGCAAATGTCGGTGGACGAGACGTGGTTGTCAGTCTGGACCCAAAGTACGAAAGCCTTGGCGTTTGGTACAATGACAAAGGCCAGCCAATCACCCGCTGCGATTTCTGGGGGATGTCGGATCAGGGAAAACTGCAACGCGTCGAGACCCTGCGTGCCGGTGTATTCTGGCATGTCTGGTCCGAGTTCTTTCCGGAAACCGATATCAACCGTGTCGGTGCGCGCGTACAACTGTCTGGCGAAGCCGCTGAATGAGTGAGCAATCAGATCAGATTGCCAAATTGGAACAAACGGAGGATCAAAATGGTCTTTAAGAGGGCAATAACAACCGCTGCGTGGGCCGTGGCGACCTGGATTCCAATGACAACTGCCGCTGTGGCGCAGCAGTCCGATTGGTCCTATGAGGCAACAATTTACCTGTTCATGCCTGAAACGGAGGTTACGCAGGAAACAGCCCGCGGCACCGTTGATGGAACGCTGAGTTTCTCTGACGCGCTAAAAAATCTCGATCTGGCCTTCATGGGCGTCTTTGGTGCATCGAACGGGCGCTGGTCACTATTGGCCGACTACAACTATGTGGACGTCTCTTTCAGCAACGACACGCCCGGTCCGGCAAGTTCTGGTCTTGAAACCTCTCTCACAACGCAATTTTTCAGCGGCTATGTTGGGTACCGGGCTTATACTACAGATACGTCCTACGTGGACTTGGTCGGCGGTTTCCGCTGGTTTCGGACGCAGACCGATTTCACCGTCCTTCCCGGAGCAGCCCCCGGCCGGTCCGTCAGTGTCGATGAAAGCTGGACAGACCCGGTCATCGGTGTCCGAGCCCGCGTCGCGTTCAACGACAGGTGGTCCGGCACTGGCTTTTTTGACTACGGCGGCTTCAGCAGCGACAGCGAAACATGGCAGGTCTTGCTGACTGCGGATTATGAAATCAACGACAGGTGGGTGATCCGCGGCGGCTATCGCTATATCTCTTTCGATCACGAGATTGACGGCAACGATTTCACGTTTGACCAATCCGGCCCGTTGATCGGCGCGACCTATCGGTTCTGAGGGGCTTGCACGATCCGAATTCACCGAAACATCGGGGTCATCATGACCGCGTAATTGTCGGCCAGCATGGCGGCGTCTTCGCGGTTGAATTTGACTGATGAGAGCTTACGCAGGTCGACTTGCGTGGGCCCGTCAAATAGCTTTGCAACATCGACGTTCACGTGCAGGTCGACATTGCCATCAGAACCGATATCCGGTGGCAACTGGATATCGACCTCTCGCGCGTTTTCCGAAAACCCAACGTGATAGACCAACGGCGAGACCTCTTCGCCAATCCGCAGCGTTCCTTCCATCACGACGAATTTATAGCCGACCTCCCAATTCCATGCCATTTGACTGTTGGGATCAAGATCCCCGCGCGCTTGGATCGAGCCATTGGCTTCTAGGTCTACGCCGATCATGAAACGGACGTGTTCAATGCTGCCCAGAGGAATGTCGATCAGCCTGATCGAATGGGTTGTTTCCGGATTGTCGAACCGGAGCAGATAATAGCTGTCAGGCTGAGCAAACAGTGCCCCACCCTGCGAGAGGATCAGGTTGCTGAGGTAGAGCCGAAAGTCACGAACCCTGAACGTGCCGGGCCCGCCGGGGTTTTCGTACAAGAACTCATTAAATACCAACGGATCGTCACCCATCTTCGCGTGAAAGGTCAAAGTGATCGACGTGGTGCGCTGAGGACCAAGAGCAAAGTACAGCGCTCCGCTAACGACCAACAGTATCGCAAGCCCCGTCATCCAAATACGCATCAGCCGTCTCCTTCGAAAGGATTGGAAAACTGTGTGTTTGTCAGAAAACCCTCATCCGTCAGCGTGTGCAGGAACGCGATGATGGACTGCACCTCGTCGGACGTCATCCGCAGGCCCACAGTGTCTTGCCCGGCCTCTGGTGCATTGTCGGCCTCAAGGATCAAAGGGCTGAGCGTATCGCTGACGACAATCCCGTCATTGTAGTGATCCATGACCTCTTCTAACGTCTCGAACCGACCATCATGCATGTAGGGCGCGGTTACAGCGATGTTGCGCAGCGTTGGCACCTTGAAGAAACCCTTGTGCGCCGGATTGCCTGTCACGGCCATCAGCCCATCCGGCAGGTCGTCATCGGAATCCAGCCCATTGTTTGAAAACCCATCCAATGCGTCCCGAAACCCGGAAGTCAAAAACTGGCTGTGGCAGTCGATGCAGTTCCCACCACGCAATGAAACCTTTGTGTCCGGATGCGCCATGAACAGTTTGCGGCCATGTTCTTCCTGCGCGCTCAATCGCGCTTCGCCACGCAGAAACCTGTCGTATTTTGATTCTGATGAGATCAGCATGCGCATGAAAGTCGACAACGCGCGGGCCACGTTTTCGGCGCTGATTTCTCCGTATGCCATGCGGAACATCCGGCGATAGTCGCTGGATGCCTGCAATTCAGCTACAAGCTCTTCCAAGTCCTGATCCATCTCGTCCGGGTGTTGAATCGGCATCAGCGCCTGCGCTTCCAACGACGTTGCGCGACCGTCCCAGAAGAACCGCTCTTGGCCCCAAAGAAGGTTGGTCAAACTCATGGAGCTGAACTCCAGCTCTCCGCCCGACAATGCGGGCGACTTTGCCAGACCATCAGTGAAGGCAAGGGCCTGCATATGGCATGTCGCGCAGGACACCTGATTGTTGCCGGACAGGACGGGGTCGTAGAACAGGTGGCGCCCAAGGGCGAAGGCCTCTTCCGTCAGCGGGTTGTCCGGGGGCACAGCAAAGCGTCCAAATACGAAGGGCGCCGAGAAGCCAGCAATCGGCGTTGCCGTGGGCCCGCGTGCGCGGTCCCAGAAGGCCCACGCCGTCGCAGCGATCACCACGGCGACGGCCGCCGTCAAAAACACCCGAAGCATAACGCCCCCAGAGCATTAATGGTGGTGCACAAAACCCGAACCGAACAGCCCTTCAACGTTGTCCACACCTTTGTTGTAGCGCTCTTTGAAATTGACCTCGGCGATACGTTCGCCGGTCTCAAGATCATGGATCGTGATCGTGTGTGCGCTCAGGTCGGCAATGAAATCCACATCCGTTGGGTCGTCATCAGCCGCGTTGCCCAGATTGAGCAGGTTATTCTGAACGGCGATCAGGTCCCGGCCCGAAGCGGACGTGAAAAAGATCATGTGATGTGCACCCGGGTCGGCAACGATGTCCGGCCCGCTGGACACAAGCTCGGGCAGTGCAGCCAGTTCATAGCGCTTCACGACACCCGGTAATCCATGAGAGATGAACAGTTCATCTTCAGTGCCATAGAATTCCAGCGGAACTGCGGTTTCATTGGCCACGCCACTATATATGACTTCGGCTTCACCAAAGGTTTTGGAACCGGCGTCATAGGGGATTTTCCAGGTCTCGAACCCGAACATCGTATTGGCCAGAATGGCCGGTTCAATGTCAGCATGCATGTCAGGCCGTGCGAACAGCACCTCGACCGGTGAAGACGGAAAATCCAACGGCTTTTCGTTTTCCACCACGATGTTTTGGATGGGTTCAAGCGTGTTGAGGTCTATGATCGTCAACACATTTCCCACCCCAGTCGCCATATCGGGATGTATCGTCGAGGTGACCACCATGCGGTCGTCGAACGCAGATATCCCGTGTGGGTACATGATATATGGCTCACCCTCGCCAACTTGGCTTTTGCGTGCTTCGATAATTTTGACCACCTCATTGGTCTGAGTGTCGAAAACACCGACCGAGCCGCCATCATCGCCTCCAGTGCCACCCATGAAGGTCACGAACATATACTCCTGACCGTTCGACGTGGCCCACATGATGTCCTCGCCAACGATCTGCCCTTGGGTATCCAGACAGGTAAAGCCCTCAATCACCGGCGTTCCGCTGGAATCGCGGGACAGTCCAATTTCAGCCAGACTGCAGGATGGGTCCAACCCGGTCGAATAGAGACGCCCGTTCGGGCTGTAGTAGAGGTGATGCAGTGGATGCTGAATGTTAGGTTGCTCAACTTCGCTCAGTAGCTCTCCGAACTGATCAGATTCCGGATCCAGCTCGACAATCGCGATGCTGTGATTTGTATCCAACGTCGGCAAACCGCGCAGCAGAACCATGCCCTGACTTTCCTCGCGGGTCTGAGACTGCGCCGGTGTCAGAGCAACCATCAACAGCCCGGCACTGATAAGCACGCTTTGCGCAAGCATTTTGATTTTCATAATTCCCCCCTTGCGATGAAACTTCTAAAAACGATTTTGAAATTCACCTTACGTAGCGTCATATCACATTCAGGAAACTGCATCAAATTGGGGTGCGGTCGAGCACAAAAAAACGCCGCCCCGATCGGGACGGCGTAAGCGGAATACCTGCAGGTTGACTGCCTTATGACGCTTGGACGGCCTTCATAAAGCGGTCGCGGATCACAACCGGGTCCATCGTGATTACCGGCATCTTGGCATTGCCGCTTTCGCACTTGCTGACGATGATTGTCATTTGGCCGCTGTCGAGCGCTGCCTGCAATGCGGCGCCAGTGTCTTCGGCCTGGCACTCGACCACATTCTCGCACCCACAGGCCTGCGCCACAGCCGCCAGCGATGTCTTTTTGCCCGCGTAAGTCGGCTGATCCCCGGTCGACCCATAAGATCCGTTATCGACAATCAGCAAGATGTAATTGTCAGCCACGTTGTTGGCGATGGTCGGCAAGGTGCCGAGGTTGGTCAGGATGGACCCGTCACCGTCGATTACGATGACCGGCTTTGGCTGAGACAAGGCCAGACCCAGGCCGATGCTTGAGGCCAACCCCATTGTGCCCAGCATGTAGAAATTGGTGGGCTGGTCGTCGATGGCGTGCAGCTCCTGGCTGGGAATGCCGATGTTGCAGACAACCAATTGATCCCGCAGGATCGGCGCGATTTCTTTCAGGATTTCAGAACGGATCATTGGTCGCCATAGCCTCCCCAGAAATTGGCGTCGGTCAGAATGGCGACCGGCTTGTTGCACATGAAGGTGTATTTCAGGATCGCATCCAGCTCCTCGACATCTGCCTGATGATGGAAGTGGTAGGTCGGGATGTTCATCTGTGCCAGAAGCGCCTTGGTATGCACCGCCATCTCGACCTGGCAGGCGACGGGTTCGCGCAACTCTCCGCGGTATGAGATCAACATCGGCAAGGGCATACGGTAGTATTGGATCAACGTTGCCAACGTGTTGATGGTTACGCCGATGGCCGTGTTCTGCATGATGATCGCGGGGCGTTTGCCGCCCATCCAGGCACCGGCGCACAGGCCCATGCCCTCATCCTCTTTGTTCGACGGAATGTGAAAGATGTCTTCACGCGCGTCGATTTCGTCGATGACGCCGGCCAATTGCTTGCACGGAACCGTGGTGACAAATGAGATGTCGTTGGCCACCAGATCGTCGGTGATCTTTTTGTCTATGTTCATGTCCGATATGTTAGTCCTGTATGGGGCGCAATTAGCGCGATTGACGGGTTACAGCCCGCGGTGCACATGCACGGCGCAAGGCGCATGACGGACGACACGCGAGGCGGTCGATCCCAGAAAATAGTCGCTGACGCCCGGTTCGTGCGAACCGATGACGATGCAGTCAAATTTGTTTTGTGTCGCAAAGTCGATCACCGTGCGGGCCGTGTGACCTTTAACAATCTCGGCCTGAACGCCCTCAAGCCCCGAAACTTTTTCCCGCAACAAGGTGCGTGCCGCGCGAAAGCCTTCGGCGACGACATCCTTGTCGAGATAGGCACTGACAGAGCCCTGAGGCATCTCGTAGACATGCAGGGCCACGATCTCGGCCCCTTCCGCCGACAAGGCTTTGGCGATTTCCAAAGTGTGCGGCGAAATCCCATGATCCAGCGCCATTGGGACGAGAATTTTTTTATACATGAATACCTCCGTTTCTGCCTGGACTAGACCCAGGGTGCGAGGATGATCTTAGGTGCGGCCACGGCACCTTTTCGCAAATCGCGAAAGGCGTCGGCGGCGTCAGACAAGGCCCGTTCCTCTATCCAGTCCAACGAGCCCAGTCGGCCATCGAATATCGCCTGCGCGGTCTTCCTGAAATCCTCGGCAGTATAAGTATAGGTGCCGATAAACGTGATCTCCTGCAAGGTCATACGACGTATATCCAAACCGCCAGCATCCTCACCCAACCCAACATGCACGATAACGCCGCCCGGCTGAACGTGATGGGAAGCAGCAGCACGGGTTGCAGAATACCCCACTGCGTCAACAACCAGTGAGAACGTATCATCCGTGGCTTCAAACACATTGAAAGAGCCCAAACTCTGTAAATAGGCGCGCCGCATATCATTCGGTTCGATGATGACAATATCGTCAACGCCGGCCGCTGCCAGTGCCAAAGCTGCCGCCACACCAATCGCGCCGCCGCCAATCACCAACGCATCACGCGCCATTCCCTGATGCAGCGCCTCAAGGCCCAAACGAACCGCGTGCCAGCTAACCGCCAATGGCTCAGCCAGGGCGGCCTGCTGAAATGATACGTGGTCCGGCACCTCAACCAGATTTGCATCTGGCATGGCCACATATTGGGCAAAAGCCCCTTCACGCGGTGGCATCGAGATGATCTGCCGGCTTGGACACAGGTTTTCCCGGCCTGCCTCACACGCTGGGCAGACACCGCAGTTGACCAAAGGATTGATCGTTACGCGCGTACCGTCGCGTGGACCTCCAACAATCGTCCCTGCGGCCTCGTGGCCCAGAATAAGCGGTGCAGGTCGGCGCGCGTCGTGACCCAAATAGGCGTGCATGTCCGAGCCGCAAATCCCGACGGCCTCTACCCGGATCAGTTGCTCACCTATGTCGGGCGCGGCATCTGGCACGTCCTCGTAAGCCAAATGCTCAACACCCTGATAAACAAGCGCTTTCATTTCGCTGTAAACCCTCCATCGACCATCAAAATCTGCCCTGTGACGTAGTCGGACGCCCGTGAGCACAAAAACAGGATCGGCCCATCGATATCCTCCATCTGCCCGTTTCGGTTTATGCAAGTTTGCGCCGCGTTACGGGTTGCCCGGTCGGGGTCATCGAACACGGCCTGCGTCAGCTCGGTCGGGAAAAACCCCGGCCCGATGGCGTTTGCAGTGATGCCGTCGGCGGACCAAGCCTCGGCCATGGCCCGCGTCAGTTGCCCAACACCGGCCTTGCTGGCTCCGTATGCAATACCGCCCGGAAAAGCGCGCGTGGTCTGGAGCGAGGCGAAATTCACGATCCGCCCCCACCCCCGAGCTTTCATCGCAGGAACCAATGCCTGGCTCAGGAAGAACGGCGCGCTCAGGTTCAGCTCAAGCGTCTTGTCCCAGCCTTCGGCGGTTACGTCATCTGCCACTTCGCGCGTGTTAATACCCGCCGCATGCACAATAATGTCCGGCGCGCCAAAACTGGCTGCGACCTCTTCGGCGAGCGATGCCACGCGCGACCGATCGGCCACGTCGGCAACAACTGTGGCCACGCTGTCGCCCCCTTTAGCTTGCAACTCTGCCAATGCTTCCGGTCGGCGGGCTACACCGACGACGCACGCCCCCGCTGAGGCCAACACAAGCGCCGCACGACGCCCAAGGCCCGCGCTTGCGCCGGTCACGCAAGCGACACGCCCAGTCAGATCGAACAACGCGCGTGGATCATTCATCAGCGGTCAGGTTGAACTGTTCGTCAGGGAAATATTTGGCAAGGCGCACGTCTGCAGCCCGCGCATGCCCTTCCATGCCTTCCAGCCGGGAAATACGAGCGGTCGCCTCGGCAATGGATTTCGAGCCTTCGCGTGTAGCGCGCTGCCATGTGACGATCTTCATGTACTTGTGAACGCTCAAACCGCCGGTATAGCTGGCCGCGCCGGATGTCGGCAGAACGTGGTTCGTTCCGGTCGCCTTGTCACCGTAGGACACTGTGGTTTCTTCACCCAGAAACAGCGATCCATAGCAGGTCAACCGACCCAGCCACCAATCCAGGTCCTCGGCCTGAACGGTCAGGTGTTCGGGCGCATAATCGTCCGAACAGGCCGCCATTTCTTCACGATCTGAACAGACGATGACTTCGGCATAATCGCGCCACGCAGCAAAGGCGTTTTCCCGGTTGAGTTCAGGCAGATCCTCGATCAGTGCTGGCACCAGCTCCATGACTTTTTGCGCAAGCTCCCGGTCATCCGTCACCAACCAAACCGGAGAGTTGTAGCCGTGTTCCGCCTGGCTCACCAAATCGGTGGCAACTACATGCGCATCTGCGGAACCGTCCGCAAGGATCAGGCTGTCTGTCGGCCCGGCGATCATGTCGATGCCAACTTTGCCATAAAGAATACGTTTAGCCTCGGCCACAAACTGATTGCCTGGGCCCACAAGAATATTTGCGCTCGGCAGGCCGAACAAACCATAGGTCATGGCGGCCACGCCCTGAACGCCGCCCATGGCCAGAATACTGTCCGCACCGCAGATATGCGCTGCATACACAATCGCAGGCGCAACGCCTTCGCCTGGACGCGGAGGCGAGCAGGCCGTGATGTGGCGGCACCCGGCAACTTTGGCTGTAGTGACCGTCATGATCGCGCTGGCAATATGGCTATAGCGCCCGCCGGGCACATAGCAGCCAGCCGCGTCCACAGGGATGGCCTTTTGGCCAGCGACAAAGCCCGGGACAATTTCCATCTCAACGTCAGACACCGTGGATTTCTGCGTTTCAGCAAACCGGCGAACGTTATCGTGAGCAAACCGAATATCGGCCTTGAGCCTTTCGGGAACAAGCGCGCAGGCGGCCTCAATCTCATCGGCGGTCATCAACACGTTGCCGTCAAACTTGTCGAACTTGACCGCGTATTCCAGCGCTTTGGCATCCCCGCCAGCCTCAATGTCGGCAAGGATTGTCTTCACTGTATCATGCACTTCCGTTGCATGAGATTGAGCCGTTAGGGTCGCCTTTTTCAGATAGTCGCGAGGCATATTCAGTAGGTCCTATTGGTAGATTTCAGGAAGCAAAGTGGTCGAAACCGCCGGAACGTAAGCAATCAGAAGAACTACGATCAGCATTGTTAATACGAATGGAATAGCACGGGCCGCAATCTTCAGAATGGACTCACCCGTAATGCCAGATACGACGAACAGGTTCAGGCCAAGCGGCGGCGTGATAAACCCGACACCCAGCGCGGTAATCATCATGATGCAAAACTGAATTTCGTTCATTCCGATGTTATCGGCCAATGGTTTAAGGATCGGGGCGAGGATCACGATGTTGGGTGTCGTTTCCATAACGCAGCCCGCAGCAATCAGGATACCGATCATCAGCAGGATCAGCAGGTACGGATCGTCGGTCAGCGAAGTGATCGAGGCGACGAACCCCTGAGGCACGCCCATGATCGCCAGCGCCTCGGCCAGGGGGGCTGAAAAGGCAATGATCGGCAGGATCACCCCGTTCACCTTGGCTGAACTGACCAGCATCGACGGAAAATCGGCCAGTGTCAGGGTGCGCATGATGAAACCCATGATGATGGTGACAACCACGGCGGTGGCACCCGCCTCGGTCGGGGTCAGGCGACCCGAGAAGATGCCGTAGAAGATAATTCCGGGCACAATAAAGGCGTACCAGCCGGATTTCAGGGCCTTGCCCAAATTGGCCAGCCACTCGCCCATCGTCAACATGCCGCCACCCTCATAAGCGTAGAGACGGTTCATGATGATGTTGGTGACCAAGATCGACACCAGAATGGCCAGACCGGGGATCAGGGCGGCCAGAAACAGGGTCGACGCAGAAATCCCCAGCACCAGACCGATGATGATGTAGGCAATCGACGGAGGGATCAGGATGCCTGTACAGGCCCCGGCCGCGACCAAGGCGCAGGCGTAGGGGCGCGGATACCCGCTTTCGACCAACCGGTTGATGGTCATGCGACCGACAGCGGCCGCGCCAGCGGCATCCGAACCCGAAATGGCGGCGAACATGCCGCAAACCAGAACGGTGGCCGAGCCAAACCCGCCCTTGGCGAAGCAAGTCAGCGCCTCAGCCACATCCAGAAATTTACGTGACAAACCGGTACGGACCAGCACGTCACCTGTCAGGATAAACAGCGGCACGGCTGTCAGGGCAAAGGCGTCGATCCCGGTAAACAGGCTCTCGCCCACCAGGCTCAGCGGTAGATCGCCCGACATGACCAACATCACGATGGCAGCAGAACCAATCGCCGCCCAAACTGGAACAGCCATGGCGATCAGAACAACGAATAGGATGACGGGCAGGTAAAAATCCCAGCCCAATTCTACGGTTTGATTGAGCGTATTCCAGAGCATCTCAAATCCCCTCAGTCAAACAACTTGTCACCTTCGAAGACGGGCGTGCCGCCGCGAAGGGATTTGATGTCACGCATAAACGATTGGATCAGGCGCCAGATCATCAGCGCAAAACCGGTCGGCACCGCCATCAGGAACCAGACTTTGGACACCCGGAGGCCGTCAGTCACTGACCCGAACTTGGCCGAGACGTGAACCGCCTCATATGACCAGTAAAGCGCGATCACAGCGACGGCGAACATCACAAGATCGCCAAAGATGTACAGCAGAGCCTTGGGACGCGGCCCGAGGTAATGCATGACGACATCAATCCGGATATGCGCCCGTTCCTTGACCGCTGCCGCGGCCCCGATCCAGGCCAGATAGATGAAGGAATACCGGACGATTTCTTCTCCCCAGATCGAGGAATAAGCGAATATCTCGCGCCGCAGAACCTCGATGGCCATGGTGATGACCAGCATCACGTAGAACACCAGCAGCAGCCAGCGCTCAGCGTTGCGATCAATATTTCGGAGTAAGGTCATCGTGTTCCCTCGGCGACAGAACAGTCAGGCGCGGCCTTCTGTTTCGGGCCCTTTCAGGCCTGACTGCTGTTGAGTGATTGCGGACGTCTAAAAGACGCTCGCCGGTTTAGGTCATGCGTCGTGGACGTAGTACTTGCCCTGCGTCCCGGCCGCCTCGACAAGTTTCTCAAAGGCGTCCATCGACCCGGCCAGCTCTGTCTTGAACGGATCCCAATCGGCGTTTTGGTAGCCGCCAACGCTTTCCCACTCGGCCAGTTGATCCGCGTTGAGCGAGTGGAATTCCACACCGGTCTTGTTCAGCTCGGCCATAGCAAAGGCACGGGCCGAGGGAACTTTGGAAAGGTTCTGATGGCTGGTCATTTCCGAACCCCACATGATGCCTTCCTGAACGTCCGGCGGCATCGAATTGAACCATTCGAGGTTACACGAATAAACCTGACTGTCCGGAACGGCCTGCGTAAAGGTCACGTGGCTGAGGATGTCCTTGAAGCCAAACACATACAGCGCTCCGACCGACGGATCGAGCGCATCCGCAACACCCTGCTTGATCGCCGAGGGGGTTTCACCCCATGCAACAGGCGTCGGGTTTGCACCGACCATGCGGTAGTACTGCTGCAGCATTTTCGAGCCGGGTACACGGAATTTCACACCGCTCATGTCACCCGGCGTGATGATTGCATTACCGCCCTGACGCACGGCAACGACGCGTGGGTCGATCACCACATAGAAAAGGGCCTTGAAGCCTGCGGCCTCGACTTTGGGGTGAACTTCGCTCTGCCACGTATCCGAATGCACAAGGTTGGTGAACCGCTGGTTCGACCCGCACAGATACGGCATATTGATAAGGTCTACGGTCGACGCGAACGGGGCGAAGTTGGACAGCGAATGCTGCGCCGCCTGAATGGTTCCGCCCTGCACTTTCTGCACCAATGCACCACCGGCACCCAGCTGACCACCAGGCGCAAGCTTGACGTACACCTTGCCGTTCGTTGCATTCTGGATGTTTTCTTTCAGATCAAGCTGCATGATCGGATAGCTGCGTGACGCGCCCATTACATATGCGGTTGCGACCGTCATGACATGGTCCGCTGCCTTTTCACGCTCACTTTCTTCTTTGGCTGTCTGCGCCACGGCCTCGGACGACCAAAGGACGCCGCCTGCACCTGCGACCAGCGCTGCAGTGAATGACCCACTGGCGCTCAGCTTTAGAAAATTACGGCGTTCGACGGACGCCAGTTCATTTCTGTCGTTTTTCATTTAGTGCCCTCCCAAGCAAAAAATTCAGCCACCCTTTTTTGCGTCGCGGACAGCTTCCCTTTTTAGAATTGCGACAACGAACAGGATCGACGCCGCGAACAGAACCAACATCTCTCCGACGTCACCAAGAAAGGCGCTGTTTGCAAAAGCCCCCAGCGCCACGTTCGCAAAATAGATGGCAAACACGAGTGCGGACGCAGCCAGAAACATCTCTTGGACTCCCTTTTTAGATTCGGCCCAACGTCATTTGTAAGCGCTTACATGCAAAATGCAAGCGCTTACATAGTTACTTCCCTCTCACCGCAGTTGAGTTTAGAGTTATCAGCAAAAGCAAATTGTGAGTTTGGAAATGGCGAAACCCCGGTCGGCGCCGACACTGGATGATGTGGCAAAAATGGCAGGTGTTTCGACGGCTACCGTGTCGCGTTGCCTCAACAGTCCGGACCGGGTGGTCGAAGCGACCCGTGAACGCGTGCAGTCCGCAGTTGATGCGCTTGGGTACACGCCAAACTTTGCAGCCCGCGTAATGGCGGCCAAGCGGTCGTTCACCATCGGCGCGATCATTCCAACCATGGAAAACGCGATTTTTGCGCGGGGCCTTCAGGCCTTTCAGGAGGAACTGCACCAGCGCGGCTATACGCTTTTGGTTTCAAGTTCGGCCTACAAACCGGAAATCGAAGAAGAGCAAATCCGGACCTTGATTGCGCGTGGGGCCGACGGGTTGCTGCTAATCGGGCATGACCGCGCTCCCGAGATTTATGACTTTCTGGACCAGCGGAATATTCCCGCTTTGGTCGCCTGGTCTTATCTGCCGGACTCCAAACTGCCTTCGGTCGGCTTTGACAATCGCGCGGCGATGTTCGACCTCGCCAGTCACGTTGTTAGGTTGGGGCACACTCGGATTGGCGTGATATCAGCTCGCGTTGACGGAAATGACCGCGCCCGTCTCAGGGTTCAGGGCATCCGAGAAGCAGTCGCTGATCGTGGGCTTGAGGCCAACAATCTGACCGTTATCGAAACGTCGTATGAAATCGAAAACGGCGCCAAAGCCTTTAGCGACCTGATGAATGCTGCCACGCCGCCGACAGCAATCCTGTGTGGCAATGACGTGTTAGCCGTTGGTGCTTTGCGACAGGCGCAAAAAATGGGGCTCGATGTACCCGGCGATGTTTCGATCACGGGCTTCGATGATATCGAACTGGCCCGGATCGTCTCCCCGGCGCTGACCACAGTGCATGTCCCCCACCGTGAAATGGGGCATAAAGCAGCCCTGCAATTGATTGAGATGGTCGAAAACCAAACCGCAGGGACTGGCGAACAACTGGCGACGAGAATTGTAAATCGACCGTCGCTTGGTAAGCCCGCGTCGGGCTAAGCCGCTTCGCCCTCCATCGTGCGGAAATCGTCTTTCAACCAAGGATGCTTGGCGCACATTGGGCGCGTAAAATGTTGCCGGATCAGTTTCACCATAACTTTCTGGATCAGTTCCGAGGTCGTCACGGGATACACTTCGGTTGTGAACAGCGACACGGTTCGCACGAAATTTCTGCCGGGAAACGGCATTGCTTTGACGCTGTTATGGAACCGCTGAGTCCGATGAAAACAGGCGGCCGTTGTGATCGCCCAACCGCTACCCTGGGCCACCAAACCGATGATCGACTGGTTGCATTCCAGTTCGAACCTGTTCGGCAAGCTGAACTTGCTACGCGCCAGCTGGATCTCGATTTGCTTCCCGATCACGTAGTCCCGAGAATATCGCAACAGGGGTAGATCCGCGTCCGGGTGAAACAACTCTTCTGGCGACCCTTCAAAACTGTTGGGCAGCACGACCAGAAACGGGTCCCGCATCAACGGGTATTCGATCAATCCTTCGGTTCGTCCCGGCGGTCGGGTGGCAACGCCTACATCCAGTTTGTGTTCCTGCAGCTTGGCGAGGATTTCGTGACTGGGGCGCGTAAAGTGACGAAAATTGCAGCGCGGCAAAGCCTGCGCCAGAAACCGAACCATATCAGGCGCGATCTGGTTGTCGAAATCGTCAATCAGTGCCAATCGCAAGTCGGTCGCGTGTTGCCAATTGCCCGTTCGGATTTCGGCTTCACCGCGTTTTAGAACCGTCAAACCGTCGCGGACATACCGCGCAAAGACCTCGCCCGCGGGTGTCAGGCCCATGGGTCTGCGCCCATGATCGACCAGCTCGATACCAAGCGCGTTCTCCAAGCTGCGCAGGTGGTTCGAGACCGTGCTGATCGACAGACCCGTTTCGGACGCGACCTGTTGAATCGATCCGGATTTGGCGATCAATTGGAAGATTTCCAGCCATCTCAGGCTCAGCGATTTGGACATGTGTGCCAATCATTGTTTCGATTTGCTCGAAACTAGCCAAGCAAAGATTTGACCGCACGGCAATGCTGAATTTGACTTTGGGTTCAGGCTTACGCCTTCATCCGGTCAAAGCCCGGGTCATATGGGCATGGTGGAATGACCGTTGCGCGCACACGCTGACCGCAACTGTCCAGATCCAATTCTCTGCCAATGTCCACAAAGGCGGGATCGACAAATGCATGTGCCAGATTCAACCCGGTGCGGTGACCCCATTCCCCCGACGTGACGGTGCCAACCACCTGATCCGCCTGCATTAGGGACGCGCCGGGATGTGCAGGACCCAGGGAAGCAGAGACCTGAAGTACGGCAAGCTTTTTGCAGGGACCCTCCGATTGCCGTTTCAACAAGGCATCGCGCCCGACAAAATCACCCTTATTCAATCGGACGAACCTGTCCAATCCGGTTTCAAACGGATCGAACTCGGTGATCAGGTCTGCTTTCCAATGAAGAAAGCTCTTCTCCATCCGCATCGATTCAACAGCCCGCGCTCCGAACAGTTTCAACCCGTGCGCCTCACCTGCCTGCCGCAACGCCAGATAGGCCGCGTAGAGCGAGGCGTTGGGCACGTGTATCTCATAAGCCAATTCACCGGAAAAGCTGAGGTTCATGACCGTAGCCGGAGCGATGCCAACGAAGCACTCGCGCACATTGAGCCATGGGAAAACCTCGGCCGACCAATCCCCTCGGGCGCAGGCCGACAACACGTCTCGCGCCTTCGGGCCAGCGAGGACCAATATGGTTTGGTCATTTGTCAGACTGCGCAGTTGAACGTCTTCATCGCCGTGCATGTGCTGACGCAACCAATCCATGTCATGAAATTCGCTTGCGGCGGCAGAGCCATACCAGACGCGCGCCTTCCCCCGGTCGCTGGCCGGTAGATTGGCGATCGTAGCCTCGGCTTTGATCATACCATGATGGTTCAGCAGGTATCCTAGCCCAACACGCCCCTCGCGCCGGGTCACAAGCCCGCAGAACATCCGGTCCAGAAAAGCATGCCGGTCGTTTCCAGTGATTTCGATCCGATTGAACCCGTTCACCTCCGCCAGTCCAACACCCGATTGCACATTCCGAACCTCAGCGGCGACCACGTCAAATGTTTCGTCAAAACCGAAACTATGCGTCGGCGTGAACTCCGGCGAGGGTTTGATATAATCCACCCTCTCCCACCCATTGACCACGGTGAACTCGGCCCCTTCCGCTGCCAGCACCGGTGTCAGAGGTGTGGTCTTGGCGGGACGCCCTGCAGGGCGATGTTCATGCGGAAAGTGGAACCGGAATTCGTTTTGATAATCTTCGATGGCCTTGAGCGCGGTCAATTCGACATTTGCATGACCAGTGAACCGCCGGGGGTCGAGGCACCACGTATCGTAGCACGCCTCACCATGAACGATCTGCTGGGCCAGCAACCACCCATGCCCACCCCCTTCACCCAGCCCTGCGCGCAGACCGATGATACAAAAGGCGTTGCGTTTGCCAGGGATTGGCCCCACCAGCGGAGCCCCGTCGATCGTATAAGTAATCGGCCCATTGACCACGGTGTGAATGCCAACCTCCATCAGCGCGGGCATCCGCGCGAATGCACCCTCCAACACGTCTGTCACGCGATCCAAATCGTCGGGGCAAAGGGCATTCACAAAGTTCGGATCAATCCCGTCCATGCCCCAGGTCTTGCAGTCCTGTTCGTAAAACCCGAGCAACAGCCCGTTCTTTTCCTGCCGGCAATAGTAATCGCTGATCGGACACCGCAGCAGCGGCATCCGGTGACCCGCGTCGCGTATCGCTTGAATCTCTTCGGTCAGGAAGTACTGGTGCTCCATCGACGAAACAGGATGATGAACGCCCATCATGGCGCCGACTTCGTTGACGCGATATCCGCAGGCGTTGACCACGATGTCGCAATCGATGTCACCATGCTCGGTCTGCACAGTCCAGGTGTCGTCGGCGTGCTGCACCAGACCAGTCACGGGTGTATTCCGATAAACTTCTGCCCCGGCCTTGCGTGCCCGGCGCGCCAAGGCCTGACACAGCTGAGCAGGGTCAATATCTCCGTCCAGCGGGTCCCACAGCCCGCCAATCAGGTTGTCGGTTGAAATCAAAGGGTGGCGGCGGGCGCATTCGTCCGCGTCAATCACCTCGAAGTGCACATCCATACCCCGCGCCATGGATGCAAAGTGGCGATAGCCCTGCATCTGGCCTTCGGTGTTGGCGAGGCGTATCCCCCCATCCCCGTGGTGGTAGTTGATCGGATAATCCGGATCGTCGGCTAACTCCTTGTACAATTGGATCGAGTGCGTTTTGAGGCCCACCATCGTCTGGTTCATGCCAAAGTTCGTCACCTGCGCGGCCGAATGCCATGTCGTGCCTGAGGTCAACTCGTTCCGCTCGACCAGCACCACGTCGGTCCACCCCTCTTGCGTCAAATGATAGAGGGTCGAACATCCGGCGATGCCGCCACCTATCACAACGACTTTGGTACGCGACTTCATTGGCTTTGCTCCGTAAGATTTCGTCCAAGTTTTGCGGAAGAAAAGGCTTAGGCGACAACTGCGCAAATGCGGGTGCAGGAAAATCGAAACTGCGATTGCGGATTCTGAAAAAGGCAATTCGCCTTTGATGCCGGGATGTTCCGCCCCTTACGGTGCAGGAAAGTGATAAAAAGGAATTGGACCGGATGTCATCAGAGGGTTCTAAACGCAGCGGCCGAAAAGCGCGGCATGCCCAGCGAGCAGCCAAACCGGTCGTAGACCCCTGCCCACCCGGCCAGAAGGGCGGCGCTTATAAACCTCTGAGCCAACGCGAGATCGAACAGATATACGATACAGCACTGCAGCTGTTGGAACGTTTGGGCATGGGAAACGTGCCAGACAAATTAGCGGCAGACCTCAAAACCGCAGGTGCGCAGGCGGGTCAGCAAGACCGGTTGCTGTTCCCGCGTGAAATGGTTCAGCGCGCAATCGATACAGCTCCCAAAAGTTTCGTGCTCCATGGCCGGGACGAAAACCGCTCGATCGAGGTTGGCGGCGACCGCGTGTATTTCGGCACGGGTGGCGCCGCCGTTCAAACGCTGGACATCGATAGCGGCCTTTATCGCCCCTCTACCTTGGCGGATTTGCACGACTTCACCCGATTGCAGGACACGCTGGCCAATGTCAGCTGGTTCACCCGATGCTGCGTGGCCACAGACGTACCTGATGTATTCGATCTGGACGTCAACACCGCCTATGCGCTGGTGCGCAATACGACCAAACCAGTGGCAACATCGTTTACTCTGGCCGAACATGTCGGCCCCATTGTCGAGTTGCTGGATATCGTCGCCGGAGGGCCGGGTGAATTCGCCAAACGCCCCTTCCTGAAAGCTCATATCAGCCCAGTGATTTCGCCACTGCGGTATGGGGAGGATGCGGTTGATGTCGTCTATGAATGCGTCGCCCACAACATTCCCATGTCGTGCATCACGGCCGCGCAGGCCGGTGCCACGGCCCCGGCAACTTTGGCCGGGTTTTTGGCGCAATCGCTGGCCGAGACATTGGCCAGCCTTGTCATGGTCTACGCGATCAGACCCGGATTTCCGATGGTGTTTTCCAATTGGCCTTTCATAGTAGACCTCAGGACCGGGTCTTTTGCCGGCGGCAGCGGAGAGACGGCTGTTTTGAACGCGGCCTCGGCGCAGCTCACGAACTGGTTAGGTTTGCCCTCGGGCGTAGCCGCCTCCATGACCGACGCAAAGGCTGTCGACGCGCAGTACGGCGTTGAAAAAGGCATGACATCGCTTGCCGCGGCACTGGCTGGGGGGAACCTGATCTATGAAAGCTCGGGAATGACCGCATCCTTGTTAGGCGCAAGTTTCGAGGGGTTTGTTCTGGACAACGAAATGCACTCACACACTTATCGGGCGCTGCGCGGGATTGAGGTGAGCGAGGAAAACCTGGGTTTTGACGCCATCTGCCATTCTGTTTTGGGGGACGGGCATTTCTTGGGAAGCGCGCAGACCTATGCGGCGATGGAGCGGGATTACTTTTACCCCGAACTCGCCGATCGACAGGAGCCCCGCACGTGGCAAAACGATGGTGCCAAAGACGCGTGGTCATCTGCCCGGCATCACGCCAAAGAAGTTCTGGCCAGCCATCACCCAGAATATTTGAGCGCCGAACAGGATGCCGAAATCCGGAAACGTTTCCGCCTTCTGATATAAAAACCACAGAGCATTCCCAACACTTCATTGGGCCGCTAGGGTCCAATGGGAATTGCGCGAAGGATAAGGCCATGACCGATTCATTTTTTCAGCCGGTATCGGCGATGGAGCTGGCCCGGTTTGCCGGCATCCCCTCGTTCATGCGTTTGCCCAGCCTGGACCTGGATCACGAACGGATTTTGGATGTTCAGGTCGGTCTCATCGGCATCCCGTGGGATGGCGGCACTACCAATCGCCCCGGCGCGCGGCATGGTCCGCGACAATTGCGCGACTATTCCACTATGATCCGCGCGATGAACCCGGTCACAGGCGTCGCGCCGTTCTCAATGGTCAATTGCGCCGATCTTGGCGACGTTGCGCCCAATCCGGTTGATATCGAAGATACTCTGAACCGGGTTACGGATTTCTACTCGACCCTACAGGCAAAAGGCATTGTTCCGCTCACCGCTGGCGGGGACCACCTGACCACCCTGCCCGTTTTGCGTGCGCTTGCCGCCGCAGGCCCCATTGGCCTGATCCAGTTCGATAGTCACACAGACCTGTTCGACAGCTATTTTGGGGGCCATAAGTTCACCCACGGCACTCCGTTTCGGCGCGCGGTAGAAGAAGGACTGGTCGACCCCAAACGCTTTGTTCAGGTTGGCATCCGGGGCACTGCGTACAACACCGAAGACATCGAGTGGGGCGAGGGCCAGGGTATCCGCATCATTCGTATCGAGGAACTGTTTGATCGGGGCATCGACGACGTGATGGCCGAGGTGCGCGGTATCGTTGGGCAAGCACCAACCTATTGCACCTATGACATTGATTTTGTTGACCCAACCTACGCCCCTGGCACCGGAACGCCCGAGATCGGCGGACCAAACAGTTTTCAGGCGCAGCAAGTCATCCGGCAGATGTCTGGTGTGAACCTGATTGGCGCTGATCTGGTCGAAGTATCGCCCCCATTCGATCCGAACGGAGGCACCGCGTGGCTGGGCATTTCGCTGATGTTCGAACTGCTCTGCGTTTTGGCGCAGGCTGTGGACGCACGGCGCTAGCTGGCGTTTTCGGCGATCATCGAGATCATTTCGAACATCACCGCAGCTGCCGTTAGCGCGGTGATGTTGTTCGGGCTGTCCTTGGTTGGCATCATGCAAACGACGTCCCCGCCCACAATGTTCAACCCGCGCGCGGCGCGCAGAATGGCGACAGCCTCGTCAATATCGAAACCCTTCTCGCCCGGTTCCAGATTGGACACGGCAGGCGCGACAGTGGGATCAAGGCAATCCAGATCGAACGTGATATAGACCGGGCGGTCGCCCAGAATTTCTTTGGTCTGAGCCACGACATCCGCCAACCCGCGCTGGCGAAATTCACGCATGGTGACGATGTTGTAGCCATAGTCGTAGGACGGCTGCAGCCAGTCCAAGCTTCGCGGATGGCCCCTAAGTCCGATTTGCATGGATCGCGTGGGGTCGACCTGCCCCTGATCCGCCAGATACGCGCCCCAATGGGCCGCTGATTTCTTGGCCCCCAGGAAATGATCGACCTTGGTGAAGACGTCCGTATGCGCGTCCAGATGCAGAAAGCTGACAGGCTCTCCACCCGCCAGTTTACCGCGACCCAGCGCTTGCACGATCCCGCCAGTGATGGAGTGGTCGCCGCCAATCGACACCGGGCGCGCACCGGCTTCATCGATGTCTTTGTAAAAAGCCGTAATCCGTTCGATGCAGTCTTCGTTATCGTTTGCCCGAGGAAATGGAACGTCGCCCACATCTGCAATCTTTGCGCTATTCCACGGATCAATTTCAAACACCGAATGTACCCGCCGCTGTACGGCCGAGACATGCCGCAAAGCACGCGGGCCCAAATGCTGATCCCGCTCGGTTGTGCCGTTGCCTGCCGAATGCGGCACTCCGACCAAAGCGATGTCCTGCCCTTCGGGACCTTGATTGGGGCACCGAAATAGGGTCGGTATCCCCCACCAATATAGATTGTCCATCATAGACTGTTCGTAACGGTCGGTCATCTGCGTCTCCGGTGAAAGAAAAACACCCCCGAAGTGAACCGGGGGCGTTTGCGTTCAGAGTTTCTCGTCTTCTCGGCGGAAGGCACCTTGAACGATACGGTCCATGACCATGGCCAGGAACAGGATGGCGAACCCACCCAGCAGACCCGGACCTTTGGCAGCGTATTGCAGCGCCTCAAGGATTTCCTTGCCCAGACCTCCACCGCCGATCAGCGAGATAATCACCACCATCGACAAGCACATCAGGATGGTCTGGTTCACGCCGGTCATGATCGACGGCAGGGCAAGCGGGATCTCAACATCCTTGAGCAACTGCCATTTCGACGCCCCAAAAGCCACGGCAGCCTCTTTGATGCTTTCCGGAACCCCGCGCATCCCCAGCGCAGTCAGGCGAATGACCGGCGGCATACCAAAGATGATCGTCGCCAGAATGCCCGGGGGGTTACCGGTGCCAAAGAAAGCGATGATTGGGATCAGGTAGACAAACGCCGGCAATGTCTGCATCAGGTCCAACACTGGTTCCGCCGCGCGATAGGCGCGTTTGGATTTACCAAACCAGATCCCCAGCGGAATGCCGAACACAACGCACAGCAACACGGCTGCGCCCACCAGCGCCACCGTTTCCATTGCAACATCCCAGTAGCCCAGCAACGCAATATAGGCCAACGAAGACGCGGTGAAGATTGCCACCCTCGGCCCTGCTGCGCGCCACGCGGTCACACAGATCACCAACATCACAACCGGCCACGGGGAACCGATCAATGCCACCGTCAACGCATCCAGAACAGATCGCACACCCGCCACGATACCGTCGAATACATCCCCGCCGGCTGCGGCGGCCGCATCTATCTGCGCCTCCATCCAGCTTGCCAGGTTTGAGAACAACGTTCCGTTGCCTTCGCCCAATATCATCGCGGAGACTTCCTGCTCGGGGAATGCATCCAACAATGGAAGTGAGGCGTTTACGGTGAATTTGTACACGATCAGCGGGCCAATTGCGGCCACCAAAACAGCACCCAGAACAGTGTTGCGGGTCGAGCGGCCGCTTTCGGTGCTGGCAGGATCTGTCCGCCAATTCGAGTACTGCTTTTCGTACACGCGGTCCGCATAAAACCCTTGCGCAAGCTTGAAAACCAACAACATCAACAGGCCTGTAACCATGATGCCAAACGCCTCAGACTGGGCGGACGCCGCTTTCTCAAAACTGGCATCTGCGGCCTTCTGGATATTCGCCGCCAGCTTGTTGAACCGGTCAATGTCCGCCTTTTCGGTGGCTGCAGTCGCACGTTCCAATAACTCGTTCGCGCGATTCTGCTGACGTTCGGCCCGTTCGGCCAGATCAGCGCCGGGGTTGCCCCAGGCACCGCGACCGATCTGAACCCACGCGATGATTTCCAGGATCAGGAAAGTCCAGAACATCCCCCAGATCGCGCGGGACGCAGACCAGAATGGTCCCAAAACAGCCGCCCAGATGTTGAAGGTATTGGGAATACCGCTGGTCGCGTCATGGATTTTGTGAAACGCGTTGACGTAGTAGTCGCCGTTTGGCCCGGTAAACTCGTGGATCGAGCGGTCCAGCGCCTCGCGATCGACTTCGATATCCGAGGCGGCCGTGACTTTTACTTCCGTGGTTGCATCAGTCATTTTTGCCCCCCTGAATTCCGCGCAGCAAACGCGGTTTAGTGACCACGCCTACATCAGCGCCAGCATCGGTAATGATGACCGGAAGGTCCGTATTGACGGCAAGGTCAATCAACTGGTCCAAATCCGCCCCTTCATCCGCGCGCGGCGCGCCATCGGTCGGGCCAGAGTAACTTTCGATTGGCTCCATGATCGAATGCGCCTTGACCAGTTTCAGCTTGGAAATGCCCTGCACGAACTCTCGCACGTAATCGTCTGCCGGGTTCATGACGATGTCTTCCGGCGTACCTATCTGCACAATGACACCGTCTTTCATGATGGCGATGCGATGGCCTATGCGAATGGCCTCGTCCAGATCGTGCGTGATGAACAGCGTCGTCTTTTTCAATTGCGCCACCAGTGCTTTGAACTGGTCCTGCAATTGCAGGCGGATCAGCGGATCAAGGGCTGAAAACGGCTCATCCATCAGCAGGATCTCGGGGTCCGAGGCCAGCGCGCGGGCAATCCCAACACGTTGCTGCATGCCGCCCGACAATTCTTTGGGCAGGCGGTCTTCGTAGCCCGTCAGGTCTACCAACCCTAATGCGTGATCCGAAACCGCCCAGCGTTTCGATTTCGACACTTTGCGGATTTCCAGCGGGTAGGCGACATTATCGCGAACCGAGCGGTGCGGCATCAGTGCCATGTGCTGAAACACCATCCCGATTTGCATGGCCCGAATGCGACGCAGCTCGGCCTCGGAAATCTTGGAGACATCCTGCCCCAGAATTTCGATCTTTCCGGCGGTCGGTTCGATCAGGCGATTGACGTGTCGTACCAGCGTAGATTTGCCAGAGCCTGACAGGCCCATGATGCAGAAAATCTCGCCCCGTGGCACTTCGAAGGACGCGCCCTGCACGCCAACAACACAATTGAATCTTTCCAGAACTTCAGGCTTTCCGATGCCTTCATTCCGGACGGCTTCCATGGCTTCTTCGGCTTTTGCGCCAAAGATTTTCCAGACATCCGTCAGTTTAACGACTGTTTCGGTCATTTTTGTCCCTTTGGTGCAAAACAGGCCGCCGGGGCTGTCCCGACGGCCTGCCAGAGTTTCAATTCCGGTGGGCGTCAATCAATTTGACATCCAGCCCAGAACGGCATCTTCGTTCGCACCGACCCATTCCTCGGCATAAGCCAAAGGCTCTTGGCCTTCGATCACCAATGCAAAGGTCATCGCCGAAACCGTGTCCGTATCCAGTTTCATGTTGGATAGCATGGTCGCCACTTCCGGATATTCTTCCTCAAGCGACTTTGCGAAGTGCAAATGCAGGTAGGCAAGATCCCAGGCAACACCGGCCTCGGATTTTTCCAGCCAATCCGGATCATCTGTGGGCTGCAGCACGTTCCACTTGGCCGCGTCGTACGCCGGTTCTTCCAATATCTGCATGTCATGCAGGGCAAATACATAGTGCGGCGTATAGCAGAACCCAACCCACGGCTCGCCTGCCTTGATAGCATTGTCGAGATTCGCGTAAGCCACTGTCTCGTCGATTTCTGTCAGTTCAAAAACCTGGTCATAACCGTAGGATTTCGCCCGAATTTTTTCGACATTGGTCGACGCCCATCCCGGCGCACCGATCCATAGCTCACCCTGTCCGTCACCGTTGCTGTCAAACAGCGCGGCATTGTCGGGGTTTGTCAGGTCTTCAATGGACGTAATGCCATGTGCTTCTGCCGTTGCCTTGTCGACGCACATACCCTGAAAGGCTTCAACGCCATTTGCGTTGAACGTAACCGTGCCCTTATCCTTTACGTAGGTATCATGCAGGTTTTGCTGGTTGGGCATCCAAACTTCGGGGTGTACGTGCATGGCACCAGAGTCCATCGCCTCGAACACAATCGGGTTGGTGCCATTCTGAAGCTCAACCTCAAGGCCGAGGTTCTGTTCGATCGCAACTTTCAAAATATGTGCCGTCGCATTTACCGAAGGCCAGTTCGGCACGCCGATCACGATATCAGCAGCAAGGGCGGGTCCAGCGATCACAGCGGATGCGCCTCCCAGTAACGTGGCTAGTTTTTTCATTTGTGTCTCCATGTTGGGCGTCTGCGGCGCTGTTTTTCTATGCCCGAGGGCCGTGGTGCACCTTGCAAACAAAGTCGGAAAGCCGATGCTTTCCCATTTTTGGGTCAGCCGCACGATGCGCCGACCCGGCAAGAAAAATTGAAACATGGCGACGCGTCACCCATCAAGCGTTACGTCCAAGAAGCACTCTAATTCGATATTATCATAGAAATGTTTCGGTTTTGTCGAAAATTGGCCGTGAACTCGTACTCTGCCATCAGGCAGCGCCCAGTTCCAGAATGTAGGCGACCGCCTCTTCGGTCAGATGCTTGAACCGCGCATGTTCACTGACATAGAGGCAGACCTGGCGCTGATCGGGCAAATCCGCAATTTCGCGAAACGCCGTCGCCTCGGGCATGAAACTGGCGACCGATTGCGGCAACACCGTTACCCAATCTCCGGTCTTGACCATTGTGATAAGGGAATGGGTGTTGTGAACAGTAACATCCGCCTGCGCTTCGGATGCCCGGAACTTGGGCGATTGAATCAGATCGCACAGCGCGTTTCGTATAAACGGAAGTGTCAGGACTTCGTCAATTGTTGGCGTATTTGGCTGTCGTATCAAACGGTGATCAGAGGCGCATACCAGCCCAAACCTGTCTTCGAACAACGGAAGCGACCGAACTCCGTTCAGCGCGTGTTGACCTGAGGCGATGCCAATATCCGCTTTACCCTCAACCAGTGCATCCAAAACCTGCTGAGTATCTGTGTCGCGCAATTCGACTTCTACGCCGGGAAAGCGCTCTGTGACATAGGCCAGAACTTTAGGAAAAATCAGCGCCGCAACCGATGGAACGGACGCGATGCGCAGCAACCCGTGCTCTGCTTTTGCTGCGGCCATGATATCCAAGACGGCCTGATCGAATTGGCGGACTTGTTTCAATGCCACTTCGAAAACCTGTAACCCCAACGGGGACAACTGGTTTTTGCGCTCTCCCTCAAAGAGCTTTTTGCCAAGATGATCCTCAAACTGCTTGAGGGTCATCGAGACCGCCGACTGAGTTCGGCCCAACCGGTCGGCCGCCTCGATCAGGTTGCCTGTTTGGGCAACCGTGCAAAAACACCGCAAGGTCTCGATCTTGATCGCCAAGCTTCACCTTTTTTGAAGTTTGCTCAATTTATTTGAGTTTGACTGATATCTACTCAAAAAGCCATTCTGTGCCAGACCAATTTTCATGACTCTGGGGCGCATCGTGACAAAACTGAACCTGATTGCTGGCGAATGGCTGGCGGGCGAGACCGAAATTGAAAACCGCAACCCTTCGGATCTGAGCGATCTGGTTGGCATGTTTGCTCAGGCCAGCGCCGATCAGCTTGAGGCCACATTGGATCAGGCGCGTGTTGCACAGGCAGAATGGGAAGCCTACGGTCCCGAGCGCAAGCAAGCGGTTCTGATGAACATCGGCAACGAGCTGATGTCGCGCGCCGAAGAGCTGGGCACCCTGCTGGCCCGCGAAGAAGGCAAGCCGCTGGCCGAAGGCAAGGGCGAGGTTTACCGCGCCGGCCAGTTCTTTACCTATTACGCAGCCGAATGCCTGCGGCAGATCGGTGAGAACGCCGACAGCGTCCGCCCCGGTGTTGAAATTGACGTACGCCGCGAGGCCGTGGGCGTGGTTGCCATCATCAGCCCGTGGAACTTCCCGACCGCGACCGCGTCGTGGAAGATTGCTCCGGCGCTGTGCTATGGCAACGCAGTTGTCTGGAAGCCCGCGAACATCACGCCGGCCTCTGCCGTGGCCCTGACCGAGATCATCGAACGGCAGGACATCCCCAAGGGTCTGTTCAGCCTTGTCATGGGGTCGGGCCGTTCGATCGGTCAGCGTTTGGTTGAAAGCCCCAAGGTCAACGCGATTTCCTTCACCGGCTCCGTTCCAGTTGGCAAAGGCATCGCCGCCGCTGCGATCCAGAACCTGACCAAAGTTCAGATGGAGATGGGATCGAAAAACGCGCTGGCCGTGATGGATGACGCCGATCTGGATCTGGCGGTGACGCTGGCACTGGGCGGAGCCTTTGGCGGAACAGGTCAGAAATGTACCGCGTCCTCGCGTCTGGTCGTTCATGCCGGTGTGCACGATGCATTTGTCGAAAAACTTGTCGCGGGTGCGCAGGCCATGAAAGTCGGCCACGCGCTGGCAGACGGCGTTCAGATGGGGCCAGTCGTCAGCGAACAGCAGCTGGGCGAAAACCTCGCCTATGTCGATCTGGGCAAATCTGAGGGCGCAGAACTGGCCTGTGGCGGTCAGCGGCTTGAGATGCCGCATGACGGTTTCTACATGTCCCCCGGCGTTTTCCTGAATACCAACAACGATATGCGGATCAACCGCGAAGAGATGTTCGCGCCGTTGACCAGCGTCATCAAGGTCGGCAGCTATGACGAAGCGCTGAGCGTGGTGAACGCAACCAACTTTGGACTGACTTCGGGCATCGTGACGCAAAGCCTTGCGCGCGCAACGCACTTCCGCCGCAACGCGCGCACCGGTGTTGTCACAGTCAACCTGCCGACCGCAGGCACTGACTATCACGTTCCGTTCGGCGGGCGCGGCGACAGCTCGTACGGTCCACGTGAACAGGGTAAGGCAGCTGCTGAATTCTATACCACTGTTAAAACAGCCTACATCAGCGCGGGAACACCGGTCTGATGCGCATCGACGGGCTGCAATACGCCAACTGGTCGGAGAAGATTTTTCGGCAGCTACGTGAAGGGGGCGTGGACGCAATCCACGTCACCATCTCGTATCACGAGAACTTCCGCGAAACGGTTCTGAACTTTGAAAAGTGGAACCGCTGGTTCGAGCAATACCCAGACCTGATCATGAAAGGCCGCTGGGCCAGCGATATCGACATCGCCCGCGAAACCGGGCGGACCGCTGTGTTCTTTGGCTTCCAGAACCCATCGCCCATCGAAGATGATATCGGGCTGGTGGAAATCCTGCACGATCTGGGCGCGCGTTTCATGCAGCTGACCTATAACAACCAGTCGCTGCTGGCGACCGGCTGTTACGAGGCCGAAGACACCGGCATCACCCGCATGGGCAAACAGGTCATCAAAGAGATGAACCGCGTGGGCCTTGTCGTCGACATGAGCCATTCGGCGGATCGCTCGACCATCGAAGCCACCGAGATGTCCGAACGTCCCATCGCCATCACCCACGCCAATCCGTACGAGTGGTCCCCGGCCCTGCGCAACAAGCGTGACGCGGTGATCCGGGCAGTGACGGAAAACGGTGGGATGTTGGGCTTTTCGGTCTACCCTCATCACCTGAAAGACAAGTCCGACTGCACTCTGGAGAGTTTTTGCGAGATGATCGCCCGTACGGCCGACAAATACGGCGCACAAAATCTGGGGATCGGCACCGACCTGTGTCAGGATCAGCCCGACAGCATCGTCGAATGGATGCGCGTTGGTCGCTGGACCAAAGAAATTGACTATGGCGAAGGTTCAGCCAGCAATCCCGGCTTTCCGCCAATGCCGAGCTGGTTTGAGGACAATCGCGACTTCGGCAATATCGAAACCGGGCTGCGCAACGTTGGCATGAACGCCGAAGAAGTCTCGGGCATCATGGGCGGCAACTGGTACCGCTTTTTCGATGAGAACTTTGGACCACGAACTGCATGAACCACGTCAGTACTGATATCCCGCGACGCGATCCTGCGCAGGTTATGCGCCTGTCGCGGCTGGGCTCGCTGCATCAGTGCAGACTCAGCTTCATGCGGCAACTGACCCGGCGTATGGCGCGTGAGAACTGGGCCTTTACGCGCCCTGTTTTTGAGATCGACGAAAACGGCGTCGGCCACGCGGTATATACTGCGCAGGGTCCGGAGCGCGCGTATTCGCTGGTTGCGTTTGCCCATGACCTGCCACCCGAACAACGTTCCGATCGGGTGATCGCTGAGGCGTGGGACGCCACTTTCGCTCTGTTTGACGGCATCCCGACCGACCAAGACATTCAGCGCCTGTCTCAAAACGTTCCGCTGCAAGAGGCAGGGCGCGTCAGCGAAAGCGAGCTTTCGCTGTCCCGTGCGAACCGGTCCGTCCGGCTGTGGGCGCATGTGGTCGACACGTTGGCTGCCGGACAGCAGCCCGACTTGGAGCAGATCCACAAGGTCGGCTACCTGATGCGGACAACTGCGGTCTACGGATCTGGAAAATTCGGCGCCGCGGACCGTGAAAAAACGGCAGGCCGTCCAGAACTGAACGCGCCTTTTCAGGCGGAGATGCTGTCGGTCTACCTGACACGAACCTTTGTCCGCGATCTGGTGCAACACATGGCCCGCACCAAAGGTGGCGCGCAAACAGCAGAGCTGGATCCCGAGATTGCGCAGTGGCTGGGCATCGGCAACTCGACCGGTCTGGGCATGGCTCCGTTCATCGTCAACCACCCGGTGTTGTTCAACAACTGGATCATGGCGCGCGAAGAGGCCCTGGCGCGGGTGCGATCCTTGCAAGCGGCGTCCGAGGATGCAGCCCGGCACTTTCGGGAAATCTATGACCGTAGCAAGCTGTCGATATCGTGGTGGCGATCAGAGCACCCGGTCCAGATTGAAAAGCTTGCGTCACTGAATGCCGATCTTGCGGCCATTACCAGTTATCTGGACCAGAATAACCTAACGCAGGACCACCCGTGGGACAGACTGATCCGATGGTCCGAAACCGCACTTGGCGAAGAAGGGCAGGAACTGCTCGCCTCACTTGTTCTGGAACCCTATGGCGATCTGGTGGATGGCCTGACCGGCTGTATGGCTGACGGGAATGCGCAGGCACAGGTTATCAACGGGGGCATGACCGTCGATCAGGTCCGCACCGCGATTCAGGACCGCTTTGGTTGGGCGTTGGATTTGGAATGGTCGGCAGAGGCAAACTGCGCGCGCGCCTGGTACGTGTCTGAAGAAAAACTGGAACCACGCTTGGGTGAACGGTTCGAGGAACCAATTGCCGAATACGAACAGCCCCTTGCCCCGGCCAGAGACGCCGCGCTGGCTTTCGCGGACCTTGAGAATTGGCAGGATGACAGGTCGATAGCCGAGTTCCTACTGCGCCATCCTGAACACCGTCACACGATCCGGCGTGCGCAGATCGGCCTTGTCGCGCCATATGGCGAGCTTCGCGACAACACGATCAGCGCTGGGGTCATGCCCATCGATATGCTCCGGGCCAAGTTATCCTTTTTTGGTGCTACGCATTTTGACCCACGCTCGGACCGCTGGGTGCGTATCTGCATGTACGCTGGCGCGCCCTACCCCGAAGACCTGAATGCCAAAACCGCAGATCTGTGGGTTTATCCGGAGCTTTCCCAATGAACGTCTCGCTGAATGAGGTCGAAGCCACCGCAAAGCGTGCGACCCGAGGAGCTGGATATAGCTGGGGACTTGCTGAGGAAGCCGCGAAAGCAACGCGCTGGCTGTGCGCGCACGGGCAAAACGGTACCGGTGCTTTGGCTCAGCTGCTGCAACTTGATTTGGCGAGTACACCAAAGACACACACCCCGTCCGATCTGAGCGGCGAATGGCAGAGCGAAAACCAGCTGTGCCCATTGGTGACCGGCGCATTATTGTCTGATTGTGCCCACCGCCTGAATTCATCCCCGATAGCAATAAGAAACGTAGCCGTACCCGCACTGCTGCTTCCATTTGCGGCCAATGCCGCACGCTTTCTAGCGACCTGCGTGAGCGTAGATTATGACCACGCACTAGCGGAAACCGACGGTTTTGACTTGTCCCTGGACGCCCCGATCCCGGACCGGGCACATCAGGTATCTGTGCACCTTGGCGGCCAACTTACCGCCCCCGTCCCGCATCGAACACGGGCTGAACCCGATCTGACCGATTGGGCGGTACTAAACCGGTTCGCCCACCGCACATACGCCCCCGCCACCGAGGAATCCCGCCTGCGCGGGGCCGGAGCGGGCTTATCCGACAACGATTGAAGAGGCCCCAATGATTGAAACCCGTACACTGACCCTTGAGCAGATCGAAGATCTCGCCTTCCGTGCGCTTGTTGCCGCAGGAACCGCTGAAGCCAACGCCCGGCCATTGGCCGTTGCGACGGCTGCAACCGAGGCGGATGGGGTTGCCAGCCACGGGCTGGCCTACATCCCGATATATTGCGAGCACGTGCAATGTGGGAAAGTGGACGGAACGGCCCAACCGGAACTGTCGCGCCCGCGCCCCGGCGCAGTGAATGTGGACGCAGCAACCGGCTTTGCCCATTCCGCAATTGATATGGGTTTTGAGGTCCTTATCCCAGCTGCACGTGAACAAGGAATCGCGGCACTGTCGATCCGCAACAGCTATAACTGCGGTGTCCTTGGCTACCACACATACCGGTTGGCGCAGGCCGGTTTGGTTGGGTTGGGGTTCACCAATGCTCCGGCTTCGATCGCGCCTTCGGGCGGTGCGAAACCCGTCGTCGGAACCAACCCCTTCTCGATCGCCGCGCCCGGCGCGGACGGCCAGCCCGCCCTGCTGATCGACCAAAGCGCCAGCACGATTGCTAAAAGCGAGGTCATGAAACACGCGCGCGAAGGCAAACCGATCCCGGTTGGCTGGGCTCTGGACGCAGATGGCAACCCGACCACAGACCCCAACGTCGGCCTTAAGGGGTCGATGGCACCGTCAGGCGGCTACAAAGGCGTCGGTGTTGCCCTACTGACAGAGATTATGGCCGCAGCCCTGACCGGCGCGACCCTTGGCATTAACGCCTCGCCCTTTTCCGGCACCGCCGGTGGGCCGCCCAAGACCGGGCAGTTCTTCATTGCGATAGACCCGACCGCCACCTCTGGCGATGCGTTTGCTTCGGGGATCAGCGAGTTGGTCGGCGCAATCCGCGCACAGAACGGAGCGCATCTGCCCGGCGATGGGCGCGGTGGCAAGCGCAGGCAGGCACAGACCGACGGTGTTGCCGTCAATGCGGCCACGCTGGATAAGATTGAGGCAATCATAGCCTAGCTATTCTGCCCAGGTCTGTCAGGTCGCCAACGAACGGGTCGTTTGTCTGGCGACACATTCCAAATCACAGCGGATGCTGAAGTGCTTGGGGTCATCCGACGTAATAAAGTCGGTAAATTTCTCACCGGCCAGCGCCCCTATGGTTTCTGCGGGAATGCGGATGGTTGTAAGGCCCGGCTCGACGTCAGCTGAGCCTTTGAAATCTCCGATACCAATTATCGACAGATCATCGGGAACGCTTAATCCAAGTTTTTGGGCAGCAAACAGCGCCCCCTGCGCAATGACGTCATTGCCGCACAGCAATGCCGTCGGACGTTTCGGCGTCGTCAAAAGGGCCAGGGCCGCCTGCTTGGCCTGAGAAACACTGTATGGCGCTTGGGTTTCATGCTCGTCAGGTACGGAAACCCCCTGTTCGCCCAACGCGTCATGCACGGCGGAAAGGCGGTGCTGCGCGCGGTCGTTTCCCTGAGTTTCGGGAAAGATCAACCCGATGTCACGGTGCCCCAGATCTAGCAGGTGTTCGGCCGCCAATCGTCCGGCCAGATGGTTGTCCGCCCCCACACAAGGAAGGGGTGATTCTTCTGAGTAATTCCAGATTGCCAGCGCGGGTATCTTCTGCTGCGTGATCAAGCGGTTGGTGGCTTCGGAATGTTCTAACCCGACCAGCGCCACACCGTCCACACGATGTTCAAGAAACTTGCGAACCATCGCGTATTCCCGATCCAGATCATACCCGTGCGACGCCAGCAACAGGCTGAACCCTGCCTTATCGATCGAATCCGAAAAGGCCTGAATAACCTCGGAAAAAATGGCGTGGTTGATTGTGGGCACGACAAGGCCAATTGTTCCCGACCGTTTTCCATGCATCGTTTGGGCCGCGCGGTTTCGGATATACCCCAATCGCTGCACCGCTTTGTTGATCTTTTTGCGAGTCGCTGGGTTGACCAGATCGGGGTGATTGAAGGTACGTGAAACCGTAGACGGCGACACCTTTGCAGCCTTTGCAACGGCCACAATATCTACCTTACCCTTTTGAAAATTAGCCATAATTTTACCCCATTCGGTCAAATTTATGAAAACATTTGCAATACTATTTTCATGCCCTAACCTAATTTGTCAACAAAGGTAAAAATGCGAACGGACGGGTTGGGAGGCCCTGGATGGAATTCATTTACTACTTCGGAGATGTGTTCACGCCGATGTCGTTCATGCTGCTATTGGGCGGCACGATCGGAGGGCTGATCCTGGGCGCGACACCCGGCCTGTCGCCAACAATGGCGGTGGCCCTGTTAATCCCGTTCACCTTTCAACTTGAGGCCGCGCAAGGTCTGATCCTGCTGGGGGCGGCCTATACCTCGACCGTGGCTGGCGGAGCGGTCAGTGCCATCTTGCTGAAGATCCCTGGCGCTCCGGCGAATATCGCCACCACTCTGGATGGCCACACGATGGCCAAAAAAGGTGAAGGTGCCCGCGCCTTGCAGCTGTCTTTTCTGGCATCGGCCGTGGGCGGCATCTTTGGCGTTCTGCTGCTGATCTTCCTGACACCTGTTTTGGCGCAATGGGCGCTTGCCTTTGGACCATCGCACCTGTTTTGGCTGGCCATTCTTGGAGTGACGGTCATTGGCACGCTGGACTCGGCCTCAGTGGTCAAAGGTTTGCTGTCGGGCTGTATCGGGTTGTGGCTGGCCACGATCGGGTTCGACGACATCATGGGTGCGCAGCGCTTTATCTTTCACCCCGCGTTGGGGGGCGGCATCAACATCATCGCCGCGTTGATTGGCCTGTTTGCGATCCCGCAGGTGCTGACCATGTTCGCCAAGGGCCGCCACAACACAGGTGCCGAAGTGATCGAAGTGCAGCGCCATTCAATCATGGCGGCGTTCAAAGAATTGTTCAGCCGCACCCGCGCGCTGAGCATCGGCACGCTAACGGGCTCGATCATCGGCCTGATCCCAGGTGTCGGTGGGCAGATCGCGGGCCTTGTCGCCTATGACCAGACCAAAAAGTTCTCGTCGGAAAAAGAAAAGTTCGGCACCGGCCATCCCGAGGGTGTGATCGCGGCGGAATCTGCAAACAACGCGATGGTCGGTCCCTCGCTCGTCCCGCTGCTGACGCTGTCCATCCCCGGCAGCCCGACCGCCGCCGTGCTGTTGGGCGGGTTGCTGATCCACGGGATTTTCCCGGGCTCGGACCTGTTTGACAATCACCCCGATGTCGCTTGGACCTTCATCAACTCGATGCTGATTGGGCAGGTTCTGATGTGCATCTTCGGCCTCTATGTCGCCGGTCTTGCGGCCCGTGTTGCACAGGTTCCGCAATCGGTCATGGCCGCCATCGTTCTGGCCTTGTCGGTCTTCGGTGCATACTCGGTTCAGGGCTCCATGGGTGATGTCTATGTCATGGCATGCCTCGGAATCGGGATGTTCTTTTTGGAACGCTTCGGTTTCTCGGCTGCACCGCTGGTACTGGGCCTGATCCTCGGGCCAATCGCCGAGGCCAACTTCATCCAGGGTGGAATGATCGCTGACGCCACCGTTGGTAAAGCCTCATACTTCATGACCGGTGGATTGAACCTGTTCCTGATCGCCGTGGTACTGGCCTCGATCGCCTATTCGGTCTGGATGGAACTGCGCAGCCGCCGCTACACCACCAAAGAGGAGGCACAGGCATGAACCGCTCACAGCACGTATTCGGGTCAGGTCTGGTCTTTGCAGTTGGCCTGTGGGTCGCATGGGTCAGTTACACGCAGCAACCCGCCGAGGCATTCCTGTTCCCACGCCTTATAGCAACGGTCTTTGTGGTTCTGGCCGGATGGACATTTGGCAAAGCGGTCATGGGTCTGTCCAAGGTCGGAAACGGCGTGACGCGGACGATGTTCGTGAACATGCTGCCGGGTCTGATCATCACGCTGATCTACGTATTTTGGGCGGCGAAGACGCTGGGGTTCTACACCGCGACAACCATCGCTTTTTTTACCCTTCTGTCGATCTATGACCCCGCGCCTCACAACGAGGCCAAAACCTGGATCAAACGTGGGATCATCACAGCGGTCTTTGTTGCAGTGATGTACGGGCTCTTTGCCATGCTTTTGAACGTCTACACACCAAGAGAAATTCTGTTCTGAACACGCAAATGCGCGGATGAACCAACTTAGGGAGGAAACGCAAAATGAAACGATTGATTGCAGGGGCAGCAATGGCTCTGACGGGCCTGACAGGCGCGGCAATGGCCGAGGAATATCCCGAACGGCCGATCATGATGATGGTCAGTTACGGGGCCGGAGGCGCGACCGATTTTCAGGCCCGGATCGTCACCATGACATCTGGAAACGAGGATGCGCTGGGAATGCCCATCGCCATCATCAACAAGCCTGGTGCCGGTGGGCGCGTTGGCTGGAACTGGTTCGCAACTCAGGCCGATCCGGACGGCTATACGCTGGGTGCCTACAACGTTCCTCATTTCATCGCCCAGTCGATCAAGGGTGGCGTCGAATATTCGACCGACAGCTTTGAACCCATCGCCAACTGGGGTGCAGACCCGGCCGTGTTCGTGGTTGGTGCCGACAGCGAATTCAACTCGATGGATGATGTTGTCGCCTATGCCAAGGAAAACCCAGGCAAGCTGACCGTATCCGGCGCGGGCCTTTTTGTGGGCCACCACATCGCGGCGTTGCAGATCGATAAGGCAGCCGGGACCAAGATGGCCTACATCCCGACCAAAGGTGGCGGAGCAGCAGCCATGAAGGCCGTCATCGCTGGTGAAGTTATGGGCGGCATCAACAACCTGTCCGATGCGTTCCGCGCACAAGAGGCGGGCAATGTGAAGATTCTCGGCGTTGCTGATCTTGAGCGCAACGCGTTCCTGCCGGATGTTCCGACGATGGTGGAACAGGGGCTGGACGTGGACAACTCCTCGGTCAATTTCCGGGGTGTGATGGTGCCCAAGGGAACACCTCCTGAGGTGATCGAGAGACTGGCAGCAACCGTACCCGAGATGTTCGCCAATTCCCGCGTTACCAAAAAGATGGAAGCAGGTGGCTCGCCCATGCACATCATGACACGTGACGAAGTGATCGAGATGTGGGCGCAGCGCCAGCAGACGCTGAACGAATTGCTGGCGGGTCTTTAACCGACCCCAATCGGGGCGGGCAGAACCCGCCCCGGACAACCAATCGAGGACCAAAATGAACGCTCCAAACGACATAGCCCCCGAAATCGCCGAAGTGGACCGGATCGTGGCACAGGCGCGCAAGGCTCAGACTGCCTATGAGGCAACTGGCAGTCAGGCGCTCTATGACAAGGCGGCGCTGGCGGCAGGTTGGGCGATCATGGAACCCACTCGCAACCAGGCACTGGCTGAACTGGCGGTAGAAACCACCGGGCTGGGCAATGTCCCCGACAAGATCACCAAGAACCACCGCAAGACACTGGGTCTTTTGCGCGACATTGCCGAGGCAAAGACATGTGGCGTCATCAGTGACGATCCTGAAACAGGTATCACAGAAATCGCCCGTGCGATCGGCGTCGTAGGCGCGGTAGTTCCCTCAACCAATCCGGCCGCAACACCGGCCAACAACATCATTAATGCTCTCAAAGGTGGCAATGCTATCGTCGTCGCCCCCTCGCCCAAGGGCGTGGCATCCTGTGAGATGCTGCTAAGCTTCATTCACGCCGAGTTTGACAAGCTGGGGCTGGATCGGGATCTGGTTCAGATGATCCCCGCACCGGGGTCGAAGGCCAAAACCCAACGGCTGATGGAAACCTCGGATCGGGTGATCTGCACCGGCAGTCAGAACAACGTCCACCGGGCCCAGTCCTGCGGCACACCCGCCGTCGCGGTCGGCGCAGGCAATGTCATCGTGATTGTCGATGAAACCGCCGATCTGTCGGCGGCGGCAGCCAAGATCACGGCGTCGAAGTGTTTTGACAACGCAACCTCCTGCTCGTCCGAGAACGCAGTTGTGGTGGTGGATGCAGTCTATGACGACTTTGTCTCAGCAATGGCCGCCGAAGGTGGCGCGCTGGTCCCCGCTTCCGATGCCGCAGGTATCATTGCACGTCTCTGGCCGGACGGGCACCTCAACCGATCCGCGATTGCTCAGGACGCCGACAAGATGCTTGAGGCGTTGGGGATGGCAGACAAAGCGCCCGAAGGCACGAAGTTTCTGGCAGTAGAGACCGATGGGATCGGTCCCGATCATCCTCTGTCTGGAGAGAAGTTGAGCCGCGTTCTGGCGCTGTACCGGGCGTCGGACTATGCGGCTGCCAAGGCCACTGCAGCGCGTGTCCTAGCCCATCAGGGGGCCGGACATTCGGTTGGCATTCACACCAGCGACGACGCACGCGCTATTGAGTTGGGCCGAGAGCTCCCCACCTGCCGGGTTATCGTGAACCAGGCGCATACCTTTGCAACAGGCGGCAGCTTTAACAACGGAATGCCCTTTTCCCTGTCCATGGGATGCGGCAGCTGGGGCGGAAACTCTATCGATACGAACCTGCATTGGCGGCACTTCGTCCAGACTACCAAAATTGTGCGTGAAATAGCCCCACGCGAACCCGCGCTCGAAGATATATTCGGCGCGTATTGGAGGGAGGCTGGCCAATGATGGAACCGCCCAAAGGAACTGTCCGCGATTGGCTGGACCTGAGAGCCGATCAGGGCGGAACCGGGTTTGTTTTTCCCGATGGCGCACAGGATCTGAGCTGGGCTGAATTGCGCGGCTCGGCCAGAAACGTCGCAGGTATGTTGACCAGCCTTGGGGCGCAAAAAGGCGAAAGCGTCGCCCTTATCTATCCCAATTGCCGCGAGGCGCTTATCGCCTTGTTTGGCGTACTCTATGGCGGTTTCCGGGCAACCATGATCAATCTGGTCGCTGGCGACAGTGCCGTGGCCTACGCCCTGGAACACAGCGGCGCACGCTTTGCCTTCGTGCACCCGGATCAAGCCGAGTTGTTCGGCCGAACAGCCAACCCTGCCGTGACCAAGCCTCTGCAGAACGCCGATGCTGGTGCCGCGAATACCCAGCTTTATGACCTGACCCCCGAAGACCATGCCCTTCTCATGTACACCTCAGGCACAACCGGCAGACCAAAGGGCGTCGTTCATACCCATTCCAGCCTTTTGGCAGGCGGCTGGACCACCGCTGTCGCACATGAACTGACCGACACGGATCGCGGTTTCTGCGTCCTGCCGATCTATCACATCAACGGTCTTTGCGTGACTGTGATGGGAACGCTCGTTTCGGGCGGGTCCCTGGCTATGTGCGAACGGTTTTCGGCCAGCCGGTTCTGGGAAAATCTTGGAAAAACTGAAGCAACTTGGTTTTCGGTTGTCCCGACCATCATCTCTCATCTGCTGCAATCTGACACCAATCCGGACGGCCAAACCCGTCTGCGGTTGCGGTTCGGGCGCTCTGCCTCATCCGCGCTGGCACCGGACGTACAACGTGCTTTCGAAGAACGGTTCGATGTTCCCATCGTCGAAACCATGGGCCTTACCGAAACCGCCGCGCAGATCCTGTCGAACCCACTTCCGCCGGGTGTGCGCAAGATCGGCTCACCAGGCGTCGCATATGGAAACGACGCCGCGATCCGGGATGCGAACCAACAGCCCGTCCCGCACGGAACCGAGGGTGAGCTGGTCATACGTGGCCCAAACGTGATGCTTGAATACCTTAAGGATCCGGATGCGACCGCAGGCACGTTTACTGCCGATGGATGGCTTCGCACCGGCGATCTGGCGCGTATGGATGAGGATGGGTACGTCTATGTCACCGGCCGCCTGAAAGAGCTGATCATCAAGGGCGGCGAGAACATCGCCCCGCGTGAAATCGACGAGGCGCTTTATTCCCACCCCGACGTTGTCGAAGCCGCAGCCTTTGCACGTCCCTGCCGCAGCTACGGCGAAACCGTCGAGGCCGCTGTCAAAATCCGGGACGGGTCCGAACTGACGCCCCTGACCCTTTTAGAGATTTGTGAGACCAAGCTGGGTCGGTTCAAATCCCCTGACGAGGTTCACATCCTGCATGATCTGCCAAAGGGGCCATCGGGTAAGATTCAGCGCAACCGGATACTCGAAATCGTTGACGATCAGGGCTGAGCACTAGCGGGACTATGACCGCTGGCGCGCAGCCGGGGCCGACCCCGTGCATTGAACGGCGCTAAGTCTTGCGCCGTTTCGGCAAGGCGTCTCCACCTTTTCCCGGTTTCGCGGTCGCAGCGCGAGCGCGATTTTTCTTGCTGCTGGGTTTTCCCTTGGGCGGCGGCAGGCCTTTGGTAGATTTACCGCCGGGCTTTACGCTCGCGTCTTTACTTTTTCCGGCAGGTGCTTTGTGGGACTTCTTCTTTGCGCTCGTTGCCGTGAATTTAACATCCGGCTCGCTGAGTGACGAGTCGCGGTTCGGTGTCGAGCCATGTTCTTTTGATCGGGTCTGTTTGAAACCGCGTTCCGCTGCTTTACTGGGCTGGCGATCTTCGGGCTTGGGTTTGCGGTTACGGGGCGTCGGGGCATCGTTCCAAACAACGGGGGTGGTGTCCCCTTTGCGCGGGCGCGGTTTACCCTTGGGTGGGCGGTTGGACCTTGGACGCTCAAACGCTGGCACGTCAGGCGCGCCATCCAAGCGCACAACGTCTTTCGAACCTTCGATTTTCATACCCGGTCCAACAGCCGCCAGAAAGCCCGCAACACTGGCTTCGCGGATCTCGACGTAAGACACATCATCGGCAATCCGGATCGCACCGATATCATCTTTGGTCAGATCACCGGCCTTGCAAATCATCGGCAGCAAATGGCGTGGCGAGGCATTTTGGTTGCGACCTTCAGACAAAGAAAACCAAACGCTCGGACCAAAGGCGGCCCGGGGTTTCGGGCGGTCCGCCGTAACCGGGGCCAACTCTTCCGGTGCTGAATGGCGCAATTTATACTGACGTAGATACGCTGCTGCTATTTGCTCAGGGGTAAATTTTTCAACCAGGTGCTGAACCGCGTCCTGTTCGCTTTCGGTAACCTCAACCTGCCAGTCATCCGAGGCGAGCATCCGCGCCTGATCCCGTTCGTTCACCTCATCCGAAGACGGGGCGACGCCCCAATCCGCCGTGAGCTTTGCGAACTTCAGAATACGCTCTGCCTTTTTCCGCGATGACGGTTCGACCACCAGGGCACTGACGCCCTTTCGCCCGGCCCGGCCCGTGCGCCCCGAGCGATGCAATAGCGTCTCGTGACTGTTGGGCAATTCAGCATGGATCACCAGATCGAGGTTCGGCAAATCAATCCCGCGCGCCGCGACATCTGTCGCCACACACACCCTTGCACGCCCGTCGCGCATCGACTGCAACGCGTTAGAGCGTTCACTCTGCGTCAGCTCACCAGACAGTGCCACGACAGAAAAGCCGCGGTTGGAAAGCCGCGTGGTCAGTCGTGACACCATCGCGCGGGTGTTACAGAAAACGATAGCATTGGGGGCTTCGTAATACCGCAATGCATTGATGATCGCGTTATCCCCGTCCCGCGGCGCCACCATCATCGCACGATATTCGATATCGGCATGTTGGGTTTTCTCGCTGACCGTGCTCACCCGTTCGGCATCGCGCTGATAGCGCGTTGCCAGGCTAGCAATGGCGCGCGGGACGGTGGCTGAGAACAGCAACGTTTGCCGCTCTGCCGGAGTTTCATCCAGGATGAACTCAAGATCCTCGCGAAATCCAAGGTCCAGCATTTCATCGGCTTCGTCCAGAACCACAGCCCGGATCGCGGTCAGATCAATGGAACCACGCATGATATGATCGCGCAGTCGACCCGGCGTTGCGACGACAATATGCGCCCCACGCGCCAAAGCCCGGCGTTCATCACGCATATCCATGCCACCGACACACGAGGCCAGAAACGCGCCGGCATCAGAGTATAGCCAGCTCAGTTCACGCTTGACCTGCATGGCCAGTTCCCGCGTAGGCGCAACCACCAAAGCCAACGGCGCACCGGACGCCCCGAACGTCTCATCTTCGCCCAGCAACTGTGGTGCAATCGCCAACCCGAACCCGATAGTTTTTCCCGATCCGGTTTGCGCCGACACCAACATATCGCGCCCTTCCAGCTCGGGCTGTGTCACGGCCTGCTGGACTTGTGTCAAAGTATCGTAACCCTTGCGGGCAAGCGCATCTGCGATGGTCTGTTTCACGGTGGTGTTCTTTGTATCAGCCGGGGGATACGTGCCTTGCGGTATTGCAATCAGCGCATCTTCCAAGGTTAAAGACCGCCTCTTAACGGGAGTCGCTGGCAATGTATAGCCGTGTCTTTCTTTACACCTCTAAGCAACGATGATTCGAAGATGGAGTACTGAGTGTCTTCCCGGTATGAAGGACTTTCCCAACTCATTTCCGACGTTCAACTCACGACATAGTCGGAGCAAGGGCATTGTGCCTGTCCTTGTCCTGCAGCCATTGAGCCAAGTCACCTCAAGCATAGCAGGAGCTGATGTCGCTGAGTATGCGCGATTGTGGACAAAATGGACCTGATCACAGCCTGACGTCTTCAATGCGAGGCCCAACGTGTCGGTCACGTCTTCAGCCCGCATGTTGGTGCGGAACTTCCAAGAGATTATATAGCGGCGGTAGTCGTCCAAGATCGTGCTGGGATAGATAAATTCGGTCTGCCATGCTGGTCGATGGCGGTAGTCTTGTGTGTAACCTAGACAGACCTGCGGCGAAAAAGGGCTAACCGGCTCAAAATCCAAACGTTAAACTTTACGTGCAGGTTGCCCGCGCCGGACCGCCCGATGATGCCAATCATGCAAGGCTTGTCTACGTCCAGCGTCGCGGCATCAACGGCCACGTTGTCGCCAAAGCGCTTGGTCAGTTTTTCTATCCGCAGCACGTGACACCCCCAATTCGTGTTGGCGGTCAGCTACAGGCGGGATTCAACGGCTTTGTGTCGGCACAGTGAAAGTTTTGTAAACACCCCTGCGCACCGAGGGCCTACCCATTGGCGCACATCGCCGCTATACGCTGTGCCAACACGCTATCTATATGAGGCCTTTCATGAGCTTTGACCGCAGCATCAAGATCGCCCCGTCGATCCTGTCCGCAGATTTTGCCAATTTCGGTGCCGAGATTCAGGCCATAGAAGCCCAGGGGGCGGATTGGGTCCATATCGACGTCATGGACGGCCATTTTGTGCCCAACCTGACCTTTGGCCCGCCCGCCGTCAAAGCGTTCCGCCCCCATGTCAAAACGGTCATGGACGTGCATCTGATGATCACGCCGGTTGATCCCTACATTCAGGCCTACGCGGATGCAGGCGCCGATATCCTGACTGCACATATCGAGGCCGGGGCCCATACCCACCGTACTTTGCAGGCGATTCGCGCCGCTGGCATGAAGGCGGGCGTTGCGTTGAACCCCGGCACCCCGGCCGACGCGGTTGAACACTTGCTGGACCTGACCGATCTGGTTTGCGTCATGACAGTGAACCCCGGTTTTGGCGGCCAGAAATTCATCGACATGACCAACAAGATTCGCAAACTGCGGTCGATGATCGGAGACCGTCCGATCCATATCGAGATTGACGGTGGCGTCGACCCCAAGACGGCCCCGCTGGTGGCCGCAGCTGGTGCGGATGTGCTGGTCGCAGGTTCAGCCGTATTCAAGGGCGGTTCGGTCGATAACCCGGACGTCTACGGCGCAAACATCAAAGCGGTGCGTAGCGCGGCGGAATCGGCGACGTCGTAAACATCACTGCATTCGAAGTGACGCGCTAGTTCGAACGTTGCGCGTCACTTGTCGCATCCGGTTGGCGGTTTTTGTACCGAGCACGCATCTTGATCGCTTGCATGAACCGCCCCTCGGCCACCAAAGCAGCCAGAAAGTCGCCAAGGTACTCCTGGTGCAGGCCTGCGGCGGTGGCAGAATCGAACATGCTTTCCGCTGCATCGAACCTGCCTTCGGCCAGCATCACCAGCGCATTCGTATACTGCTCAAACTCTCCATCGGGATAGAGTTCAAGCGCCTGATCAATGGCATTACGTGCTTCATCCGAATGCCCCAGCCCTAACGCAATATCCGCGTGCAGACGGTGGTCAAAGCGGTCGGCACCCTCAAGCGCGACACTGCGTCGAATGTGGAAAAGAGCGGCTTCATACTCGAGGTCGTCCGCCAACAGGCTGGCCCGCCAATAAAACAGATAGCTGCCCGGCCCCACACGGCTTTCCGCCAGCTCCAACACCTCATGCGCCTGTGATCTTTGGCCTAAGTCTGACAGCGCCCGCGCCTTTCGCACATAGCCGTCCGTGTCATCAGGTTCGGCGTCAATCACCGCTTCTGCATCTTTCAATGCTTGTTTGGGCCGATCCAGCATCAGCAGGATAAGGGACCGGCGCGATAGTGCGGTCACGAAATCCGGCTTCAGTTCCAATGCCCGGCTTACATGGTCAAACGCGGCTTCCCAATCGTTCTGCTCGGACAACAGAAAGGCGACTCCGTATTCCGCATATGGATCATATGGATCCAGTTCGCTGGCGGTACTGAACAGGCTCAGCGCTTCGTCCTGCCGGTGATGGTCCACCAATTTCCAGGCCAGTTCCCGCATCGCCCAAGTGTATTCTGGGTTCAGGGCCAGAGCGGTTTGAATCATCTCTTCGAAATCGGCAAAATCCATCTCTCCGGCCCGGCGCGCGCTGGCGGCCAGACCAGCCATGTTGCTTGCATTGGGCTTGCGCGATACGGCTTGCCTAAACAACGCGGTCGCAGCCGCATAATCATCGCGATTGTAATGTACCCACGCCCGCCCCTGCAGCCCAAGCTCGGCATCGGGATTCAAGGCCAGAATTTCGGCAAATGCGTCATCGGCCTGATCCATATCATCGAGATCATAGTAGGCCCATGCCAGCTTATCCAACATCTCAATACGCTGCCGATCAGACGCGCCGACATCACCCAGCCCGTGCTGGCAGATTTCGATGATACGCTCTGGGGTGTCGCTCTGATCCAAACAGGCGGAAACATAGGTTTCCTGAGAGTTCGTAAGGAGAGGCTTGGCTTGTCCTACGCCAGCCACCGCAATCGCTGCCGTTAGGGAAATTCCCGATAATTTAGTTAACAATTTGATCATGCTGCCGAAAACCTGAATGTCTGCCGCAAGAATACTGACAATTGTGAAAAGAAAAAGACCGCCCCAATTGAAGCGGCCAAATAATTCGCCTGTGTGCCGGAAGAAACCCCGCCGCAAATCTTTCAGAGATTTTACGGATGGGCTGTGGGGTTGGCGGTGGCTGTTTTGTTGTAGGTATCAACAGCTCCTACAATCCACGCCGAGGCCACTCAGCGCCGGGATGGAAAAGCCCGTTCGCGTTTGAACGGAAGGTGGCAAAAACTAGCAATCGAGCCGGTACGACTGCGTGATAGATCCACGCGCTTTCAGATCACGTTTGTTTCCTGTGTATTAAATTTCTCTGAAACGCACTCAAACGGTTTCCGTTTGCCATACTGGTGGATTGTGACCATGAACGAACGTATCCTACACCAAAAAACGAGAATACCCCCATGATTGAACGCATCGACACCGGCGAACGGTCCTCCAAAATTGTGAAACATAACGGCGTGGCTTACCTGACCGGGCAAGTCGCCGAGGGCGAGACAATTCAGGAACAGGTCCGGATTTGCCTCGAAAAAATTGACGCCCTTCTCAAACAGGCTGGCTCATCACGCGAAAAGATGTTGCGCGTGACGATCTGGCTAGCGGACATGAAGGATTTTGCCGGATTGAACGAGGTCTGGAATGCCTGGGTTCCAAAGGGCCATGCCCCCGCGCGGGCTTGCGGCGAAGCCAAATTGGCACGCGCCGAGCTGAAGGTGGAATTCATCGTCGACGCGGCCTACGATTAATTCCTTTCTGCGCAACGCGTGCTGACCACAGCAGGAATGCAAACAAAAAAGGGCGTCCCGAGGGACGCCCTTTTCGTTTGATATCTCGAGAGCGATTACTCGACGATTTTCGACACGACGCCGGCGCCGACGGTGCGGCCGCCTTCGCGGATGGCGAAACGCAGGCCGT
>NZ_JBXWQI010000006.1:0-201988 GCF_059612305.1 Ruegeria sp. CDSA033 | reverse complement strand
AGGATCGCGCCGTCCATCTGAGCGGCACCGGTGATCATGTTCTTGACGTAGTCGGCGTGGCCGGGGCAGTCGACGTGTGCATAGTGACGCGTGTCGGTCTCGTATTCCACGTGGGCGGTCGAGATGGTGATGCCACGTGCTTTTTCTTCAGGCGCGCCGTCAATCTGATCATACGCTTTGAAGTCACCGAAATACTTGGTGATTGCTGCGGTCAGCGTGGTCTTGCCGTGGTCAACGTGGCCAATCGTGCCGATGTTGACGTGCGGCTTATTACGCTCAAACTTTTCCTTTGCCATGATGGCCTCCTTTTTCGGTAATGAAGGGAGCCCCTGAACAGAGCTCCCTCAAATCTTCGCTTATGCGTATTTCGCCTGGATCTCGTCAGAGATGTTCTGCGGAACCGGATCGTAGTGATCGAACTGCATGGTGAACTGGGCACGGCCCGACGACATCGAACGCAGAGTGTTGATGTAGCCGAACATGTTGGCCAGCGGAACGAACGCGTCGATCGCGATGGCGTTGCCACGGTTTTCCTGACCGGAAACCTGTCCCCGACGTGATGTAAGGTCGCCGATGATACCGCCGGTGTATTCTTCCGGGGTGATCACTTCGACCTTCATGATCGGCTCAAGCAGTTTCGCACCGGCTTTGCGCATGCCTTCACGCATACCCATACGAGCCGCGATTTCAAACGCCAGAACCGAGGAGTCCACGTCGTGGTATTTACCTTCGATCAGGGCAACTTTGAAGTCGATCACGGGGAAGCCAGCCAGTGGGCCGCTATCCATGACGGATCTGATGCCTTTTTCGACACCCGGGATATATTCCTTGGGTACCGAACCACCAACAACGCGGGATTCGAACGAATAGCCTTCACCCGGCTCTGTCGGCGAAATGATCATCTTCACCTCGGCGAACTGACCCGAACCACCCGACTGTTTCTTGTGGGTGTAAACGATCTCGGCTTCGTGACCGATGGTTTCGCGATAGGCCACCTGCGGCGCACCAATGTTCGCTTCAACCTTGAATTCACGCTTGAGACGGTCAATCAGGATGTCCAGGTGAAGTTCGCCCATGCCCTTCATGATGGTCTGACCGCTTTCAATGTCAGTTTCCACACGGAAGGACGGGTCTTCTGCAGCCAAACGGCCCAGACCCTGGCTCATCTTTTCCTGGTCAGCCTTGGTTTTCGGCTCAACCGCAATCTCGATCACCGGATCGGGGAAGGTCATCGTTTCCAGAACTACCGGATCGCCGGTCGAACACAGAGTGTCGCCCGTGGTGGTGTCTTTCAGACCTGCCAGCGCGATAATGTCGCCTGCGAATGCTTCCGTGATTTCCTCACGATCATTCGAGTGCATCATCATCATCCGGCCGATACGCTCTTTCTTACCCTTGGTCGAGTTCAGAAGCGTGTCGCCCTTGGCCAGAGTACCCGAGTAGATGCGGGTAAAGGTCAGCGAGCCAACAAAGGGGTCGTTCATGATTTTGAACGCCAGACCCGAGAACGCCATGTCATCATCCGCGCGGCGGGCAATGTTACGGGTTTCTTCTTCGTCACCGGGTTTGAAGCCCATGTAATCGACAACGTCCAGCGGGCTGGGCAGATAGTCGATCACAGCATTCAACAGCGGCTGAACGCCTTTGTTCTTGAACGCCGAACCACCCAGAACCGGAACAAACGCGATTTCCAGAGTACCTTTGCGCAGCAGGGCGCGCAGGGTCGGAACGTCGGGCTCATTGCCTTCCAGGTATTCCATCATCGCGTCGTCGTCCATTTCGACGGCCGCTTCGACCATTTTACCGCGCCATTCGTCAGCCATGTCTTTCAGGCTGTCACGGATCGGTGCTTTGACCCAGCTTGCGCCCAGGTCTTCGCCCTGCCACAGCCATTCTTCCATGGTGACCAGGTCGATCAGGCCTTCCAGCTCGGTTTCTGCGCCGATCGGAATACCAACCGGAACAGCACGTGCGCCGGTACGATCTTCGATCATTGCAACGCAGTTGAAGAAGTCCGCGCCGATCTTGTCCATCTTGTTGACGAACACCATACGCGGAACCTTGTAGCGGTCAGCCTGACGCCATACGGTTTCGGTCTGGGGCTCAACACCGGCGTTTGCGTCCAGAACGCAAACGGCACCGTCGAGAACCGCCAGCGAACGTTCAACTTCGATGGTGAAGTCAACGTGGCCGGGGGTGTCGATGATGTTCAGGCGGTGCTTGGGCGAGTCAGCAGTTTCACCGTCTTCGGTGCGTTCCCAAAACGTCGTGGTCGCAGCCGAAGTGATGGTGATGCCGCGTTCCTGCTCCTGCTCCATCCAGTCCATGGTGGCTGCACCATCGTGCACCTCACCGATGTTGTGGGATTTGCCGGTGTAATACAGGATGCGTTCCGAACAGGTCGTTTTACCTGCATCGATATGCGCCATAATACCGAAGTTACGGTAATGGTTGAGTGTATATTCGCGTGCCATTTTGATAAGCCTCTGGAATTACCAACGGTAGTGGCTGAAGGCTTTGTTCGCCTCGGCCATCTTGTGGGTGTCTTCGCGCTTTTTCACGGCAGTACCGCGGGACTGTACGGCGTCCAGCAGTTCGCCCGCAAGGCGCTCTTCCATGGTGTTTTCGTTACGGCCACGCGCAGCAGTGATCAGCCAGCGGATGGCCAGTGCTTCGCGGCGCTCGGGGCGCACTTCGACCGGAACCTGATAGGTTGCACCACCAACCCGGCGCGAGCGAACCTCGACCGACGGTTTGATGTTGTCGAGTGCTTCGTGGAACACTTCGACAGGAGCGCGCTTGATCTTGCCTTCAACGCGGTCAAAAGCGTTGTAAACGATGCGCTCTGCGACCGACTTCTTGCCGTCGATCATCAGGTTGTTCATGAATTTGGTCAGTACCTTGTCGCCAAATTTGGCGTCAGGCAGGACTTCGCGTTTTTCGGCGGCGTGACGACGTGACATATCAGCCTCTCCTTCTTACTTGGGACGCTTCGCGCCGTATTTCGAACGACGTTGCTTACGGTCTTTGACGCCCTGGGTATCCAGAACACCGCGCAGGATGTGGTAACGGACACCGGGAAGGTCTTTTACACGGCCGCCACGGATCAGAACAACCGAGTGTTCCTGCAGGTTGTGGCTTTCACCGGGGATGTACGAGATGACCTCGAACCCGTTGGTCAGGCGCACTTTGGCAACCTTACGCATAGCCGAGTTCGGCTTTTTCGGTGTGGTCGTATACACACGAGTACAGACGCCGCGTTTCTGCGGGCACTGCTCCAGGTGCATGGACTTCGAGCGTTTTACTTTGGGCTGACGCGGCTTGCGGATCAGCTGTTGAATAGTTGGCATTCCGGTTTCTTCCCCGTTTTGCAACACACATGACATGCACGCGCATTGCGTGCGGCTAAACTTGCTGCGTTCGTGCGTCCACAAGCGCAAAACCCGCGAGCGTTCCCATTCCGAGGTGAACGTCGCGGTTTGTTATCAGAGGGCGCGAACGATAAAAGTGTCCGGGCCTTGACCAGTTCATTACTGGAATCGGTTGTGGGGCGGCCCCCGGCACCGAGATGACGCGCGTATATGGGGAGTCGGCCCGAGTGTCAACAGCACATACCCGCCAAGCCGATTGGCAGCGTTTTATCAAGACTTAGCTGCGGCTTCCAGTGTCACTCGCCCGTTGCTGGCAATTGCGGATTTCTGCATAGTGGCCGCGAAACTTTTCGATGGACTAGACATGCAAGTCATTGGCCTGTGCCGCTTTTCCTACCCCGCGATCGGCGGCTATCAGGTAGAACACGAAACTGTCGAAGAGCGTCGTCAATACCTGTACAATCCAGAGCGGCTGGAAGAACGGTTTCGTCTGTTCGAAACCACCACCCTGCCCGGTTTTCGCGAACAGACGGACGAGGACTTTGAACTGGTGGTGCTGATCGGTGAATGCCTTCCCAAAAAGCCCATGGACCGGCTGTATGATCTCACCTCGGGCATCAGGCAGATCCGCATCGTCAAGCGTACACCAGCTCGGCATCGCCCGGTTGTCAAAGAGGTTCTGCACAGCGCCCGCACCGACCCGGATCAGCCGTGCATCCAGTTTCGCCATGACGACGATGATGCCGTTTCGGTCGACTTTGTCGAACGTCTGCGCCTTGCGGCGATTGACGCTAAAGGACTGACCAGGAATAGCCGGACGGTCGGTCTGGATTTCAACAACGGGTTTCTGGCGCGGTTTGGACCGGATGGCACTCAAGCCCTCCCGGTGTTCCGATCCCTTTTGGGCGTTGGGTTGGGGATGTATATTGCTGGCGGCTGCAAACACACGATCATGAGTTTCACGCACCATAAGATCGGTCGTTTCATGCCCGTGATCAGCTATCCCGACGCGCCCATGTGGGTACGTACGCTGAACAACTTCAACGACTCCCCCCATGCCCGCGCCAGCAAGACCAATCTGTCCCCACTGACACCGGAACAAGAAGGCGAGTTTATTGCGCGATTTGCCATTGAACAGGACAAGGTTCGGCGGGCTCACTCTGCTGGTTTAGACTGACGTTCCCGGAACAGCGTGAAAAGCCCCGCACCCACGACCAGAACAGCGCCCAACATCGTGATCGTATCGGGCCAATCGCCAAAAATGACCCAACCCAGCCCCAAAGCCCAGATCAGGCTGGAATACCGGAACGGCGCAATAAAACCGACGTCGCCTTCGCGCATGACCATGACGCTGCAAAGATATCCGGTTAGAACAAAAACCGCGGCTGAGGCCACCATTATCCCTACGCCCGGCGTTACCGGCTCCCACCCTGTGACTGCAGTTGCGATCCCTGCGGCCAATGTAATGGAAACCGTCGTCGCCAATGTGACCGTCAAGGAAGGAACATGCGTCGACATGCGCCGGGTAATCAGATCACGCGCGGTGACGGATGCCACGGCAATCAGAGCGTAAATCGCGTAAATACTGAACCCATCAGGTCCCGGCCGTACAATCAGCAGCATTCCGGCAAAACCCATCCCGGTCGCTAAAATGCGACGCCAGCCGATATGCTCACCAAAAAACAGTACGGCGCCCAACGTCACCGTAAGTGGCAACGCCTGAAGAACGGCCGTTACATTCGCCAGCGGCATATGCAAAAGCGCTGTGAGAAAGAAGAATGTGGTCGACAACTCAGCTAAGCAGCGTGCAGCAACAAGCCACTTGTCATGGCGCGGAAAGTTCAGGTGCAGCGCCCCAAGCTGACGCGCCAACAGAAACACCATTAACGTCGCCAAGACTCCGCGCATCGCAACCATCTGAAACAGCGGCATTTCTACCCCCGCAACCTTGATCAGTGCATCATTCACGGTAAAGGCGGCCATGCTGCCCATCATCAGCACCGCGCCCTTGACATTCGGGGTCATAGTGGCGGAATCCAAAACTTAAAAAAAAACTTGGCCCATTGGCCGTAAGCCCGTGAACGATGTCAATATGCAACGTCGAGCCTGCTGATCAGCCAGGCAATATCACCAACGTGTGGTCCATACCCGCAAGAGCTGCGTCGATGAGCGGCGCGATCTCTGCCCAATTGCCGCCGGCCAGACCTGCACCAATCATCGGATAGCCGATCCGCGATGCGGGAAATGCGCGTGCAATCTTCGAGAAACAACCCGAGATCGCCTCATATTCCACAAGCGGCCCCGGCCCCTCCCAATGAAATTGGGTATAGGCATTAACCACTACAAATTCGGTCGTGCCCCGCGCGATCTGGACCGAAGAAATCGTTCCGAGTTTTGATCGGGACCCAAGGCCCGTCTGCTGGTCGGCCTCAAGCGCATCAGGGAATTCCGCCGCAATTGCCCGTGCTATCCCGGCCCCCATCGCATGGAAGCAATTGCAACCGTGAACGATGACATCAAACTCACCATTCAGTGCAAGCTGTATCAAATCACCCTTGATTGTAGGCATCATGCATCCCTTGGTCAGTGGGTCGCTGTCTTCGAGACTATTCAGTTGTATCACGATTGGACGAAAGCACACCAAGGGCAAAAGAAAAGGCCCTGCGAAATCGCAGGGCCTTTCCGTATTTCTATGATGAGTAAGTTACTCGCGGCTTTCCGGTGTTTCCACCAGAACGTCCAGCTCGTCACCAACCATATCGTCATCCATGACCGGCGCAGCGAGGGCAGCGGCCGCTTCGGCCTCTTCCCGGCGGGCTTCGATCACGACGTTGTCGCGGCCTTGCGCAACCTGGCGCACGGCCTGAGTGGCCCCACCGGTACCGGCTGGGATCAGACGACCAACGATGACGTTCTCTTTCAGGCCAACCAGCTTGTCCTTCTTGCCCTGAACCGAGGCTTCGGTCAGCACGCGGGTGGTTTCCTGGAACGACGCGGCCGAGATGAACGAACGTGTCTGCAGCGAGGCTTTGGTGATCCCCAGAAGGATCGGTTCGCCCTGAGCCGGACGGCCGCCGCGCGAGAGAGTTTTCTCGTTGGCTGCGTCAAACTCCTGCTTGTCGACATGTTCGCCTTTCAGCAGGGTGGTGTCACCTGAATCCAGGATCTCCCACTTCTGCAGCATCTGGCGCACGATGACCTCGATGTGCTTGTCGTTGATCTTAACGCCTTGCAGACGGTAAACATCCTGCACCTCGTCGATCATGTAATCCGCCAGCGCTTCGACACCCATGATGGACAGGATGTCATGCGGAGCCGGGTTACCGTCCATCAGGTATTCACCCTTCTGGATGAAGTCGCCTTCCGCAACCGGGATATGCTTGCCCTTGGGCACCATATACTCGATCGTTTCCATCGACTCATCCGCCGGCTCGATGCTGATGCGGCGCTTGTTCTTGTAGTCGCGGCCAAAGCGCACGTAACCATCGGCTTCTGCGATGATCGCGTGATCTTTCGGACGACGGGCTTCGAACAGTTCAGCCACACGTGGCAGACCACCGGTGATGTCCTTGGTCTTGGCGCCTTCACGCGGAATACGCGCAACGACTTCACCAGCCTCGATTTTATCACCGTCTTCGATCGACAGGATCGCATCCACCGACATCGGATAGTGAACCGGGTTGCCCGCATCATTGCGGACCGGCTCGCCATCTTCACCAACCAGAATGATCTCGGGCTTCAGGTCGCTGCCTTTGGGGGCGGCGCGCCAGTCGATCACGATTTTCTGGGTCATGCCGGTTGCATCGTCGGTCTCATCGCGGACAGCAATGCCCGAAACAAGGTCGACATACTTCGCGGTACCGGCTTTCTCGGCGATGATCGGCAGAGTGTAGGGATCCCACTCGTACAGCTTGTCGCCACGGGCAACCTTGGCGCCGTCCTTGACGAACAGCTTAGAGCCGTAGCCCAGCTTGTGGCTGGCACGTTCCTCGCCGTGTTCGTCCTTGATCACCAGCTTCATGTTCCGGCCCATGACCAGGATTTCGCCTGCGGAATTGGCCAGAACCTGCGGGTTCTCGAACGAAACCACACCGTCTTGGCTGGCTTCCTGGAACGACTGCTGACCACCTTGGGCAACACCGCCGATGTGGAAGGTCCGCATCGTCAGCTGTGTACCAGGTTCACCGATGGACTGGGCGGCGATGATGCCGACAGCCTCACCCGTGTTGACCCGCGTACCACGTGCAAGGTCACGACCATAGCAGGTGGCACAAACGCCTTCCTCGGACTCACAGGTCAGAGGCGAGCGGATGCGCATCGAAGCAACACCGGCCTCGTCAATGGTGTCGGCCATGCGTTCGTCGATCAACTGACCCGCAGCGACCAGAACCTCTTCCGTACCCGGACGCAGAACGTCATCGGCAGAAACACGACCCAGCACACGTTCGGCCAGCGAAGCGACAACCTCACCGTCGTTGACCGCGGCTTCGGCAGTGATCGCACGTTCAGTACCACAGTCGATCTCACGAACGATGCAGTCCTGCGCCACGTCCACCAGACGACGGGTCAGGTAACCCGAGTTCGCCGTCTTCAGAGCGGTATCCGACAGACCCTTACGGGCACCGTGGGTCGAGTTGAAGTACTCGAGAACGGTCAGACCTTCTTTAAAGTTCGAGATGATCGGCGTCTCGATGATGTCACCGTTCGGCTTGGCCATCAGACCACGCATACCGCCCAGCTGTTTCATCTGAGTGACCGAGCCACGCGCACCCGAGTGGGCCATCATGTAGACCGAGTTTGGTTCTTGTTCGGAACCATCCTCTGCCCGATCCGAAGACGAGATCGTGCCCATCATCGCATCAGTGACGCGGTCGTTACACTTCGACCAGGCATCGACAACTTTGTTGTACTTTTCGCCCTGAGTGATCAGACCGTCCATGTACTGCTGTTCAAAGTCTTTTACCTGACTGCGGGTCTCATCAACGATGCCCCACTTGTCATCAGGGATGACCATGTCGTCCTTACCGAACGAGATGCCCGCCTTGAACGCTTCTTTGAAGCCCATCGACATGATCTGGTCACAGAAGATAACCGACTCTTTCTGACCGCAGTAACGGTAGACGGTGTCGATCACCTGCTGCACTTCTTTCTTCCGCAGCAGACGGTTGACCAGCTCGAACGGGGCCTTGTTGTTCATCGGCAGCAAGGCACCCAGACGCAGACGGCCCGGAGTGGTCTCGAAACGCTTCTGAACTTCGTTGCCTTCGTCGTCGATCTGCGTGATCCGCGCGGTGATCTTGGTGTGCAGGTGAACTTCGCCTGCATCCAACGCGTGCTGAACTTCGTCGATCGAACCAAAAACCTTACCTTCGCCCGGCATGCCTTCGCGTTCCAGCGTCACATAGTAAAGACCCAGGATCATATCCTGCGACGGAACGATGATCGGCGCGCCGTTTGCAGGCGACAGAACGTTGTTCGTCGACATCATCAGAACACGGGCTTCCAGTTGCGCCTCAAGGCTGAGGGGCACGTGAACCGCCATCTGGTCACCGTCGAAGTCAGCGTTGAAGGCCGAGCAGACCAGCGGGTGCAACTGAATCGCCTTACCTTCGATCAGAACCGGCTCAAACGCCTGAATGCCAAGACGGTGCAGCGTCGGCGCACGGTTCAGCATGACAGGGTGTTCGCGGATCACCTCGTCGAGGATATCCCACACTTCGGGACGCTCTTTCTCGACCAGTTTCTTCGCCTGTTTCACGGTCGAAGACAGACCCTTGGCTTCAAGGCGCGAATAGATGAACGGCTTGAACAGTTCCAGCGCCATCTTCTTGGGCAGGCCACATTGGTGCAGCTTGAGTTCCGGACCGGTCACGATGACCGAACGGCCCGAGAAGTCGACGCGCTTACCCAGAAGGTTTTGACGGAAGCGGCCCTGCTTACCTTTCAGCATGTCCGACAGCGATTTCAGCGGACGCTTGTTGGCGCCGGTGATCACGCGGCCACGACGGCCATTGTCGAACAGAGCATCCACGGATTCCTGCAACATCCGCTTTTCGTTGCGGACGATGATGTCAGGTGCGCGCAGCTCGATCAGACGTTTCAGACGGTTGTTCCGGTTGATGACGCGGCGATACAGATCGTTCAGATCCGAAGTCGCGAAACGGCCACCATCCAGCGGAACCAACGGACGCAGTTCCGGCGGAATGACCGGGATCACGGTCATCACCATCCACTCAGGCCGGTTGCCCGACTCGAGGAAGGATTCAACAACCTTCAGACGCTTGATGATCTTCTTGGGCTTCAGCTCGCCGGTTGCTTCTGCCAGATCAGCGCGCAGCTGCTCGGCTTCGGCTTCCAGATCGATCTGGGCCAGCATCTCACGGATAGCTTCGGCACCGATGTTCGCGGTGAACGCGTCCATGCCATAGGCATCCTGCGCGTCCATGAACTCTTCTTCGGTCAGCATCTGGCCATAAGACAGGTCGGTCAGACCAGGCTCGATGACGACATAGTTTTCAAAGTACAGAACACGTTCCAGATCGCGCAGCGTCATGTCCAGCATCAGACCGATGCGGGACGGCAGCGATTTCAGGAACCAGATGTGCGCAACGGGTGCTGCCAGTTCGATGTGGCCCATACGCTCGCGGCGGACTTTCTGCAGGGTGACTTCCACACCGCATTTCTCGCAGACAACGCCGCGATACTTCATCCGCTTATATTTGCCGCACAGACATTCGTAATCTTTGATCGGGCCAAAGATACGCGCGCAGAACAGACCGTCACGCTCGGGCTTGAACGTCCGGTAGTTGATGGTTTCGGGTTTCTTGATCTCGCCATAGGACCAAGACAGAATCCGCTCGGGCGACGCCAAGGAGACTTTGATCTCGTCAAAGACTTTCGGCGGCGTCAGCGGGTTGAACGGGTTATTGGTGATTTCCTGGTTCATTTTGCGTCCTTACAAATTGGGATGGGATGAGTGTGGGGCGTTGCCGCCCCTACTCTTCCTCCGCATCCAGGAGTTCCATATTCAGGCCGAGGCCACGGACTTCTTTAACCAGAACGTTGAACGATTCCGGTACGCCCGCTTCAAAGTTATCCTCGCCCTTGACGATCGACTCATAGACCTTGGTCCGGCCGGCGACGTCATCCGATTTCACGGTGAGCATCTCCTGCAGGGTGTAGGCGGCGCCGTAAGCTTCCAGAGCCCAGACTTCCATCTCACCAAAGCGCTGACCACCGAACTGCGCCTTACCACCCAGCGGCTGCTGGGTAACCAGGCTGTACGGCCCGGTCGAACGCGCGTGGATTTTGTCATCCACAAGGTGGTGCAGTTTCAGCAGGTACTTGATGCCAACGGTCACAGGACGCGCGAATTGCTCACCGGTACGACCGTCGAACAGAACCGACTGACCGCTTTCCGAGAAGCCCGCACGCACCAGCGCATCGTTGACGTCAGCCTCTTTGGCACCGTCAAAGACCGGGGTCGCGATCGGAACACCGCGGGTCACGTTGCCCGCCGCCTCGATCAGATGACCTTCGTCCATGCCGGCAATGCCTTCTTCATAGACATTCTCGCCATAGGCCAGCTTCATCGCTTCGCGAACCGGGGTCAGGTCGCCGGAACGGCGGTATTCACCCAGTGCGTCGTCGATGTTCAGACCCAGACCACGCGCGGCCCAACCCATGTGGGTTTCAAGGATCTGACCAACGTTCATACGCGAAGGCACACCCAGCGGGTTCAGACAGAAGTCAACCGGAGTACCATCGGCCAGGAACGGCATGTCTTCCATCGGAACAACCTTGGAGATCACACCTTTGTTCCCGTGACGACCGGCCATCTTGTCGCCCGGCTGCAGCTTACGCTTCACGGCGATGAAGACTTTGACCATCTTCATCACACCCGGCGGCAGATCGTCACCACGACGGACTTTTTCGACCTTGTCTTCGAAACGGGCATCCAGAGCGCGCTTGAGCACTTCGTACTGCTCGTTCAGAGCCTCTACGATCTGGGCGTCCTTCTCGTCTTCCAACGCCAGCTGCCACCACTGACCACGGGTCAGCATGTCCAGCAGTTCCTCGGTGATCACCGATCCTGCCTTGACGCCTTTCGGGCCTTTGACAGCGGTTTTACCCAGGATCAGACCTTGCAGACGTGCATAGATGTTACGGTCAAGGATCGCCAGCTCGTCATCCCGGTCACGGGCCAGACGTTCGACTTCCTCACGCTCGATCTGCAGCGCACGCTCGTCTTTTTCCACACCGTGACGGTTGAAGACGCGGACTTCCACGACCGTACCGTAATCACCCGGCTTCACGCGCAACGAGGTATCGCGCACGTCAGATGCTTTTTCACCAAAGATGGCGCGCAGCAGCTTTTCTTCCGGGGTCATCGGGCTTTCGCCCTTCGGAGTGATCTTGCCGACCAGAATATCGCCCGGCTCAACATCCGCGCCGATGTAAACGATGCCAGCCTCGTCGAGGTTGCGCAGCGCTTCTTCACCGACGTTCGGGATGTCGCGGGTGATCTCTTCCGGGCCCAGCTTCGTGTCACGGGCGGCGACTTCGAATTCCTCGATATGGACCGAGGTAAAGACGTCATCACGCGCAATACGTTCCGAGATCAGGATCGAGTCTTCGTAGTTGTAACCGTTCCACGGCATGAACGCGACGACCACGTTTTTACCCAGCGCCAGCTCACCGATATCGGTGGACGGACCATCGGCAACAACCTCACCTTTCGTGACAGTGTCACCCACTTTCACCAGCGGACGCTGGTTGATGCAGGTGTTCTGGTTCGAACGCTGGAATTTGCGCAGACGGTAGATGTCCACACCCGCGTCGCCCAGTTCCAGATCTTCGGTAGCACGAATAACGATACGCTGGGCATCGACCTGGTCGATGATGCCGGCACGTTTCGCCTGAATCGCAGCGCCCGAGTCGATGGCAACCTTTTCCTCGATACCGGTGCCGACCAGCGGCGCCTCGGCCCGCAGCAGCGGAACCGCCTGACGTTGCATGTTCGAGCCCATCAGAGCGCGGTTGGCGTCGTCATTTTCAAGGAACGGGATCAGCGATGCAGCAACCGATACCAACTGTTTCGGGCTGACGTCGATTAGGTCCACATTCTCGCGCGGGGCAAGGGTGTAGTCGCCGGACTGACGGGTCGAAACCAGATCGTTGATGAACTTGCCATCCGCATCCAGTGTCGCGTTCGCCTGCGCCACAGTATGACGCATTTCTTCGGTCGCGGACATGTAGTGAACCTCATCGGTCACCTCGGCGTCTTTGACGACGCGGTACGGTGTTTCGATAAAGCCATACTTGTTCACGCGGGCGAAGGTGGCCAGCGAGTTGATCAGACCGATGTTCGGGCCTTCCGGCGTTTCAATCGGGCACATCCGACCATAGTGGGTCGGGTGTACGTCGCGCACCTCAAAGCCTGCACGTTCACGTGTCAGACCACCGGGGCCAAGCGCCGAAAGACGGCGTTTGTGGGTGACTTCCGACAGTGGGTTGGTCTGGTCCATGAACTGCGACAGCTGCGACGAGCCGAAGAATTCACGAACAGCAGCAGCCGCCGGTTTCGCGTTGATCAGGTCCTGAGGCATGACGGTGTCGATCTCGACCGACGACATACGCTCTTTGATCGCGCGCTCCATGCGCAGCAGACCGACGCGGTACTGGTTTTCCATCAGTTCACCGACCGAACGTACACGGCGGTTGCCGAGGTGGTCGATGTCGTCGATGTCACCTTTGCCGTCGCGCAGTTCCACCAGCGCCTTGATGCAGGCCACGATGTCTTCGCGACGCAGGGTGCGCAGAGTATCCGGCGCGTCCAGAGCCAGACGCATGTTCATTTTCACGCGGCCAACGGCGGACAGGTCATAGCGCTCGCTGTCGAAGAACAACGTGTCGAACAGGGCCGAGGCCGCTTCGACGGTGGGTGGCTCACCCGGACGCATAACACGGTAGATATCCATCAGCGCCGTGTCGCGACCCATGTTCTTGTCTGCCGCCATGGTGTTGCGCATGTACGGACCGACATTGATGTTGTCGATGTCCAGAACCGGGATGTCGGTGATGCCGGCATCGACCAGCTCTTTGACTGTGCCGCCGATCAGATCGCCGTCCTTGTCATATTCCAGCGTCAGCTCATCACCGGCTTCGACATAGATCGCACCGGTTTCTTCGTTGATGACGTCTTTGGCGACGAATTTGCCAACGATGTGATCGAATGGAACCAGCAGGTTGGTGACAGAGCCTTCGTCGATCAATTTCTTGACAGCGCGCGGAGTGACTTTCTTGCCTGCTTCGGCAATCACTTCACCCGATTTCGCATCAATCAGATCATAAGTCGGACGGGTGCCGCGCACACGTTCCGGGAAGAACGGAGCGATCCAACCCTTCTTCTTGTCCAGCTTGTAGGACACGGTGTTGTAATACGCGTCCATGATCGCTTCCTGATCCAGACCCAGCGCATAAAGCAGGGTCGTCACAGGCAGTTTGCGGCGACGGTCGATACGGGCGAACACGATGTCCTTGGCGTCGAACTCAAAGTCCAGCCAGCTGCCGCGATACGGGATGATGCGGCAAGCAAAGAGCAGTTTACCCGAAGAGTGGGTCTTGCCCTTGTCGTGGTCAAAGAACACGCCGGGCGAACGGTGCATCTGGGACACGATCACACGCTCGGTGCCGTTCACGATGAACGTACCGTTGGGCGTCATCAGGGGCATATCGCCCATGAATACGTCCTGTTCTTTGATGTCTTTGACGGATTTGGCGCCGGTGTCCTCGTCGACATCGAACACGATCAGACGCAGAGTGACTTTCAGCGGCGCGCTGTAGGTCATGTCGCGCTGCATGCACTCTTCGACGTCATATTTGGGTTTTTCCAGATCGTATTTCACGAACTCCAGAACGGAGGTTTCGTTGAAATCCTTGATCGGGAAGACCGATTGGAACACGCCTTTGATGCCTTCGCCGTCTGTGGGCACATCTGCATCGCCGGAGCGCAGGAATAGATCATAAGAAGATTTCTGGACCTCAATGAGGTTCGGCATCTCCAGCACTTCGCGGATTTTGCCGTAATATTTACGAAGACGTTTCTGGCCAAGGAACGTTTGAGCCATGTCAGATGTCACCTTTCGATGTTCTCAGCGGACAAAGACACCGTCGGGCCCCGGTGCCTTGCACATTAGAGACGACACGTCCGGATCAATTCGTGGCCACCGTCCCGAATGGCAGCCTCCCGATCCGCGAACCGCGTCTTAGAAAACGCCCCATTTATCAGAGGCCCTTTCTAAGACAGGTTCGGCTGGACCCGGAATTTTCCGGATCCAGCCAAATTTTCCGGTGCATCAGCGATGCACCTGTCGAATGGCTTAGGCCAGCTCGACTTCGGCGCCAGCTGCTTCCAGCTTGCCTTTGACTTCTTCGGCTTCGTCTTTCGACACGCCTTCTTTGATCTTGCCGCCAGCTTCGACCAGTTCTTTGGCTTCTTTCAGGCCCAGACCGGTGATGCCGCGAACTTCTTTGATCACGTTGATTTTCGAAGCGCCGGCGTTCTTCAGAACGACGTCGAATTCGGTTTTTTCTTCCTCAGCTGCGCCACCGGCGTCGCCACCGGCTGCCATGACAACTGCGCCGCCTGCTGCGGGCTCGATGCCATATTCGTCTTTGAGGATGGTTTTCAGTTCTTGTGCTTCCAGCAGGGTCAGACCCACGATGCTTTCTGCGAGTGCTTTCAGATCAGCCATTTTATCAGCTCTTTCCGTTTACAGTGTGTGTTCCAACGTCAGGGTAGTTACCCTACGCAGATCATTCAGTGCCAACCGCTTACGCAGCTTCCGCCTTCTCTTCGATGGTGGAAAGGATGCTTGCGATGTTGCTTGCAGGTGCGCCAATTGCGCCAGCGATGTTCGAAGCAGGTGCGCCCAGCATGCCCGCGATAGTAGCAATAAGCTCCTCGCGCGAAGGCATTTTGGACACGGCTTCGACGCCGGCACGATCCAGAGCGTTCTCACCCATTGCACCGCCAAGAATTTCGAACTTTTGGTTCTCTTTGGCGTAGTCCTGGGCCACTTTGGCTGCTGCCACAGGGTCCTCAGAATAGGTCAGAACGGTCATACCCGTCAGCAGGTCGGCAATGCTTTCACATGGCTTTCCGTCGAGGGCGATTTTGGCGAGCCTGTTCTTGGCAACACGCACGGAGCCACCCGCGTCACGAGCACGTGCGCGAAGGTCCTGCATCTCGGCAACTGTCAGACCGGCGTAGTGCGAAACCACTACGACGCCAGAGCTTTCGAAGATTTGGCCGAGTTCCTCGACCACTTTCTCTTTCTGGGCTCTATCCACAGTTCTCTCCAAGTTTGGGGCGATATCTCACCCCGGCTCATATTAGCCGCAGCTTTCGCTCCGGCGTTCAGGTCCGTTGTTACGGGATTGGCCAAAATGCGCCCGAGGGTTGGACCCCCCAGAATTCTTTGGTCTTACCCGTCTCAGGCAGGGAATTAAGGGGCCATATGGCACCACCCACCGTCTTGGACGAAACAAAATAAAGCGCACGACGAATCGCACGCTTTACTTCGTAGCCCTACTTAGGGCAGATGGGGCCGGTTTCCAAGGGGTAAATTGCGGTTTCCGCAGGTTCGCAACAGCATCTGTCGAAAACGATTTCCACCCCGTTCGAGGCTTGGCGTGCACATAGGCGCGGATTTGCGGAATACAATGCGCAAACGCCAGATCAAGTAGGTCCAAGCATCGACTTTCCGTTGACACGGACATCGCACTGTTATCCTGTCCGGAGACTGGACAATAGCACTCAGGACTTGGCCCGTTGGCTGGAACGCTGCCCCTTTCAGACGAAGAAAATGCCCGCGTCGCCTTGTATATCGACGAGTTTTCAAACCAGTTCCTGAAAGTGCCCATCCGCCGCTATGAATGCATCTACCGATCGCATGCGTTCGACGACACGCGATCCGTCGTTATCCTGCATACCGCAGCGCAGGCCTTCGCCCTTAAGATCGACACGCAATCGCCAGACACCGGGCGATTGCGGAACGAATATGACCTGCTCGTCGAACTGTACCGATTTTTTGAGGGCAATGAGACTTCGCGCGTTGTCCGGCCCGTTTACCTCTCGCCAGGTGGCGCTTTTCTGGTGACCGAATACATCAATCGGCCAACCGCCGTTGATCTGATCTACAACAGCAAAGACGATGATCAGGTCGCCCAGGTGTACCGTCGCGCGGGGTCGTGGCTGAACGATCTCCACAGTCGCAACCCGCCTGTTCGATACGCCTTTCGCCCCAGGTGGATGACAGACAGCTTGAAAGAGCTGATGACGGCCGTACCTAATAAAATCGCGAACCAAAGCCGGACGATGGTGAACCTGATGCTGTCCGAAGGGACCCGCCTGAAGGGCACCGAGGACCTGCGCGTGTTTTCACATGGCGATTATCACGGGCAGAACCTGATTGTGGGACAGGGGAAAACGATCGGACTGGATTTCACCGAAGCCCGCGACAAGCTGGCGGTCTACGATATCGTCGATTTTCTGAAGGCGGATATCTTTCGGAATGGCGGCGCATCGGGTGTCGACCGAAGCGGTATCCTTAAAAGAAACAAAGACATGTTCTTTCGCCTTTACCGACATCCTGTCAATGTTGAAGTCTTGGATTATTGTCTCCGCGGACGGCTATTGAAAGACTGGTTGGCCTTGTGGCGGAACGACCACGAATGCAGCGATTTCGAAAGAGACAAGCGGCAAAGACTGGGCGATCGCCTGCTGGTCGCGTTCCAACACCGTTGAGCTGGATGGATGGTCAGCGTAAATGACGAGATTGTGAGCGACATCGCGCAAATCTTAGTTGACCGAACCATCCCAAGAAACGTTATCCCAAACCATAACCCACGCGGCGCTTGTCAGTTTAGGCCGACAATAACCGCCACACAGAAGGTAAGTCGCTTACATGGTTCTCCGCAGTTTTTTTGCTCAGGACAGCTCCAGTATGGTCGCTGTTTTCGTCCCTGATACGGCTGACGGGGACGACATCGTCGTCGGTGGTTCGATCATCAACAACTCGGACACACCGGACGGCACTATCTTTACCTATTCGGGCGGCACCGGAACCACCATCACCTTGGATGACACAGCTGGCAGCCCCGACATTTTTGAAGATGATCTTCCAACGGGCCACATCATCACGGATGGCGGTGGCATTGTGACAAACGGAACGCAGGTTGAATCCGAGTCGACAATCACTGTGCGCGCTCTCGACGACGATCTCAATCCGACCGGGCCAGAGATCACCATCTATGTGTTTTCTCAGAATGGGATTACTCAGGACGTTTGGGGCTTTGCCACATCCGCCCCCCTGGACACTGGGACGTCATATGTCAAAATCAGTGGGTCGAATGCCGGGTCATCCGCCTATACGGACTATGTCACCTGCTTTGGGCCGGGAACCCTGATCGAAACCGCCGACGGTATCGTTGAGGTACAAGACCTCACAAAAGGTCAACGCGTCTGGACACGGGACAGCGGATTTCAACCGATCCTCTGGATCGGAACGACCGAGGTTCATGGCCACGGGTCATTTGCTCCGGTGGTGATTGAGGCCGGCGCTATCGGGAACACCAAAGAGCTGGTGGTTTCGCAACAGCATCGAATTCTGATCGGCTCACCTGCCACTGACATGCTTTTTGGATCATCCGAAGTGTTCGTGACCGCCAAGCACTTGTGTGGCCTTCCGGGGGTTTCGATCCGCCCGACAGATCGCATCACCTACACCCACTTCATGTTCGACCGACACCACATTGTCCGGTCCAACGGCGCGCTGACAGAAAGCTACTATTACGGCGAAAATGCAAAATACGCACTGTCGTCCCCGCAGCGATCGGAAATCCTGGCGCTATTCCCGTCGATCGAAGATGTCAGCCATGCGTTTCGACGCACCGCAGCCCCAACAATAAGCGCGCGTGAGGCCAGTGTATTGCGCGCATATATCTAAGCCACCATTGTCGGATATGCACACTCTGAAACCGCAACTATTAGCGAGCGTTTTAAAGGTTGCTTGATGGCGGCTTAGCAGATCAGTCTCAAAAAAATCCCGGGTGGTTTGCACCAACCGGAATCTAATCTTTACCTTTCAGTAGAAGGGTATACTCACCCGAAGCAGCTGCCACATCCAGTGTCACACCGAGACCCGTGTTCGAGCTTAGCTCGGTTCCATTCATGTAGATGCCTTTGGTGCCCGACGACCTCACTCCTTCAAATGACGCCTTGCTGACACCCGGTGATCCTCAGTTTTGCAATCTATGCAACACGGCGCCTCAACACAGCTAGTGCCGCCAAACCACCGAAGAGTAGAGGCAATCCACCTGGAAGCGGGACAGGCGCGATATCAGGACTACCGTCAGTGTCGACCAAGATCGCATCTATCGATAGAATTGCGTCGAACCCTCCTTGGACAAACGTCAATCCAACAACAAAAGGATCAGTCGGATCAACCGCCTCTGAGATATCTATCCCGGAAATAACAAACTCGCTGATGCCTAATGGATCGAATGCAGTGAAATCAAATAGCTCACCCAATCCGATGGTCCCTAAGAAACTACCGCCAGCATAATCGAAACTCAGATCAAAAAGGCTTTGAGATAGCGGCAATACAGAGGGCAATAATAGTGATGCAAAGTTCTCTGCCCCGGGCCCCAACGCATAGGTAAAGCCCGTCGCAACGATCGGATCGACCCAAATCGGCGCGTCCACACCCAATCCATTAATGATTGATAACTGAAGGTCATTTTGACCATCCGACGTAGAGGCAAAAGGCACTAAGGGAGTGTCCAATGTACCGCCATCCGTGTCGAACCGCACTCCGTAAAAATCCCCCGTGGTCCGGATTTCGGCCACGACTGAGCCACTATTGTTAAAGCTTGTATGGTAGTCGACAAAAACGCTTGTGACGGTCTCGCCATTGAATTGACCGCCAACCTCTACGATCAGTTCATCATCAACGTACAGCCCGGATGCATCCGCATATGCGACTTGCCCATAATCGTTGATTCCAAGAAAACTAACAAACCCGTCAATGTCCCCGCTGTTTCGGATAATGTTCGACGGATCTGCTGGCACATCACCGACTTCTGCCTGCATGACCAACGAGGGTTGGTAGCCAACGACCGTCCCGCTATCGTTGATTGCTGGTCCTAATCCCGAACCACCCGACGCTGCAAACTCAAGCCGCCGCTCAGCCTCCGCCATGCCATCGCCCACATTAACAACATGCGTGATGCCTTCAACTGCCGCTGAACCAGTTAGCTGTGCTAGCCAGGCCACCTCTCCGGCATTATTGATATCCGGGTTGGTGAGGTTGATTTCACCGGCGCCAGACTCGCCAATCAACCTGCTGCTCTGACCATCAGCCTCAAGCCTGATTACCTGAGACCCACCATTGCCGTCGTTGACCAGCAAGGCGACCTGACCAGAGTCATTTACGGACAAACCTGTGCTGAGGTTCGAACTGAAATTGAAGACATTTGGTGTCGCCCCAGTTGCCACGGCACCGTTGATCGGGCTTTCAGCCAAAACAGTCAGATCATAGGAACCAACCGGTCCGACAGTTGTATTGATTGTCCCACCATTCGGTTGAACGCGCAGGATTTGGGTGACAAACTCGTTTCCGGTTCCATTCGGAACCACTGAGCGTATTGACCTTGAGGCAATGAACGAACCGTCATCCAACACAATTATATTTCTTAGGTCATAGCCGTTACCACCGAACTGGTTCGTTGCCCCAAGGAAAGTGCTTTGACCTTGCGAATCCCGAACCCAAATCGAATTCACATTGTCGAACGCATTTCCACTTGGTGGTCGTCGGAACGTTGTTCGCGCAACGTCGCCCCGATCATTAATTGAATATTCGAATGGTCCCGCAGATCCGATTCCGGTAACTGTCGAGGCATCAAGAATGGTCGCATTGTAAGTTAAGGCAATTGCCGGAGCGCCAAAAGACAAACACACAAACGATAAAATAGACAAACTCGTACGCATTATTCCCCCCACGGAAACCAACTTACTAGTTACTATGTTATTCAGATGAAACGTAGCATGTATCAGGGTTTGAATCAAAACTACATGGTTTTGCAGTGCTAAATGTCCTTCACGTTCAGCGCCACGATACTTGATCTGAACCAGAATTTTTCATTCCAGCAGAAAAAGCGCTCTAGCTAAATCAAAAAAAAATCCCGGGCGGTTTGCACCACCCGGGACTAAATCTTTGTAGTTTTGCGTTAAGGCTTATTCGCCCGAAGCGGCAGCAACATCCAGAGTCACGCCCGGGCCCATGGTTGAGCTCAGCGCGATTTTCTTCATGTAGGTGCCTTTGGCACCTGTCGGCTTGGCCTTGGCCACGGCCGAGATAAAGGCGCGGACGTTTTCGACCAGCTTGGCTTCGTCGAAGGACGCTTTGCCAACACCGGCGTGCACAACGCCGCCTTTTTCCGCCTTGAACTGAACTTCACCACCCTTGGCTGCTTCCACGGCCGCTTTCACGTCCATGGTCACGGTGCCAACCTTGGGGTTTGGCATCAGGTTACGGGGGCCCAGAACTTTACCCAGACGACCGACGATCGGCATCATGTCCGGGGTGGCAATGCAACGATCGAATTCGATGGTGCCGCCTTGGATGGTTTCCATCAGGTCTTCTGCGCCGATGATATCCGCGCCAGCTTCTTTCGCTTCGTCAGCCTTTGGGCCACGAGCAAAAACAGCAACGCGCATCGTTTTACCGGTGCCATTGGGCAGGCCGACAACGCCACGAACCATCTGGTCTGCGTGACGGGTGTCAACACCCAGGTTCAGAGCGATCTCGACGGTTTCGTCAAACTTCGAAGTTGCGTGGGCTTTAACCAGTGCAACCGCTTCTTCCACCGACAAATCTGTCTTGCCAGCGAAAGCTTCGCGCGCGGTGCGCGTACGTTTACCGAGTTTTGCCATCTTACTTCACCTCGATGCCCATAGAGCGGGCCGAGCCCAGGATGATCTGCATTGCGCCTTCGACATCGTTGGCGTTCAGATCTTTCATTTTGGCTTCGGCGATTTCACGAACCTGCTTCGTGGTCACGGTTGCCACGGTCTCACGACCTGGGTTTTCCGCGCCACGGGGACGGTTACGCTTGCCAACCGGCTTCAGACCAGCCGCTTTTTTCAGGTAGTAAGACGCGGGCGGCGTCTTGATGTCCATGGTGAAGGACTTGTCCTGATAATAGGTAATCACGGTCGGGCAAGGCGCGCCTTGCTCCATGTCTGCGGTCTTGGCGTTGAACGCCTTGCAGAATTCCATGATGTTGATGCCGCGTTGACCCAGCGCCGGACCAACTGGCGGCGACGGGTTCGCCTGACCTGCAGGAACCTGCAGTTTCATTGTACCAGCAAGCTTCTTGGCCATTTGGTTTTCCTTTCAACGTAGGCAGGACGCGTCCCACCCGGTTTATGTTGCGTGGTCCGATCCGGGATCGCGATCCCAGCAACCTCCCACGAGAGAATCTCGCCCAAAGACGATAGAGGCGGCATTTATAGGGGAATGGTGGGGTTGGCAAGTGTGCTGACTTTTTCCATTTAGAATTATCGAATCCAGCCCAATGGATTTTTCATTGAACCACCGAATGAAGGGGTCTACGGACTAGGCAAAGTAGACCTTCAGGACTTCAATATCCCAGCGGAAAGCTATTTGAAACCGACTAATTAAGCGAGTTTTAGCCTTAGTATCACATTGACATGCGTTGCTGTGCTATAATCAGCGGAAATAGTTTTTGGTGGAGGTTAATTATGATCATTCGTTCAATAGTAACGCTCGGCATCGCGCTCTCCTTTGCGACATCCGCACCTCAGACCGTACGGGCCGACGCTGGCGAAATTCTGGGCGGCGCTGTCGTTGGTGGAGTCATTGGCTATGCGATTGGCCGAGATCAGCAAAGGAAACAAAACGCCCGGACAACAACGAGGAAAACTCAAACTTATCGACCGGGCATTCCGTCGACCACACAAGGCGCGCAGACCCAGACTGCGCTCAATTATTTCGGTTATAATGCAGGACGGGTCGATGGGCAGGTCGGGCGCGGCACCCGCTCAGCGATCGAACGGTATCAGGCCTCCATGAGCTACCCGGTGAATGGCCATGATTTCCAACCCTATCAACGCGACTTCCTTATGCAGGCCTACTATTGGGGGACCAGCGGCGGTCAGGCCACAACCCAACTCTCGGGTCAGCCACTGCTGATGGCCTACCGCCAACAGGTGCATACTGGTTCCGCTCTAGCAGCCGCCCCTCAGGTACAATCGACTCCAACACCGGTTGTGATAACGCCTGAACCAGCACCAGCAAGCGAGGCGGTCACCATTGAAACAACCACTGCCAGCCTGCCGAGTCTGTTTTCAGGTGGCACCGGGGGCCCTTCCCTTGCCAATCGCTGCAGCGGGGTGATGCTGCAGACATCGACCAATGGCGGCTATACGACTCTGTCAAATATGTCCGATCCCGATTTTGCACTCAGTGAACAGTTCTGCCTCGCCCGTAGTTACGCCATGGCGCGCGGAGAAGATTTGATGCAAGATATCCAGGGTCTGACACCGGATCAGGTAGCAGCTCAGTGCAACTCATACGCTGAAATGTTGGCTCCGCAGGTAGTTTCGCTGTCTCTCAGTTCAAAAACGGATGCTGAAACTCAGATGCGCAAACTTGCGTTGGACTCCGGGCTGAGCCCCGAAGACCTTGCCGCGACAAGCAAGGTTTGCCTGGCGATAGGCTACCGCGAGGACAACATGGATGCCGCCGTTGGCTCGGCACTGATGCTGGTCGCAATGGGCGAACCCGCTTACGGAGAACTGATTGGGCACCACCTGCGCGAAGGCTTCGGCGTACAGGAACGTCGCGATCTTGCCATGCAGTGGTACGATGCGAGCCTTTCCGCGCTGGACGCCGGATCGCAGGCCGTATTCCTTCCGTCCCAATCGGACCGTCCGAAACTTCTGCGAGCAGCGATGGTGCAGGCGCGATAAGCCGATAAACTAAACGCTTTGGCCGTCTGCCATGCTGAAACAAAAAAGCGCCGCGTTGCGTGTTGCATCGCGGCGTTACCAATGTAGCCAGAAAACCACCTAGCTCTGCTTCGCAAGCTGCTAGAAACCTAGTTCGACCGTGACTTCCCCGCCAAAAAGTCAAAACAGCAGCTTGACCAGCACATCCCACCCGACTTGTTTCGCGCGGTCAGATACGGGACCGCGATCCCAGCAACCTCCCACGAGAGAATCTCGCCCAAAGACGATAGAGGCGGCATGAATAGGGGAATGGTGGCGTTGGCAAAAAGCTCGCACCTTATTTTCAAAAGGCGCGTTTGTGTCCTGGACGAACCTCTGTGGCAGTTGAAAACAGCGAAACAAAATAAATAAATTGAATACATAAGTTGCTAAAGAAACGCAGGCGGGTATCTTGGTACAGCTTGGACACAGAAGAGGTGGTCAGGGATGGCATCATCTCGACTGAACAAGGGGCTATTGGTCTGCATTCTTTCTGCCATGCTGCCGGGCTGTGGTAGCAAGGCTCAGGATCAGGGCACAGAGCCGGAGGCGGTCACCCAAACCGGCGGGTCCAACAGTTCTTCTTCATACTCTTCGACGGGAATTGATCCTGCCACCTATGCCGGTCGGTTTCAGATCAAATTGACTAAAGAAGTCCCGTTGCGCGATATTCCTGTTCCCTTCACTGTCTATGGTGGACTCGAAGAAGCCAGTCCAACCCGCTTGCAACTGCGCGCCTTTATGGATTTGCGCGGATTGCAGGAAAAAGCGCCTCAAATCCTGACCGGTCCTTTGGAAGAAAGCTGCAAACGCCAGATCTATCTTGAGGTTCGCGACGTCACCGCCATAGACGACACCATAAAGATCGAGGGTTCAGCCCGTGCACAGTTTACGAGATGCAACCGCCATGAAGAACCGGGCTTTCGGTATTTTGGGGCCACGGTAGACGCGGTCGCGGTCACCAAGGCCGAGGTGAAGGGCCAATGCCTGGCTTTCAGTATCGAAGGCGTCGATCTAAACCCGCGCGGTTTTATTGGCGCTGTCTCCAATCTTTTCGGACTGACCAACCGCATCAACGAAGCCGTCCTCGAAAAAGGCGGGGAGTTTTTGGCTGCGCACCCGGTCTGCCCGCCATTGCCCGCAGAGTTCACTTTACTCGACCCGGTTTACGAGTCCGGAGGCACTCGGGAAATTGCGCCTGGCGGGATGGGTGCTGCTATTGTCGGATCTGCCGATGTCAGCGCTGAGACAATTGTCGAAGTCCTTGGAGGATTGAAGGAGCTTGGCGTATTGGAGTTTGCTGAATGAGACTTTGGTTGATTTTTCCAGTCTTAATGGCAGTTGTTCTGGGAGCCCGAGCACCCAACGCGCAACAGGTAGATTTTGTCATCGACGCAACGCTGCCAGTTCGTGATACGGAATTGCCTTATACGCTTGATCTGAACCTCTCCGCTGCTGCCCCGACGCGGATCGGTGTGGGTGCCCTTCTTGATCTGCGCGAAGTACAGAAATCTGTACCTGAGCGACTGGCGGAAAACGCAATAGTAGACAATTGCGGCCTGCAAGTCCGACTGGATGAATTCGGCTTTAAGGCCCAAGACGACGCGATAGATCTGGACGGGCAAGTGACCATCACGATCTTTGAATGCAGTCGAACCAGTGAGCGCGACTTTCAGCGGGGTGAACAAAAAAATGCTATTCAGGCAAACATGTCCACCGAGGCGACTGTCGAGTTGCGGGACAACTGTGCCTATTTCGAACTTATCGACCTCGTACTCACAGCTCCCGAAGCGCAGCGCGAAAAACTCCTTGAGGACGATACCCTCGAATCCGTTAAGAAGCTAATGTTGGCCGCCGTAGACCTTGTTTTGAACGAAACCCCTTTGTGTCCGGTGCTGCCGGCAGAGCTCGCGTCTCTTGATCCGGTTTATGACACTGGCGGCCCGCGAGAGATCGGAGAGGGTGGACTTGGTGTATTCTTGGACGGTTCGGTGGATGTCAGCCCGTCGACAATTCTGGACATCCTAACAGTTCTTCAACAACAAGAACTAATTCCCGGTCCACCCTAGCCGCAAAGCTCTTTCTGTCCGGTCGATATCTTCTGCCTTTCGTCCGCAAACCTAAAAAGCTGATGCCATAAAAGCAAAAGCGCCGCGTTGCTCCAAGCATCGCGGCGTTCCAAAATTCGCTGAAGTGGGTTTTAGCCCTGCTTCGTAACCTGCGTAAAGTCCAGCTCGACCGGGGTTTCGCGGCCAAAGATCGAAACCGAGACTTTCAGCTTCTGGGCTTCGTCGTCCACACCTTCGACCATACCGTCGAAATCTTCGAACGGACCGTCGTTGACCTTGACCTTCTCGCCCACTTCGAACGAGATCATCAGTTTCGGTGCGTCTTCACCTTCCTGAACACGGTTGAGGATCTGGTTCACCTCGGCATCGCGCATCGGCATCGGGCGGCCCTGCGGGCCCAGGAAGCCGGTAACCCGGTTGATCGAGTTGACCAAGTGATATCCCTGATCCGACATTTCCATATGCACCAACACGTAGCCGGGCATAAAGCGGCGTTCGGTTGTGACCTTCTTTCCCCGGCGCACTTCGATCACCTCTTCGGTGGGCACCAGTACTTCGTCGATATCGTCCTCAAGGCCTTGCTCAGCCACGGACGTGCGGATCTGCTCTGCGATCTTCTTTTCGAAGTTCGAAAGAACGCTGACCGAGTACCACCGTTTCGCCATGAACCTGTCGTCCTTGTTTGCCTTCGGTGCGTTCGGAATGCCGCAAGCACCGTCATTGAAATTCTGTCACGTCACCCGGAATAAAAAGCGGCGCACAGCCCGAATCGCCGCACGCCCATTCCGAATAGTACTGTGTCAACTACTCTGACATCCCGCGCTGTGCAAGGGGGCTGTGGCGTTTCCGCCCGGCCCAATCCGGTTTAACCGAATGCGCCCAGGATCAGTTGAAGACCGCCGCGAATACCCAGATCAACCAGCGCAAAGAACACGGCGGTCAGTGCCGCCATGATGAACACCATGACCGTGGTCAGCAGAACCTCACGACGCGTGGGCCAGACGACCTTTGCGACTTCGGCGCGGACTTGCTGAATGAACTGGATCGGATTCATTGTTGCCATTTGGCTTGGTTCTCTCTGCTAGCGGATGGGCCGGACATAACCGGGCATTGCGGCAATTTCAAGAGTGGTCAGGACTTGGGTTTGTCATCCCATTCATCGCTGAGGATACGCCGCGCGTCACCTTCGGGATCATCATACTGGTTCGACCGCACCGTGTAGATAAACGCCACAAGGCCAACCCCGCCCAAAAACAGGGAAATCGGTATGAGATAGGCCAGAACTTCCATTTCAACTACCTCAGGCGCAGGGCATTCAGGGACACGGTAATGGACGAGGTCGACATCGCCAATGCCGCGATCAGCGGTGTGGCAAACCCGGCCACGGCCAAGGGTACGGCTATAATATTGTAAACCGTAGCGATGCGAAAGTTCTCGCGAATCCTTTTGGTCGCCTTCACCGCTGTGTCACAGGCATTTGCAATCGGGGACAAGTCGTTGCCGAGTAATACGATATCCGACGCAACCCGTGCTGCGTCCAGCGCAGAGGCAGGTGAAATTGACACATGCGCCGCGGCAAGCGCGGCCGTATCGTTCAGCCCGTCACCAACCATCAGCACATGGTGCCCCCGATCGCTCAGGTCTTGTACATGGGCGGCCTTGTCCTGAGGCAGCGCCTCGGCAATCCATGTTTCAATTCCAAGCTTGTCTGCCAGCGTTTGAACCGCGCCTCGTGTATCACCCGAGATGAGAACGACGCTCTTTCCGCCGTCACGGAATGCCTGCACGGCCTCAGCCGCACCTGGGCGCAACGAATCCGAGAAAAGAAACGCAACCGGTGACTGATCCGTGACCGCCAACCAGGCAGCCGTCTGATCACCTTCGGTCGCGCCAGTCCAACCGGCGCGCCCAAGGCGCACGCGCTGACCACGGTAGGTTCCTTCAGTGCCATACCCCGGAACCTCAACCACATCCTCAAGTCTGGCAGGTTTGATCCCGGCATCTCTGGCGGATTTGGCAAGCGACACCGACAATGGATGCGAAGACGACTCGGCCAGCGCCAGTGCAATCTCAAGATCCGCGCGGGAATGATCCTCAAGATTGGTCAATTCCGGAGTGCCGGATGTAAGTGTTCCGGTTTTATCAAAAACGACCGTATCAACCTCGGCCAGACGTTCCAGCGCAGTAGAGTGTTTGATCAGCATCCCCTTGCGGAACAGTCGCCCCGAGGCCGCCGTCGTCACCGCAGGCACAGCAAGCCCCAGCGCACATGGGCAGGTGATGATCAGAACCGCCGCAGCGATGTTCAGCGCGGTTCGGATATCGCCGGAATAGATGTACCAACCCAAAAAACTGAGCGCGGACAGAATATGCACCCCCGGCGCGTATAGCTTGGCCGCCTTGTCAGCCAGCGACGTATAGCGCGATCGACCGGATTCTGCGATGGCAACCAGATCCGCCATACGGTGCAGTGACGTATCCTCGCCTACCGCTGTGGTCCGGATCGTCAGCGGGCCGGTCAGGTTAACCTCACCCGCGCTGACGGCAAGACCAGCTTCGGCAAAGACCGGGAGGGTCTCGCCCGTCAACAATGACCGGTCGAGCTCGGATTTACCCGATACAATCTCACCATCCACCGGCATACGGCCACCGGGGCGAACAATTATCAGATCACCAACGGCCAGGCTTGTGACGGACACCTCTTCTTCCGCCCCATCCACCAAGCGAATTGCACGCGGCACTTCCAGGGCCGTCAGTTCTTCGGCTGCTGATCGCGCTGCGGCGCGGGTGCGGTAGTCCAGATATCGGCCCGCGAGCAGGAAGAAAGTCAGCGTCAGTGCGGCGTCGAAATAGGCATGCTCTCCGCTGAGCGCGGTTTCCCACAGCGACGTCATGAGCGCCAACAGAATTGCCAGCACAATCGGCACATCCATGTTCAATCGTTTGACGCGCAGAGCACTCCAGGCGTTCGTGAAGAAGGGCTGCGCGGAAAAGGCAATTGCCGGCAGCGCAATGGCCGCTGAAATCCAGTGAAACAGGTCCCGCGTCGCATCCGTAGCCCCTGACCAGACCGACACAGACAACAGCATCACGTTCATCGACGCGAAACCAGCCACCGCCAATCGCATCAGCAGATCACGCCCGGCCTTGTCGGATTGGGTTGCCGACAAAGCGCCCGGGTCCAGCTCATGTGCCTCATACCCGGCGCGCTCCAAAACGGGGATCAGGTCGGCAGCGCGCGTCTCAGCGGCTGCTTTGACCATTGCACGCTTGAGCGTCAGATTGACCCGCGCGTCCTCGACGCCCGGATGGGCGTTCAGCGCGCGTTCAACATTCGCAATACAGGCCGAGCAATGAATGCCGGGCAGGGATAGGGCAATCTGCACATCTTCAGGAACGGGTCGCGCTGGTTCCGCCGGTGCTGCGATGCAACCGGGGCACGCCGCCGTACCTGAGCTGAGCTGAGCGGTCATCCCCTACCCTTTCACATACAACGGAACCCGCTGCGCAAATTCGGCACCGCTGTTGTCTTTGGCCACCAGACGGATGTTCCAGTTCCCCTTGCCTAGCGCTGCGGGCGTGGAATAGGCGGTCCCGTCAAAAGTGAAATCCGGGGTGAAATCCTCTTTCACATGTGTCGCCCGGCCAACAACTGCCTGCAACTCGGCCACCTTGACCGGCGCACCGGTTTGGTCGGTGATGTGCAGGATCAAAAGACCGCCATTGGTCTCAGCCCGGATTTCCCAACCCAAGGCCTGTTGCACCTTCAAGCGCTCGTTGAACTCCTGACTGGCGACGTAAGAGTTTTTGACCTCGAGCCCGGGAAAGGTTTTGACAGCCTTGTAGGCCAGCACGAGATTCACGGAAATGATCACCCCGAAAGCAGCGACAAAAATCGCCAGAAAGTGCTTTCCGGTAAATTGACGCTCGGCCATCTCAGTTTCCTCGTCCATTGAACGTCGTGTCCTTGTAAGCGCGCTCACCGCTTTCGATATCCTCGATCCAGATCCGAACCGGTGTCGCGTCCGCCGCTGCCGGATCCGTGTCTTTCGAGGCGATAATATAGACCCGCTGCAATTGCGCAGTATCCGCCGTGACATTCACCGTATCAAGTGGCGTGCCTTCGATCACGATCCGCATCGCCGGATCACCGGACAGAGACAGCTTGAACAGCCGTTCCTCGCCATGTTTGTTCCGCACGCGCACGTCATAGGTATTGCGGATCGTGCCGTCGGACAGGGTGACAAAGGTCGGGTTGCGAACCGGGGCCACGGTAACTTCGATGTCGGACCGGATGAACAGCGCGAACAACAGCCCAAAGCCAACAAGTGACCAAAGGGCCGTGTACAGGATGGTCCGGGGCCGCAGGATATGTTTCCAGACATTTTTGGGAGGCTTACCTGCCCGCTCGTTGGCTTCGTCACTCAGAGCCATATAGTCGATCAGACCACGCGGTTTGCCGATCTTGGCCATCATGTCGTCACAGGCGTCGATACACAGCGCACAGGTGATACACTCCAATTGCTGCCCGTCGCGAATGTCGATCCCAACCGGGCAGACGTTGACGCAAGCCATACAGTCGATGCAGTCCCCCAGCTCGGAATCCGCAGTACGTTTGCCCTTGCCACGCGGCTCACCACGCCATTCACGGTACCCGACGACGAGTGTATCCTCGTCCATCATCGCCGCCTGAATCCGCGGCCATGGACAGGCATAGATACAAATCTGTTCACGCGCGAAGCCACCGAACAGGAAGGTCGTTCCCGTCAAAATCAGTATTGTCGTATAGGCAACCGGATGGGCGTTCCCGGTCACAAGGTCCCGCAGAAGCGTCGGCGCATCGGCGAAATAGAACACCCAGGCACCACCGGTCGCCAGACCGATCAAAAGCCAGGCAGCCCATTTCGTCAGCCGCAACCGCGCTTTGCGAAAGTCTAGCTTTTCCTGACGATGCAGACGTAACCGGGCGTTGCGATCTCCTTCGATCCAGCGTTCGACAAGGATGAACAGGTCAGTCCAAACCGTCTGTGGGCAGGCATAACCGCACCACACGCGCCCCAGCGCCGAGGTGAAAAGGAACAACCCCAACCCGGCCATGATCAACAAACCGGCAACAAAATAGAATTCATGCGGCCAGATCTCGATCCAGAAGAAATAGAACCTGCGGTTGGCCAAATCCAGCAACACCGCCTGATCCGGCAGGCTGGGCCCCCGGTCCCATCTGATCCACGGGGTGATGTAATAGATCCCTAGCGTGACCGCGAGAATAATCCATTTCAGGTTGCGAAACGGCCCGGACACGCGACGCGGAAATATGGGTTCTCGTGCGGCGTAAAGGCTGGGTGCGGGGTCGGAATCGCTCACGGGCTGGCTCCAGATGTGGCTATATCACGGTGTCTTGTTCCAGAACACAAAGGTAGCCACTTTGACATGGGTCAAAAGCGCATCGTGCAGACACCTTTTGTCACATCTTACCAGCTTGCCGCCTGAGCCATGCAATAAAAGTTTTTGCCGCCGGACGCAGAGGGAAATCACCAGTAACAAGGTGATATCCGCTGTTTTCGGGCTCGCGAAACAGTTCGATGATTTGGCCCGACGTGATTTCTGCTTCGACAAAATGCCGCGCCGTGACGGTTACGCCCTGCCCCGCGCGCAACCCTTCCAAAAGCAGATTGCCGGGCAATGAGATTCGCCCTGCGTTTGGCCCGTGCCCGACACCACGTCGGGCCAGCCAGTTGGTTGCCTCGGTGGTGCCGAACTCTTCAAGCCAAGGCAGTTCGCTGAGCTCGTCTGGCGTCCACGACGTTTTTTCCCCCACCAGATTGTGGGCCGCGACGATCACCATAGGGCTTTGCAGCAACATTTCTGTACGGACACCGGGCCATGTGCCTGCACCATAGCGGATGGCCACATCGACACCGCCGGGATCTAGGCTGACCAGTGCAGGTGACGGATCAAGCGCCAATTGGATATCCGGGTGTTCGGCCTGAAATGCTGGCAGGCGGGGCATCAGCCATGACGCGGCAAATGACGACGTCAAAGAAACATGAACCGGACGATCCTGTTTGGATTGGGTCAGTTCGACCAAGGCATCGCCAATCGCACCGAACCCAAGATGCACGGCGCGCGCCAACCTTTCACCTTCAGGCGTCAAGGTCATGGATTTGCCGGACCGATCCAACAGCGCAACTCCAAGAAATTTCTCAAGCACGCGCAATTGCTGGCTGATGGCAGCGTGGCTGACATTCAGTGAGTTGCCCGCTTCCACAACATTCCGTGTCGCCGCAAAAGCGGAAAAAGCTCTGAGCGATGCGAGCGGCGGCATTTCCATCCAGTTCACATGTAAGCCCTGATTACATACAGAAATGCTAATTGAGTCGCATTTTGCAGTCTGAAAATCAATCCTGATGACAGAAGAACCAAAACTCAGGAGATGTCAGATGCTCTCAATTCTTGCAAAGTCATTCATGATCGCCACCCAGACACATGAGCTGGATGAACCAAAATCATCGGATCGGCCTGACAGACAAAAGCAACGCTGGTTGCCGGAAAGTCATTGGTGGAAGCAACACAAACGTGCCAGTTTTTCGCAATGCAAATAGCAAACCGAAGCCCGCGTCTGGACCGCCTCGCTGGTGATTTGTAAGGTAGAGAGGCAGCACCGGCTGTTCAGGAAACGCGCGAACAGATGGAACAGCCGGTGCCTCAACCTTCGGACGGCGAACCGTCCGAAGGTATTCTTTTGCGGTTACTGACCGCCACCCAACTGGTGGACATAGGCGGTGACAGCACGGATTTGCGCGTCGCTCAGGCGATTTTCCCATGCAGGCATCACACCAAAGCGGCTGTTGGTCACCGTTTCTGTCAGAGCTTCCTGGCTGCCGCCGTATAGCCAGATCGCGTCGGTCAGGTTCGGAGCACCTTGGGTGACATCGCCCTTGCCGTCTTCGCCATGGCAAGAGGAACAGTTGTCCTCAAAAACAACTTTGCCCGCCTGCGCCGCCGCATCGTCGCTTTGCGCATTGGTCAAAGACATGACGTATTGCACGACTTGGGTGACTTCTTCTTTTTCGAGGATTTCACCAAAGGCTGGCATCTCGGAATAGCGCGCGTCGTCGCTTTCTTCATTCCGAATACCATAAGCAATGGTGGTCTCGATATCTTCCAGCGAACCACCCCAGAGCCATGCGTCATCCAGCAGGTTCGGGAAACCCGGCGCACCCTGCGCGCCCGAACCGTGGCACTGTGCGCACCATGTCCGGAATACCGCGCCGCCCGCGTTGACCGCATATTGCTGCAGCTCGGAATCTTTCGAGACAACCTCAAGCGAGGTTTCAACCAGTTTGGCGTTCCACGGCGCGTTGGCTTCTTCGAAAGAAACGATCTCTTCTTGCACCAATTCTCGCGATGACCAGCCAAGAACACCGGCGGTTGCGGACTGAACCAGCGGCCAGGCCGGATACATGATCGTATAGATCACGCCCCAGATAATGGTGACGTAAAAGGTCCACAGCCACCAGCGCGGCATCGGGTTGTCGAACTCTTCGATGCCATCCCAGGAGTGTCCGGTTGTGTTTGGATCGCCCGGCTGTTTTTCAGGTGTCTTGCTCATTGCCGCGCCTCCTTGGATGTGGCGGGTTTGTCGCCCCCACGGGGCGCAGCTGTTTCGTCACCCTTGAAGGGCGCAGGGGCATCTTCGTGCCGGAACGGGATGTTGGCGGTGTCCTTGTATTCTTTGCTGGCTCCGGGACGGAAAACCCAGATCACGATGCCAACAAAGAAGACAAACAGTACCAACAGCATCCAGCTATCCGCGAATTGCCTCAGGATTGTGTATTCTTCCATCACACCCTCCTTTAGCGGCTCGGGTCTGGGGTGAAGGTCGAGAAATCGACCAGTGTTCCCAGCATCTGCAGATAAGCAACCAACGCATCGGCTTCGGTCAGTTCCGGCTGACCGTCGAAGTTTCGAATGCTGACCTTGTCGCCGTATCGTTCCAGAAGACCATCATAGTCGCTGTCCGGGTCGGCCTGCGCACGGAAGTCCGCCTGCGCGTTTGCCAGCATCTCTTCGGTATAGGGCGTGCCCACAACAGCATTCGCCGCCATGACATCACCGATATACTTGCCGTCGATCTTGCGATGCTCGAGGAAGCCATATTTTGGCATCACCGATTCCGGCACCACAGACTGCGGATCACGCAAGTGATCCACGTGCCACTGGTCGGAATAGCGGCCCCCAACGCGGGCCAGATCAGGTCCAGTACGCTTGGACCCCCATTGGAACGGGTGGTCGTACATCGACTCGGCCGCCAGCGAGTAGTGGCCATATCGTTCGACCTCGTCCCGCATCGGGCGGATCATCTGGCTGTGGCAGGTATAGCAGCCTTCGCGGATGTAGATGTCACGCCCCGCCATTTCGAGAGGGGTGTAAGGGCGCATGCCCTCCACCTTCTCGATCGTGTTCTCAAGATAGAACAGCGGGGTGATCTGCACGATGCCACCGATGGTCACGACCAAAAAGCTGAAGATCAGCAGGAGGGTCGCGTTGGTCTCGAGGATCTTATGTTTGTCGAGAATTGCCATTGCTCCGGCCCTCCTTATTCAGCCGGGACCGCGACGGTCAGGCTGGCCTCTTTGGCCGGCGCTTTCCGCACAGTCATCCACAGGTTGTAGCACATGATCAACGCACCAGCGACGAACATCACGCCACCCAAAGCACGCACCACATACATCGGGAATTTGGCAGCCACGGTGTCAGCGAACGAGTTCACCAGGAAGCCGTTTGCATCCACTTCACGCCACATCAGGCCTTCCATGATACCGGTCACCCACATCGACGCGGCGTACAGAACGATACCGATGGTGGCGAGCCAGAAATGCCAGCTGACCATCTGCAGCGAGTACAGACGCTCACGTTTCCACAGGACCGGCACCAGGAAGTACAGCGCACCAAAGGTGATCATGCCGTTCCAGCCCAGCGCGCCCGAGTGCACGTGACCAATGGTCCAGTCGGTATAGTGCGACAGCGAGTTCACCGCACGGATCGACATCATCGGTCCTTCAAAGGTGGACATGCCGTAGAAGCCGACCGAGATCACCATCATCCGGATCACCGGGTCAGTACGCAGCTTGTCCCATGCGCCCGACAGGGTCATCAGGCCGTTGATCATGCCACCCCAGGACGGCATCCACAGGATGATCGAGAACACCATGCCCAGCGTCGACGCCCAATCCGGCAGCGCGGTATAATGCAGGTGGTGCGGACCGGCCCAGATATACAGGAAGATCAGCGCCCAGAAGTGGATGATCGACAGCTTGTAACTGAACACCGGACGCTCGGCCTGTTTCGGGATGAAGTAATACATCATGCCCAGGAAGCCCGCAGTCAGGAAAAAGCCCACGGCGTTGTGGCCGTACCACCACTGGATCATGGCGTCTTGTACACCCGACCAGACGATGACCGATTTAGAACCCCAGATACTGACGGGGACGGTCATGTTATTAACCAGGTGCAGCATGGCGACTGTGACGATAAAGGCCAGATAGAACCAGTTTGCCACGTAGATGTGGGGTTCTTTCCGTTTGACGATCGTCCCCAGATAGACGGCCAGATAGGCCACCCAGACGATGGTCAGCCAAAGGTCAACATACCATTCGGGTTCAGCGTATTCCTTGGACTGGGTCCCGCCCAGAACGTAGCCGGTTGCGGCGAGCACGATGAACAGCTGATAGCCCCAGAACACAAACCATGCCAGATTTCCGCCCCACAGGCGCGCGGCGCTTGTGCGCTGTACGACATAGAACGATGTCGCGATTAGCGCGTTGCCGCCAAAGGCAAAAATCACCGCCGAGGTGTGCAGCGGGCGCAAACGGCCAAAGTTTAGATAACCTTGCGCCCATTCGAAGTTCAGCACCGGAAAAGCGAGCTGAAAGGCGATAAAAGTCCCCGCAAGGAACCCGACCACCCCCCAGAAGGCAGTTGCGATCACGCCATAGCGGATCACGTCATCCATGTACTCGGCCGAACGGTCGACGAGGATATCTGGCTCATCCGTATTTCGCAGCGTCCAGATGAACAATCCACCGGCGATCAGCATCACCAGAATTGCATGCACCTGATACGCCAAATCGCGTGCGTAATTGGTTCCGATCGCCGCGAATATCGCGATCAGACCAAGCACGATCAGCTTGATGTAATTTGACATATTGCGTCCCTTTGCCATGCCCCGCGCGATTCTTATTTGTCGCGGAACCCTTTTGACTGGCCGTTGTTTTGTCCGACAGCGGCCAATCTTGCTTTGATCTGTATCAAGACGATAACCCGAAATCTGTGACAATCCTAAGCCTTAGACTGAGCTGCGTAGCCGCAGGTGTCTCAGCCCCGAAGACAAGAGGTCAAAATGGCGTACAAATCTCTTCTCACAGTCGTAACCGACTCGGAACAATCACAATCGGCGTTGGCGCAAATGGCCGCGCTGGCAATTGCACAGGATGCGCATGCCGAAGCATTGTGCCTTGGCGTAGATCGAAGCCAGGCGGGCTATTACTATGCAGGCGCCAATGCGCTGGTCCTGCAAGAAACGCTGAGCCGTGCCAATGCAGACGCAGAGGAGCTGCTGACGCACACACAGGAATATCTGGGCAAATCCGGTATTCGCTGGTCTGCCGAAAGCGGGGTCGCTCAGATCGCCGATATTGGTCGACACGTGGCGCATCGTGCCAGGTTCTCGGATCTGGTCGTTCTGCCGCAACCCTATGGCAAAGACCGCAGCGCCGAGGCTGAGCCTATTGTCGAAGCCGCCATGTTCGAAGGTCACGCACCCATTCTGGTTACGCCGGATAACACACCGCCATTCGAGCGACCCGGCACTATCATGATCGGATGGAATGAAAGTGTCGAAGCCATGCGCGCCATCCGATGCGCCCTGCCCTTTCTGACGCAAGCCGATCTGGTTCGGATTGTCGTTATAGACCCGCCGCGCCACGGTCCTGACCGCTCTGATCCCGGCGGGCTATTGTCTCAGATGCTGGCCCGGCACGGGACCAAGTGTGAGATCGACGTGCTCAGCAAAACCATGACCCGTGTGTCAGACATCCTGAACAGGCACGCCGCCGACAGCGAAGCGGACATGATCGTCATGGGCGCTTACGGCCACTCAAGGTTCCGCGAAGCCATCCTGGGTGGGGCAACCCGAAACATGTTGGAACAAGCCTCGGTACCAGTGTTTCTGGCACACTGACTGTAAGTGCTTACGATTCGGGGGGGCCATCCGTTCGGACGGATGGCCTAAACGCGTTTTATGAGGCCAATCACAAACAACAGAATGACCGCGCCGATGGTTGCGAAGAGTATCGCCGAAAACACACCACCACCGACCGAAAAACCCAGCGCCGGGAAAATCAAGCCTGCAAGAAAGGCGCCCACGATTCCGACTATGATATTTCCGATCAGGCCGAACCCGCGGCCTTCCATGATTTTTCCCGACAGCCATCCGGCGATCGCGCCGATGACAAGCATTGCCAAAATGCTACTGAATTCCATGCCTTGCTCCTGCGTGGTTCATTCACAGGTTCAGTAAATCACGACTGCACGCAGCAGAACAGGCTTAAACCAGAAAACCGCCATCCGAGTCGTCGCCGGCCTCGTCCATCAGACGCCGCATGTCGGGGATTGTCACGTGGCGTTTGCCTTCCAACTCGATAATCCCCTCTTTCTTCAGGGCCGAAATCTGGCGACTTACGGTTTCCAAGGTCAATCCCAGGTAATCTGCCATAGCCTCACGTGTCAGAGGAAGATCGAAAACGATCGGGCCAGGTTTTTGCTTGGGCGCAATTGAAGCGTCCCGCCGGGCAATGATTGACAGCAAGCTTGCAATCTTCTCGCGCGCGGTCTTGCGCCCCAGAACCAACATCCATTCACGCGCCGCGTCCAACTCATCCAGTGTCATCTGCAGCAGTCGATGGGCGATGTGCGGGGTGCTACCCATCAGGGTTTCGAACGGTTTCTTGCGAAAACAGCACATAACCAAATCTGTTGTGGCCAGCACATCGTAGGGCGCTGTTTCGCGACCGGGTCGTCCAACAAAATCGCTGGGCAATAGCAGGCCGACCATTTGCGTCCGCCCATCTTCCATCGTCTGGGTCAACGAGGCGATGCCCGACACGACAGAGCCCACAAAATTCATCTGATCCCCCGACCAGATAACCGTTTGGCCCGCCTCAAAGGTCCGATAATACTTGATGCCTTCAAGCGCTTCCAATTCATCGATATCACAATGTGCACAGACGGCGCGATGCCGAATGGGGCAGTCCGAACAGTTGGTATGGTCAAATTGCGCTTTTAACATCGTTCGCGGTTCCACTTGATCTCAGTCAAGGTTTCGTAGACGGCCGTGCCTTAACGGTATCGGTATGATAGTGAAACCGCAATTATCAAAGCTTGGACTATTTGACGCGAAAGTCCCGCGTTACACAAGCTATCCCACCGCCCCACATTTCAGCAACGATGTGGGGCCAAGTCTTTTTGGCGACTGGATTTCCGGGATCAAGCCCGGCAGTTCCGTGTCGCTGTACGTCCACGTCCCGTTCTGCCGCAGGCTGTGCTGGTTCTGCGCCTGCCGGACGCAAGGCACCCAGACCGACAACCCGGTGATCGCCTATGTGGATGTCCTCAAGGCCGAGCTGGACCTGCTGGCCGCCCACCTTCCTGCGGGTGTAACCCTTTCGCGCCTGCATTGGGGCGGTGGTACACCCACCCTGCTGAACCCCGATTTGATGCGCGATCTGGCCGCCCGGATTCTTGAGATTGTCCCGCTGGGGCCGGATGCAGAGTTCTCGGTCGAAATCGACCCGAACGAGATTGACGAGGGTCGGCTCGATGCATTGGCCGAGGCCGGCATGAACCGTGCGTCTATCGGCGTGCAGGATTTCGACGACGAAATCCAGAAAACCATCGGGCGCATCCAAAGTTACGACACCACCCGCAAGGCCATAGAAATGATCCGCGCGCGCGGCATCGCCAGCCTGAATGCCGATATTCTGTATGGTCTGCCGCACCAGACCAAGGCGCGGATGACTGAAAGCGTGCAGAAATTGCTGTCGCTCAGCCCGGACCGGGTGGCGTTGTACGGCTATGCGCATGTGCCGTGGATGGCCAAGCGGCAACAGCTGATCCCGACGGATGCCCTGCCAACGCCCGAAGACCGCCTGGATCTGTTCGATACGGCCCGGCGCCTGTTCCTGTGGGACAAGTATGCCGAAATCGGCATTGACCACTTTGCCACGCAGGATGACGGGCTGACGCACGCACTGAATACGGGAAGGCTAAAGCGCAACTTTCAGGGCTACACCGACGATCAGTCCGACGTTTTGATCGGGATTGGTGCGAGCTCGATCTCACGATTCCCGCAAGGATACGCCCAGAACGCACCCGCAACGTCGGCGCATACCAAAGCGATCCGCGAGGGCGGGTTCTCAATATCCCGTGGGCATTTGTTCAAAGGCCAAGACATCTTGCGCGCCCGATTGATTGAAGCGTTGATGTGCGATTTCCGGATAGATACCGCCGAGATACTGCGCGACCACAACATCACCGCCGCGGAATTGCAGGAGATGTATCAGACTGCAAACGCAACCTTCGACGGGTTGCTAAGCATCTCTGAAGACGGCCTGTTCATCCCGCCCGAGGCGCGCGCGCTGACCCGAATGGTCGCCCGCACCTTTGACGCCTATGATCTGAGCAAGGCGGGACACAGCTCGGCGATCTGATACCGACGCAGGACAGGACTTGACGCGGAGGGTGGGTTTTCCCCACACTTGTAGGGCGGGTGGAAATCCGCCCCGTGCCTGAGGCAGGCAGAGTATCAGACAGTATGTGCCGACGCGTTCGCGCTCGACCGACTTTTTCGTGCAGCCGTTCTGCAACTTGAAAGAGGGACTGCATTCATGCGCGTTTTTTCTGTCCTCGGCCCCAGCCACTCGGGCAAAACAACACTGGTCGAGGCCATTAGCCGCCTTGATGGCCGGCCAACCACATTCGACGTTTCCGGAACCGTGCATTTGCACGGTTTTTCTTACTTGGACGAACCCTGGTGTGCCATCGACGTGAATGGTGGCAGCGACACCATGGCTTATGTCGGCCCTGCCATGGCGATCTCGGATGCTGCTGTCGTTGTCGTACCGCCCGACCCGGACGCCGCCGTGCTTTGCGCCCCTTATCTGCGGCTGGTCGAAGAGGCGAGTATTCCCTGCTTTCTGTTCATCAATCGCATGGACACCCCTAACGGACGCATCCGCGATATCATCGCCGCTCTGCAAACCTATTGCACACACCACATCGCATTGCGGCAGGTTCCAATCCGCGATGGCGAGGCGATCATCGGCGCGGTCGACCTGATCTCGGAACGGGCATGGAAGTATCAGGAAGGGCAACCCTCGGCCCTGATCGAACTTCCGCAGTCCGTCGAAGACCGGGAACAGGAAGCCCGAACCGAATTGTTGGAGACGCTTTCAGATTTCGATGATCATCTGTTGGAGCAACTGATTGAGGACAAACAGCCGCCCAGCGCAGAAATCTATGATCTGGCCGCGCAGGTTCTGCAAAACCATCAGTTGATCCCGGCCTGCCTGGGGTCCGCCAGCCACGGCAACGGGTTGACCCGTTTGATGAAAGCGCTGCGTCACGAAGCTCCTGAATTCAACATCGCCGCCGGGCGGGACGAAGCAGCTGAAGACGCGCGCGCAATTGCCGGGTTCGCGGATGTTAAAAAGCACATCGGAAAAATCATCGTGCTGCGCGGTCTGGGAAAGGGCGTCAAAGCGCATGAAGCTCTGGGCGGCGAAACGGTTGGCAACCTGACGACACTGGATGCCAAAACACAAATTTCGGAATTGGAAGCTGGCCAGATCGGGCTGGCCGTGAAATCCGACCACCTCAATCCCGGCAACCTGTACGACAACACCGGAACTACACCGTTACCGGAATGGGCCGAGGCCCATCCGGCCGCCCACCGGCAAATTGTGTCGCCTGCACATGAGCGCGACGATGTACGCCTGTCAAACGCGTTATCCCGACTGGTCGAGATCGACCCCGGACTGCACCTGCAACACGATGAACTGAGCGGTCATGCGGTTCTGGGATCGCAGGGGCCTCAGCATATGCGCCGGGTCAGCGCCAAACTGGCCGAAGACTTCGGTATCGAGATTGAGACCCAGACGGTTGAGACGGCCTATCGCGAGACCATCCGCGCACCGATCGAACATCGTCATCGCCACCGCAAACAATCCGGCGGCGCAGGACAATTTGCCGATGTGGTGATCTCGATCGCTCCGACCCCACGTGGGGCCGGGTTCGAATTCGTAGAGATCGTCAAAGGGGGCGCTGTGCCCAGAAACTATATCCCTTCGGTCGAACACGGGGCCAAGGATGCTCTGGTGCGAGGGCCCGAGGGGTTTCCCGTTGTGGATGTCAAAGTCACGCTCAGCGATGGCAAGCATCACAACGTCGACAGTTCTGACTATGCGTTCCGCACTGCGGGCAAGAACGCGGTGCGGGAGGCTTTGCCGCAAGCGAAACCGGTCGTGCTGCAGCCCATCCTGAACGCCGAAATTCACCTGCCCTCGGATTTCGTGGGCGACCTGGTGCCTACGATCAGTTCGCTGCAGGGTCAGGTTCTGGGCTTTGAAGGCAATCCCAACGCGTCTGGATGGGAGATTTTCAATGCCCAACTGCCTGCTGTGGCCGAAGACGAGTTACACCGCACCCTCGCCAGCGCGACACGCGGCACCGGGTGGGTAAAACTGCAATTCGACCATTACGAAGAGCTTCGCGGCCCGGTTCCAAAATCCGCGGCACGCGAAACAGCGAATGCCTGAAAGCCCCGGGCGGGCTGGTTTCAGCCCGCCGCCGCAATCAGTTCGCGGGTATAGTCTGTCTGGGCGTTTTCGAACAGATCTTCGGCTGACCCCATTTCGATCACGTCACCGTTTCGCATGACAATCACATTGTGGGACATCGCACGCACGACTTTCAGATCGTGGCTGATAAATAGGTAGGCCAGTCCGTACTTACGCTGCAAATCGCGCAACAGGTCGACGATCTGAACCTGCACAGTCATATCCAGGGCGCTGGTCGGTTCATCCAGAACCAGCAATTTGGGCCTGAGGACCATGGCTCGTGCAATGGCAATACGCTGACGCTGCCCGCCCGAGAATTCGTGCGGATAGCGGTCCATCGCAGCCGGGTCCAAGCCCACTTCGGTCATCACTTCGGTCACCAGCTCCCGTGGCGAGCGGTGCGGGTCGACCTTGTGGATCGCCAGCCCCTCGGCAATGATCTGCTGGCAGGTCATCCGCGGACTGAGGCTTCCGAATGGGTCCTGAAACACAATCTGCATGTCCTTGCGCAAGCGCCGCAACTCTCGCGTCGACCAGCGGCGTACATCCTGATCGCGGAAGGTTATCGCCCCTTCGGACGCAATCAACCGCATGATTGCCAGCGCCAGCGTTGTCTTACCTGAGCCGCTTTCGCCCACAATCCCTAAGGTTTCACCGGCGCGTACGCTGAGCGTTGCATCGTTCACCGCCTTCACATGGCCAACTGTGCGTTTCAGGAACCCGCGCTGGATCGGGAACCAGACCTTAAGATGATCGGTGCGCGCCACTTCTTCGGCGTCGGGGGCCACAGGATCGGGGTGACCGGATGGCTCCGCCGCCAGCAGCTTGCGAGTATAAGGATGTTGGGGGTTGTCGAATATCTCCTGGGTCGGGCCGGTCTCGACAATCTCGCCATCTTTCATCACACAGACCCGGTCGGCGATGCGGCGCACGATCCCAAGATCGTGTGTGATGAACAACATCCCCATATTTTCGGATTTCTGAAGCTCGGCCAGCAGTTCGAGGATCTGCGCCTGAATGGTCACATCCAGGGCCGTTGTCGGCTCATCCGCGATCAGGATATCGGGCTTGTTGGCAAGTGCCAGGGCGATCATGACGCGTTGGCGTTGGCCACCTGACAATTGATGCGGATAGCTGTCCAGGCGCTCCTCGGGATCGCGGATGCCAACCTTGGTCAGTAGTTCGACAATCCGGGCCCGTGCAGCATCACCTGTCAGACCCTGGTGCAATGCCAGCGACTCGGCCATCTGTCTCTGGATCGTGTGCAGCGGGTTGAGCGAGGTCATCGGCTCCTGAAAGATGAAACTGATGTCGTTGCCGCGCACATCCATCAGGCGCTGGTCAGACGCGCCGATCATCTCCTGCCCTTCATAGGTGACCGAGCCTTCGACAATTGCACTGTCGCCCAGCAAAGACACTGTCGACAGCGCAGTGACTGATTTTCCGGATCCGGATTCGCCTACCAGCGCAACCGTTTCACCCCGATCCACAGTAAAGGACACGCCCTTGACTGCTGCGCTCACCTGCCCGTCCTGACGGAACGAGACCTTGAGGTTGTTCACATCCAGCAGGCTCATGAAAAGGTCTTTCTGGGATCAAATGCATCGCGCACGCCTTCGAAGATGAAGACCAGTAGCGACAGCATGATGGCAAAGGTGAAAAAGGCGGTGAAGGCCAGCCACGGTGCCTGCAGGTTCTGCTTGGCCTGCAAGGTCAACTCACCCAAAGACGGGGCGGAAGATGGCAGGCCGAAGCCCAGAAAATCCAATGAGGCCAAGCCGCCGATGGTGCCCGTCACGATAAAGGGCATGAAGGTCAGCGTGGCGACCATCGCGTTGGGCAGCATGTGGCGGAACATGATTGTCATATTGCCCACACCCAGCGCCCGTGCGGCGCGTACGTATTCCAGATTTCTCGCCCGCAGGAACTCGGCGCGCACAACTCCCACAAGCCCGGTCCAGCTGAACAGGATCATCAGCGCGACAAGCAGCCAGAAACTTCGACCCAGAATGGCGAACATGATGATGATGACGTAAAGCGAAGGCGTCGCTGACCAGATTTCGATGATCCGTTGGAAGATCAGGTCCAGCCAGCCGCCAAAAAAGCCCTGAATGGCCCCGGCGAATATCCCAACCAGACTGGCCACACCCGTGACCATAAGCGTGAACAAAATCGACAGGCGGAAGCCATAAATTACACGGGCCAATACGTCGCGCTTGGTGTCATCCGTGCCCAGCAGGTTTTGTCCGTTGGGTGGCAGCGGCGCTGCACCGGGGCGATCAACGCTGGTGTTGAAGGAATACGGGATCAACGGCCAGACGGCCCAGCCACGCTCGTACCCTTCTGCCTGGAATGTACCGGCCTTGATTTCGTCGATAATCCCCTCGGGATCGTCAAAACAGTCTTCGATGCCACCGCTGTCGATCAAACACTGCACCTCGGGGTCGCGATAGATCGCCTCGGTCTGGAAATCACCGCCGAATTCGGTTTCCGCGTAGAAATTGAAGATCGGTGTGTAAAATTCACCCCGGTATTTTACGAGGATTGGTTTGTCATTGGCGATGAACTCGGCGAATAGCGATAGGCCGAAAAGGACGGAAAAGACCATCAGCGACCAGAATGCACGCCCATTACGACGAAAATTGCGCCAGCGACGCTGGTTGAGAGGAGAAAGGGCCATTTACCCCTCCCGCTTTTCGAAATCGATGCGCGGGTCGACCAGCACATACATCAGGTCACTGATGATGCCGACAACCAACCCCATCAAGCCAAAGATGAACAAGGTTCCAAAGATCACCGGATAGTCGCGCGCCACTGCGGCCTCGAACCCCAGACGGCCGAGACCGTCAAGCGAGAAGATCGTTTCGATGATGATCGACCCCCCGAAGAAGACGCCGATGAAAACCGCAGGGAATCCGGCGATTACGATCAGCATCGCGTTGCGGAAAACATGGCCGTACAGAACCTGACTTTCGCTCAGACCCTTGGCGCGGGCGGTCATGACATATTGTTTTTTGATCTCGTCCAGAAACGAGTTCTTGGTCAGCAGAGTCAGCGTCGCAAAGGCAGAAATCGTCAGCGCGATAATCGGCAGGGCAATGTGCCAGAAGTAGTCGACGATCTTGCCAAACAGGCTGAGGCTGTCCCAGTTATCCGAGGTCAGCCCCCGAAGCGGGAATATCTGCCAATAAGATCCCCCGGCAAACAGAACCAACAGCAGGATCGCAAACAGGAACCCGGGAATAGCATAGGCTACGATGATCGCGCCGCTGGTCCAGGTGTCGAACTGTGAGCCGTCCTTAATCGCCTTGCGAATGCCCAGCGGGATTGACACCAGATACGCGATCAACGTGGACCACAGACCCAGCGAGATTGACACCGGCATCTTCTCCAGCACCAGATCGGTTACGCTGATCGACCGAAAATAGCTTTCGCCAAAGTCCAGCGTCAGGTAATTGCCCATCATGTCGAAGAACCGCTCAACCGGCGGTTTGTCGAATCCGAATTCCTTTTCCAGCTCTTCGATAAACTCGGGCGGAAGGCCACGCGCACCAATGTAACGGTCATTCGTACCGCCGGTTTGTTGCTCGATGTCACTGCCGCCGCCGGCGATCCCTTCAAACACATCACCGCCACCTTCCAACTGGGCGATGATCTGTTCAATCGGACCGCCAGGAACGAACTGAACCAGCGTGAAGTTGACGATCATGATCCCAAGCAGGGTTGGGATGACCAGCAACAGTCGTCTAAGAATATATGCTCCCATGGGGGCGGATTACCTCAAGGCGCCGGAGGATTTCAACTCGGCCTCTTTCTCTTCGTTGATCCACCAGAGGTCTTCAACACCCAATGCGTAAGGCGGCAGATTTTCCGGGTATTCGTACATGTCCCAGTAGGCAACCCAGTGCTTGCCCAGATACCACGTGGGAACCATGATCCGCTTCGCGCGCAGGACGCGGTCCAATGCGCGGACGTTTGCAAACAGCTCTTCGCTGTCTTCGGCAGAGGCAATGTTATCGATCAGCGGTTCGATATCCGGGCCATGCACACCCGACGGGTTGAAGACCGAGTAAGAGGCCGCTTCGGTTCCGAACTGCTGATACAACCCTGTCGACGGCTGCAACGACCTCGGGTACCCGCCAACAATCATGTCGAAATCACGGTCCCGGCGGCGCAAGGTGAACTGGGCGTTGTCCACCCGGTTGTAACTCGCATCAATCCCCATTGCCCGCAAATTGGCGACGAAGGGTTGAATAAGCCTGTCCAGCGTTGGCTGGTCGGACAGAAATGCAACAGACAGCACTTCGCCCTTGTCGTTGCGACGAATGCCGTCATCCCCAACAAGCCAGCCAGCTTCGTCCAGCAGTTTCATCGCCTTACGCAAGTTGCCGCGGTCATTTTGGCGGGCGGCCCGGGATTCATGCGCCGAAACCGGTTCCTGGGTCAGGATGGCGGGGTCCAGTGCGTCGCCCAATTCTTGCAACACCTCAAGCTCGCGCCCTTCGGGCTGGCCGGTCGCCTCTAGATGCGTTCCTTCCCAGAACGAACTACGTTGCTGGAATAGCCCATATTGCAGGCTCTCATTCGTCCATTCGAAATTATATGCCAGCTGAATAGCTTCGCGAACGCGGGGATCCTGAAACTTTGGCCGGTCAAGGTTCATGATGAAGCCCGACGCCGACGGCACATTTCCGTCTGCCAGTTCGGCCCGCACGACAGAGCCATTCGCAATTGCCGGGAAATCATAGGCCGTTGCCCAGCTTTTTGAGTTGTTTTCCTGCCGAAGGGTAAATGTGCCCGCCTTGAACCCCTCCATTGCAGCAATGGAATCGGCGAAATACTCAACGCGGATGGTGTCAAAGTTGTTGCGGCCCATGTTAACGTTGACATCGTTGCCCCAATAATCGGGGTTGCGCTTGTAGACGATGCGCCGGTTGATGTCATAATCATCCAGAACATACGGCCCCGAGCCGATACCCGGATCCAGCCGCGACTTGTCCAACCGGCGGTTTTCAGGGTCTTCCTCGAACCATTTCTTAGAGAAAATCGACGTGGCCCCAACTTGAGAAATCCGGCCTCGGCGGGGGAAATCTGGCGAGAAGTAGAACTTTACACGATGGGTATCCAGCGCCTCGGCCTTGGGGATCCGTTGGCGAATTGCGTCGGCATAAGATTTCAGCCCTTGGTCCAGCAGCAGATTATGGGAAAACACCACATCCTCGGCCGTCACCGGTGTGCCGTCGGAAAACCGCGCCTCGGGGCGGATGTTGAAGATCACCCAATCATAGCTTTCGGGGTACTCCAGGCTTTCGGCTAGCAGGCCATAGTAGGCCGCTGGTTCGTCATAGGACGGAACCAGCAGGCTTTCGTAGTGATCTGCCGACCGCGCGCCAGCCCGGCCCTGCCTGGTATAGGGATTAAAGCTGTCGAACGTGCCTTGCGCCGCATAGGAGAGTTCTCCACCACGTGGCGCATCCGGGTTCACATAGTCGAAATGCGCAAAGCCTTCGGGGTACTTTAAATCACCGAATTCCGAGAACCCATATGATTTGATTATCTTTTCCTCAGCAAAAAGCTGAGTTGCAGCGGCTGCACAGAGCAATGCCCCCAAAGCCAGAATGTGAACTAAGCGTCCGAAATCCCTTGTTCGCGCTAAAGCGGTAACTCTATTGGATTTCATGTGGCTGATCCCCTGCTCGTTGACGTCTTTAATATTGTTTGCGCCAGCTAAAAGACCAGCACTGCCAGTTTCAAGTTTAGAGTGCGTGAACACTTTGTGAAGATTTACTTAGACAAAAAATAAAGCCGCTGCACGGGGCAGCGGCTTTTGAATGCGTCAAAACTGAGCGAAAGATCAGTTGATGGTCTGCAGATAAGCAATCAGGTCTGCCCGGTCTTGCGGTTTTTTCAGACCGGCAAAGCTCATGGACGTACCCGAGATATATGCGCTGGGCTTGGCGATGAATGCGTCCAGCGCCTCGGGAGTCCAGTTTCCGCCATGCGCCTGCATCGACGCTGAGTAGCCGCCGAAACCTTTGGCCGTAGCGACCGGGCGATCCACGATTGCAAACAGGTAGGGGCCTGTGCCGTTGGCGCCGTCTTCCAACTTGTGGCAGGCAGTACACTTGCGGAAAACCCTCGCGCCCTTTTCGGGGTCTGCGGCGGCCAGCATGTCTTCGAACACCACTTCTTCGCCGTCAGCGCTTTCACCAGAGCTTTCGGTTTCGATAATATACGAGGCCGTCTCACCATGCCCATCCGCATGGTAAAGCACTTCGGCACCCCATTTGGCCAGAAGCAGCACCAGGAAGGTGCCAAACAGGCCTGCTGCGGCCTTGGTAACTGTCATCGTGTCGAACATTGATCGCGAGTCCATTTCAGCTGTCTGCGGGGTGTCTAAGGCTTCCCCTTACAAGAGGCAAGGTATAGACACCGCGACTAAACGCCCAATTATCGAACTTGTTGCACGGAATCGACCAAATGACCAAACGTATTGCATTTCAGGGAGAACCCGGCGCCTACAGCCACGAGGCCTGCCGCAATGCCCGCCCCGATATGGAGGCCCTGCCCTGCCGAACTTTCGAAGATGTGATCGAATCGGTCCGCGCAGGTGAGGCTGAATTGGCAATGCTGCCGGTCGAAAACACCACGTACGGCCGGGTCGCCGATATCCACCGTTTGCTTCCCCACAGCGGGTTGCACATCATCGAAGAAGCGTTCGTGCGCGTTCACATCAACCTTCTTGCCGTTCCTGGGGCCAAAATCGAGGATGTCACCGAGGCACACTCGCACCTGGTTCTGCTACCGCAATGCGCCGGGTTTTTGAAAGAGCACAACATCAAAGGACGCGTCAGTCCTGACAACGCGCGTGCGGCCCGCGAGGTCTCGGAACAAGGCGAGGTGCATTCCGCAGCATTGGCCAGCGAGTTGGCCGGCGAAATCTACGGCTTGAACGTACTTGCCCGGCACATTGAAGACCGCGACAACAACACCACGCGCTTTCTGGTGATGTCACAGCAGGCCGACATGTCACGCCGCGGAGAACACGGCATGATCACCAGTTTTGTTTTTCAGGTGCGCAACATTCCGGCTGCGCTTTACAAAGCGATGGGCGGGTTTGCGACGAACGGCATCAACATGACCAAGCTGGAAAGCTACATGGTCGATGGGTCCTTCACTGCGACCCAGTTTTATGCCGATATCGTGGGCCACCCGGACGACCGGAACGTACAGCTGGCGATGGAAGAACTGGAACACTTCACCACGAATGTCGAGATTTTGGGCGTCTACCCAGCGGCTCAACCGCGCGGCTGAAGCGACCTCGGTTCAAGTCACAGAGAAGCTTTTGCGCCGGGCGCCCTCGTGCTGCCGGTAGTCCACAAAGCCCATTGCCGAATAATAGGCCAATCCTTCGGCGTTTGTGGCCGAAATGGTCGCGTCAATGGCCGGTAGTCCACTTTGCCGTGCCGCCAAGAGCGTCGCACGAAACAGGGCACGCCCGACACCGCGCCGTGCGGCCGACGGGCGAATATGCGTTCCAATGACGCCCCACCCGACCGGAGCACCATATGGGTTGTTTTCGAACGCCCATTTCAACGATTGAAATCCCAGGACCTGTTCCACTTGAACAGCGACAGAACATCTGATCCGGTCGGGGTCGGCCACGTAATGCTCGCGGGCAAAATCAACGTCGCAGCGCTTGTTACGCTTTCCGGCCGCTGCGATGTCCCGCAGCACCTCTGAGATACCTTGGGCATCCGTCAACACCGCCTCACGAACAATAAAACTATCCATCTCGTTCCCACCAAAGCTTTGGATAATCAGCCGCCATGAATGTGACGTTGTTCCATTTCCCGTGCGAACTCGGTCAGGCGCAACTGAAACTGTCGGCGAAACCGGGATTGCCCAAGCCTTAGTGATTGTAACAGCAGCCGCGCAGGCAGGGATTTGGCTGACAGGGACATATCAACGCTTATACGCGTGCGGCGCTGCGACAGGGCCAAAAGCTCGACCGTGGTGATCCCGTTCATCCCCTTGCTTGCCGCTTCGAATCGCATCAGCGAAGGCGGGTCGCATTCCGCCATCTGCACGGAAATCTGACGTGGCTTTCCGCGTAACCTGAATTCTGTTTCCCAACTTGTGCCCGGAACAACGCCCAATTCGCCGGAAATCCGCCGGACCTCGATCCCGCGCCGCATTGCGATCCGTTCGAATCGGTCAAAGTCGGCCGCCATTTCGAACACCGAGTTGATGGGAGCTTCGATATCTTCGCGCACTGTAAACTGCATTGTGGTTCGGGGTTCTCTCGCTTTTAAGAACAGTATTTTGTCAGTCCAATGTATCTGCAAGCCAGTTTTGTAAAAGAAAATGCGCAATCGCACCCTTGCGGGCTGGCAGCAAAACGGGGTGTTCACCGGCAAAGGCCTGCATCATCTCGGATTTGGTAACCCACATCGCATCTTCGATTTCGACCGGGTCGATGGTGATGTCGCGCGACAACGCCTCACCTGCGCAGCCGAACATCAAAGAGGCCGGAAACGGCCAGGGTTGGCTGGACAGGTAACGGACCTCACCCACGGGCACCCCGGCCTCTTCCATCACTTCCCTGCGGACTGCGGCCTCAAGCGTTTCACCCGGTTCAACAAACCCTGCCAGCAGCGAATACATCCCTTCCGGCCAGCCCGGCGAACGCCCCATCAGCACTGAATCGCCACTGGTAATCAACATGATGACGACCGGATCGGTACGCGGAAAGTGCTGCCCACCACAGGACGGACAACTGCGCTGCCACCCAGCCTGCACAAGTTCGCTGGCTGCGCCGCACCGGGCGCAAAACCGATGCGTGTCGTGCCATGCAGTCACCGCCTTGGCCGAGGCCGCCAGTTCGGCGTCACGCGCCGACAAACGGGTCATGATCCGGCGCAGTTCGGCAAAAACATGGCCGTGGGGCAAGTCCGGGTGCTGTTGCTCTGACTTGTCGATAAAGCCTCCGACACCGGACACGTCCAACCCATCAGCCGTCCAGCCCGAAATATCAGTGGCAAACACCGGCGCGTCATCTGATAGTCCCAGGAATACAGGCTGCTCGACGGAACCGCCCGGCCCGTTTTCGACCAGCTTATGCGACATCGCGATCAGCCCCAATCGATCCAGCGCCTCACCCTGAACCAAGACTTTACCGCGCCACAACAGCAGGCATTTTGCATCGGGATGCGTTCGCGCCCGCGCGACCGCATCAGCATCCCCACGAATATGCGCCGCACGATCCAGCCCCGAGCTACCAAACGTCACATATTCCGCATTTTTCATAAGTTATCCTTAGACTTGTCCGCACAGGGCTGCCATGTCGGTCAATCAGTTGCAACGGTGTTTCACCCTCAAAATCACAGGTCGCCATCGAATGAACACAGCTAAGCCTTGCAATTCACTGTGATTAATCTTTTTGTTGAAAATGACTAAGACAAAACTGCCAAAAGTAGAAATTTGAAACCTTCCCCTTCTCTGCCTTCGCAGACCGTGCAGATCCGAATACTGGCCACCACGGATCTTCATATGAACTTGAGGAGTTTTGATTACTATTCTGACACCCCTGAACCCACAATTGGCCTGACCCGAACCGCCAGTCTGATCCTCGAAGCCCGAACTGAGGCGCAGGCGGAAGGCTCAACCGTGCTGCTTTTTGACAATGGCGATTCGCTGCAGGGAACTCCGGTTGGGGATATGGCCGCCGAGCAAGCTGACAAGCCGCATGCGCTGATGCAGGCCCTTGGCGCGTTAGAGTATGATGCGATCGGGTTGGGCAATCATGATTTCGGGCTCGGTCAAGATATACTGGACCGCATCCTTTCGCAGGCCCCCTGTCCGGTGGTTTGCAGCAATGTTCATCGCCCGGGCGCTAACGAGGTCTGGCAGGATCAGGCAGTTCTAACCCGCCGGGTTGAGGTCGCGGGGCACCAAGCCTCGCTAACCGTCGGCGTCTTCTCGGTGGTTCCGCCGCAGACCCGGAATTGGGAATCTCATCGGCTGGGTGATGACGTCCGGATAGACGACATCCTGACCTGCGCGCGTACTAAAGTGTCTGAGCTTCGATCCCGCGGCTGCGACGTGATCGTTGCGCTTGCCCATACGGGGTTGGGGTCCGTCGACCCCGCGCCCGATCTTGAAAACGCGATAATCCCCCTTGCCACGATTGAGGGTATAGACGCCATCGTCGCCGGGCACACGCATCTGACCCTGCCGGGGAAGTCGCACGCTGGGCTGGAACACGTCGATGCCACTGGCGGTATGGTGCATGGCACACCTGTGGTCATGCCGGGATCTGCCGGATCTCATCTTGGCGTGATTGATCTGACGCTGACTGCCACGACTGAAAAGGGCTGGTCGGTCGTGGAGCATCGCTCTGAACTGCGCCCGGTCTCGGGTGCTGAACCTGCACCCGAAGACCCGCTGTTGGTGGCGATATTTTCGGATGTGCATTCCGCAACACGAAAACGGGCCGGGGAACCAATTGGGCATACGGATCAGCACCTGCACAGCTATTTCAGCTTTTGCGCCAAGGATCGCGGGCTTGCGATGGTGGCAGCAGCACAGGCTTCTGCTGTGCGCCAGAACCTGAAGGGCACACGCCATGAAGCGACACCTTTGCTGTCTGCCGTAGCGCCTTCGAAATTCGGTGGTCGCGCCGGGCCTCGCTTTTACTCGGACATTCCTGCGGGCGTGATGCGCATGCGACACGTGGCTGATCTGAACATCTTTCCAAACGAACTTCGTGCGGTCGCGGTGTCAGGAGAGCACGTCAGAGATTGGCTTGAAATGTCTGCGGGCGTTTTCAATCAGGTGAAACCTGGCGCGCAAACTGAATTGGTCAATCCTGATCGAGCCGGACACAATTTCGATGTACTATTCGGGCTAAGCTACGTGATCGACCTGAGCGTTCCGCCTCGGTTCGATGCGGATGGACATCTGGCAAATCCGGCATACCGGCGTATCTCAGATCTTCGTTTCCAAGGCCACGCGGTGACGGCCGAACAACGCTTTGTTGTTGCACTGAACAATTATCGGGCCAGCGGCGGCGGGCATTTTCCGTTCATACGGGGCGCCGAAATCATCAACGTTCCGGCTTTGCCGATCCAACACGCGCTGAAGGATTACCTGACCGGAGCATTGCCCACGGAATCGCTGGAACAGAGCCCCTGCCCATTCCGTTTTGCGCCCATGCCGGGGTCCTCTGTCCTGTTGAAGACCGGTCAACAGGCACAACGTCACCTCCCAGACATCGCAGAGTTCAGCCCAACGCTGGCTGGAACGGATGCCGAAGGGTTTTTGCGCATTCAACTCTCACTGTGACGGGTTGTCATTTCTACGTGTCTTCCCTATATCGAATTTCGAGAGGTTGGCGCGGGCGAGCGCCTCGCCAACCTGGTCAGGTCCGGAAGGAAGCAGCCACAACGAGCCCCGCTTGGGTCGATGTCCAACCTCTCACTTACTTGAACCGTTAGCCGCAGGAGGGCTTTTATGATTGTAGCAAAAACCCTTTGGGCAGAGCGTTTCTGAGGCCGACCCTCAAACCTGCCTGAACACATCACCGCTGGATGCGCGACCGCCATGCAGACGGCTTGCTGTACCTGAACACAGGCAGAACAATGTCCTTTACACTTTCGGACCTGGGATGGTCCTCATACTTTGCCGCACAACATGCGGCCAATCCAAAATGCGCTCCCTTTCGCATCACAGCCGTTCACCGTGATCGCCTGATCGGCGCAAGCATCAATGGTGAAACACCGCTGCTCACCCTAAACCAGCCGACGGGCGACTTTGCCGTCGGCGACTGGGTATTGGCGGATGATCAAAACCGCGTTCAACAATTGCTGGAACGCCGCAGCCTTTTGAAACGCCGCGCCGCCGGAACTGGGGCCGAGGCCCAGTTGATCGCCGCCAATGTGGATGTGCTGTTCATCGTCAGTTCCTGCAATGCCGACTTTAATCTTGCCCGGCTGGAACGGTATTTGGCTTTGGCACACCAGGCCGGGTGCTATCCGGTCGTCATACTAACCAAGGCCGATACCTGCACCGATCCTGACAAATACTCCAAAGCAGCCGTGTCGCTGTCTCCGTTTCTGACCGTGCTGGCAATCAATGCTTTGGATGCCATGGACGTTCAGCAAGTTCTGTCCTGGTGCCCCACCGGGCAGACCGCCGCACTGGTCGGCTCATCCGGTGTCGGCAAGACAACATTGGTCAACGCCATGACTGGTCTGGATGCGGCAACGTCCGGCATTCGCGAGGACGACGCGCGCGGGCGGCACACGACAACGGCGCGCGCGTTGCATCCGATGCAGAACGGAGGCTGGTTGGTCGATACACCCGGCATGCGGGCTTTGCGGTTGCTGGATGCACAAGATGGTGTCGACGAGGTCTTTTCCGACATTCTTGAATTGGCTCAGACCTGCCGCTTTTCCGATTGTCAGCATCAGGCTGAACCGGGCTGCGCCGTGCAGGATGCGATTTCCAACGGAACACTGGACGCAGAGCGGTTAGAGCGCTGGCGAAAGCTGCGGCGTGAAGATGAAAGGAACTCGGAAACCGTGGCGCAGTCTCGTGCGCGCGACAAGGCCTTTGGTAAGATGGTACGATCGGTGATGCAGGACAAGAAATCCCGCAAAAAGCTGTAAGTACCGGCTCAGGCGATCAACCGGGGCCATATGGCCGCATTTCGGCGCGCAAATGCGCCGATGTGACCGACCTCGGCCAATCCAAAGTCTTTCGGCGACAACTGATGCCGGCGGGCTTTGGGACCGTAAAGATCGGCCAGGCGCCAAACCGCGTTCGGGGGCACCACCTGATCATCGTCCATTGTGAACAGATCGACGGGTGTTTCCGACGCAGCCCAACGGGCGTCTGGAAGGCTTTTGCCGATTTCCGGCACGTAGCTCAGCGCAGCGGTGCACCATTTGCGCCACTGCCAGTAGACACGCGCCGGGAGGTCCGAGCCGAACCCAAGTGCCTTGCCCGGCAGGTATCCCAATGCCTTAACCAGCAATGGCGGGTGGGCATACCAGAACATTGTCGCCAGTGCGCGATACGGCCAGGGGTGGTCGGATACCGTCACCAAACCTGAACAGACACAGATCATCCGGTCGATCTGCTCAATATCGGGCTGAATTGGCCCCAGCATTCCACCCACCGAATGGCCAATGCTCCACTGCTGGGCGGCGGGAAATCTGCGCCGCATTTCGGCGCGAGCAGCGGGCATGTCGATCAACGCCCAGTCAGCCATCGTGGCCTGCGAATCGCGCAGGCGCCCGCGTAGAGAGTGGCCAAAATCGCGATAGTCATAGGTCAGACAGGCCATACCCTGTTCTTCCACCAACCACCGCGCAAAATGCTGGTAATAGTCGCGCGGTACGCCTGTGGCGGCATGGACTACAACCGCCACATCAGGTGCCGAGGCAGGCATATACAGCCGTGCCGACAGTTCGGCGTCTCCGGCAGAAAACGTGAAATCTTCGGTCAAAACGACCGGAGTGTTGTCCAACATGGTGCCCTCGCAAGCATCTGAACTATTCGGTTCACATATGGCATATCGGCGCTTTTGCGCGACTGGAGTCAACAGATTTTCAAAGTGACCAAGCGTCCACTTGAACGATGGAAAACAGCCCGCTTGACTCAAGCCACTTACAACCGCTAGCGATGAGGTGATGGTTCTCGTCCTTATATTGGGGCGGGATGAAAAGGGAACTCGGTGCGGTCCAGCCCGGCAATGCCGGAACGGACCAAGGCCGCGACTGCCCCCGCAACTGTAAGCGGTAAGCAATGCCGAAATACCACTGGCCGAAAGGCTGGGAAGGTCGGCAAAGCAATGACCCGCAAGTCAGGAGACCTGCCATCAAAGTAAAAACCGAAACTCGGGCGGGGTGTCCGGGCAGGTCTTCAGTACGCTGAGTTCCCTGTTCCACGTCCCCCGCTCACCGCGCGGAGGGCGCATTATGATCTGGAAGACAACGACCCACGAATTCACCGCCACCCTGTGCCAGAAAACGGGGAAAACCTGCCCCGCATTGGCCCAAATGGCTCGGGCCTTGGCCGAGGCGATGGCAACAGCACAACCAATGACGACCAGCGAATTTGAGGTGGACGGCTCCAGCGAACTGACCCATTGCGATGAGGGTTGCACCGCACGGTTTCGCGCCAGCCCGGCCCGGATCAGGGTCTATTGCGGGACAAACACAGGCGACTCAGCCGACACGTTGGACGAATACGCCGATATGATGTTCGGCCCTGACTTTTCCACTCTGCCTGCTGGTGTTTTGGCGGCCTTGCCTTGCGCCATGCTTCAGGCATCGGCCCTTGCACCGCGTCCATCGCATCAGGTTGTTCAACAAGCCACGGCCTGATCCTAGTTCACCGATCGCTCTGGGCCGGTTTCATGGCCCAAGCCTTCTGCTCATCCGTTTCCACCGCGCATGGTCGGGCCAAGCGCAGCCGGTTTAGCGCGTGGTTTGGATCTTCGCCACATTCCACCATGAGCCTCAGCGCGACCATCCCCGACCGCCCACAACCGCCACGGCAATGCACCAGCACGCGTCCACCGTCGGACAGAACCTGCCGGGCGGCTGCGCTGGCTTGGGGCCAAAGAGTTTCGATTGGCTGGGGCGGCGCGCCAAAGTCCTCGACCGGAAGATGCACCCAGGTAGCGGGTCTGCTTTGAACGTCTCTACCAAAACTGCCTGCACCGACCGGCTGCATCTCGGCCTCAGTGGTCATTGAAATCACCAGATCGGGGTTCCAGTCCTGTATCACCCTTAGATCGTCCACATACCCACCGCCGCCGCCAGGCAAAGGGGACAGCGCCAAGGTGCCTGAGCCAACAGGCAGCGCGTAGATTGCAAATTTTGCCAAAGCTTATGCTCCTACTGCCACCAGCCCACCAAATTTTGACAGCCGGTTTATCCCGCTTACAGACGCTGTCCAAACCGAAATTCCACAAAGGCTGCTGTGGACGTGGGCGGCCCGGGTCTCTACGCTACATTTCTGACACGAATCTGACAGAGCAGACATGACCGAAACGCCCAGCCCCGCCTATCAGGTTCTTGCCCGCAAGTACCGCCCTGAAACCTTTGCAGATCTGGTTGGACAGGACGCAATGGTGCGCACGCTAAAAAACGCGTTCGAAGCGGATCGGATCGCGCAGGCCTTTATCATGACTGGTATTCGCGGCACCGGCAAAACCACCACTGCCCGGATTATCGCCAAAGGCATGAACTGCATCGGCCCCGATGGCGAAGGCAAGCCAACAACCGAACCTTGCGGCCAGTGCGAGCATTGTGTGGCCATCATGGAAGGACGCCATGTCGACGTGATGGAGATGGACGCCGCCAGCCGGACCGGTGTGAACGACATCCGCGAGATTATCGACAGTGTCCGATATCGTGCCGCCAGCGCGCGCTACAAGATCTATATCATCGACGAAGTTCACATGCTGTCGACCAGCGCCTTCAATGCGCTGCTCAAAACGCTCGAGGAACCGCCCGAGCATGTGAAGTTCATCTTTGCGACAACAGAAATCCGCAAGGTGCCGGTGACCGTACTGTCCCGCTGTCAGCGGTTCGACCTGCGCCGGATCGAACCTGAGGACATGATCGGTCTGCTCAACAAAATCGCCGCAGCGGAAAACGCACATATCGCAGAAGACGCGCTGGCTTTGATCACACGCGCGGCCGAAGGATCTGCGCGCGATGCGACCTCGCTGTTGGATCAGGCGATCTCACATGGTGCAGGGGAAACAAGCGCCGATCAGGTTCGGGCAATGTTGGGCCTTGCAGATCGCGGGCGCGTTCTGGATCTGATGGATATGATTTTGCGTGGCGATGCGGCTGGGGCATTGACTGAGTTGAGCGGCCAGTATGCCGAAGGGGCCGATCCGCTGGCCGTTCTGCGCGATCTGGCCGAGATCACCCATTGGATTTCCGTGGTCAAAATCACGCCCGATGCCGCCGATGACCCCACCGTCTCACCGGATGAACGCGCACGGGGTCAACAGATGGCCGAGGCGCTGCAGATGCGGGTGTTGACGCGCATGTGGCAGATGTTGCTGAAGGCGCTGGAAGAAGTCTCTGCAGCACCCAACGCGATGATGGCCGCCGAAATGGCAATCATTCGTTTGACCCATGTGGCCGATTTGCCAAGCCCCGAAGAGCTTATCAAACGACTACAAGACGCACCTCCCCCCCCACCAAGCAGGGGACCTGGCGGTGGTGTGGCTGTGCCAACTCATGCACCTGCACAGGCGACGTCCTCTGCGCATCTCTCGGCGCAACGCGGGCCTGCAGGCGCGCCCACCGCAGTGCTTGCCCAGGACGTCCAGACCGCGCTGGCACACTATCCAACCTTCGAATACGTGGTCGAACTGATCCGCACCAACCGGGACGTAAAACTGTTGGTTGAGGTCGAAAACGGCGTGCGTCTCGTCTCGTATTCCCCGGGACGGATCGAGTTCACGCCGACGGACAAAGCGCCGACCGATCTGGCGCAAAGGCTTGGTTCGGCCTTGCAACGCTGGACCGGAAACCGATGGGCCGTCTCAATCGTGGCCGACGGGGACGCAGCAACAATCGCCGAGGTTCGAGACGCGGCTGATCTGGCGTTGAAAGCGCAGGCCGAACAACACCCACTGGTTCAAGCCGTTCTGATGCAGTTTCCGAAAGCGCGCATCAAGCGGATCGAAACCCCGGAAGAACGCGCGGCCAAGGTCGAAACCGAAGCCCTGCCGGAAGTCGAAGACGAATGGGATCCGTTCGAGGAGGATTGATCCGAACGACCAAAGCAGAAACACTCCCGCGCTGCCGGGCCCAACGGGAGGAAAGGTCTTGCCAATGACCTTGACGACGGGCGGGAGAAGCTCTCCCCTTGTACCCTACCGGCAGCATCCGTATTTAGGCGGCAAACCGATTTGCAGGAGAAAAGAAATGCTCAAGGGACTCGGCGGTCTGGGCGATATGGCCAAGATGATGAAATCCGCGCAGGATTTGCAGACCAAAATGACGGACATGCAGGAAGAGCTGAACAACCTGATGGTTGTAGGCAAATCCGGTGCAGGGCTGGTGAAGGCCACCGCCACAGCAAAAGGCGAGCTAAAGGGTCTGGACATCGATCCGTCGATTTTCAATGGCGACGATAAGGAAGTTGTCGAAGATCTGATACTGGCCGCTATCAAGGACGCGCAAACCAAAGCGGCCGAGCGCTCTCAGGCAGAGATGGCGAGGCTGACCGAAAGCATGGGTCTGCCCGCAGACATCAAGCTGCCGTTCTGATAGACACTCCTGACGACCCAAAGGCCGGGCACAACTGCCCGGCCCTTTTGCAGGAGCGCACGCCGTGAGTTCGAACAGCGATATCGACAATCTGATCGACCTGATGGCCAAACTGCCGGGCCTCGGCCCCCGTTCGGCTCGCCGCGCGGTGCTGCACCTGATCCGAAAACGCACTCTGCTGCTGACGCCCCTGTCGGACGTAATGCAGCAGGTGGCCGCCACCGCCCGTGAATGCCTGAATTGCGGCAATGTGGGCACCACCGATATCTGCGACATCTGCGATAGCGAGGATCGCGCGACCGGAGAATTGTGCGTGGTCGAAGACGTCGCCGACCTCTGGGCGATGGAACGCGCTGCAGTTTTCAAGGGTCGCTATCACGTTCTGGGCGGCACGCTGTCTGCCTTGGACGGCGTCGGCCCGGACGAACTGCGCATTCCCCGGCTCCAGGATCGCGTAATGGCCGAAGGGATTTCTGAGGTCATTCTGGCCCTGAACGCGACCGTCGACGGCCAGACCACAGCCCATTACATTGCCGATCAGTTGGAGGGGCAGGTGCGCCTGACCTCGCTGGCGCAGGGTGTGCCGATTGGGGGCGAGTTGGATTATCTGGATGACGGGACGATTACGGCCGCGCTGAGGGCGCGGAAGGAATTGTGAGCCTGCCTGACAGACCAAAACTCAATAGCTAACTTAATTCGTAACAAATTTGCCTATTTACCGTTCACGTTGGTAGTTTAACGCTGCCTACATAAATTAATTTAATAGGCTGTAATTCCACAGTTTTTTTCGAAGAAACGTAGTACTTCCTTGACGTTTATGGCCCTTAGAGTGAATTGCCCATACTTCCCTTTTGCGACAATCTTCGTAGTTCGATTTGTCTTTAAGATCTGGACGATATCAACGTCGTGCCGCTCAGAAACTGGCCGAAATCGGTTCGCTCCCGACCGGTTAGGCTGCTCAAACTCGAAGTCTTGGTTGCCTACTCTGACGATAGCACGCGAACCCTTTGGGTAGTCACTTCCGAGACCAACAAGCGGCGTTACAGCGTTTCTTTTTTGAGACCCAAACAAAAGCAATGATCCCTTAGGATCGCTCAAAAGTGCTTGGCAAGACAAACCATCCCGTTGTGTCTCTGCAGCAATCACCTGCCATTGTCCAATTGTCGCTGATTTTTCAGAAACAAGCGCAACGGCGGTTCCCGAAATTAACGTGCAAACAAGAATTACAATCAGTGCCTTCATAATCGTGTATCGCCCGGTTTTGAAAACAGAAAATAGTCGTTACAGTTAGTGTCAGATAATCCTTCCACACAAGAAAAATTGTGACAAAACTCAACCAAGGGACTACTAGATGACCCGTTTTCTCGCCCTCACATTTGCCGCCTTCACCGCATCCGCCGCTCTTTCACAAGAGCTCATCGACAAGGGCTTCGTCGAAGGCTGGAACATCATGATGGACCCCGCGCTGGGGAATGGATGCCTGATCCAGACGATCTATCAGGACCTCTCGGTCGTTCGGCTGGGCTATGACGCTCTGGACAATCGGGGATATTTCGCCGTCTACAACAAGGCGTGGGGCGACATCAAACAGGGCGAGAGTTATCCAATCCGGTTCGATCTGGACGGCAAAAGCTATGATGCCACTGCCATCGGCTTCAATCAGCGCGATGTGCCCGGCGCGACCGTGTTTTTCACCGACCGCAGCTTCGTGGATGCGATTGCGCAGAACAAGACCATGACGGTCTACAACCCCGCAGGTGAAGTGGTCATGGCGATTGACCTGAAAGGCACTGCCAAGGCGCTAGAATATGCGCGCGACTGCCAGAACAAGAAACTCTAGCGAATCGGATCAAACAGGGCGTCTTTGGCGGTGCAATCTCGGATTACGTCTCGCCCACAAGGCACGGGTTCAAGGTCACGCGACAGGCACAATCGGACCTCTTCTATATAGCCCTGCTTGCAGGTCACAGTGACCATGTCGCGTTCGAGGCCGGGGTTGGCCTTCAGAAAGGCTTCTTCCACGACCGATGCAGGTAATTTGACCGAGGCATCCAGCTTGCGGAATACCTGAGGACGCTCAACCGCCTCATACGCTTGCCGGGACAGCGCATAATAGTCGGACGCGCTGAGGCCCGAGCAGGTCCCGTGCTTTTTCCACTGATGCCACGCCAGACCGGAACTGCCCTGAATATCCGTCATTTTGCGTGACATAGCGCGCGATGGCGGTGCCTCGGGCGTGCGGCAGAAGGCGGGCCAGCCCTGATGGTACTGAGGCCACAGACCATGCAGGATCCAGCCATGGTCATGCCGGGTGTCGCATTGATCCGATCCGCGCGCATCGCCTTCGCGGGCGCACCAGTTTGGCGACCAGCTAAGCGACAAGACGTAGTAGTCAAACTCGCCCGCTTTTTCGCCATCGCCCAGCGCCGCCATTGCACCAAGAATCCACGAAACCAGCCCCAAAACAACCCAGCGCATTCGCCTCTTCCCTTCTTGCCTTGGCGCGACTATATACGGACCAAGTTCCCCGACAACGGAAACCTGCCCCAAAAAAGGGGCCGCCGAATTCCGGCGACGGGAAAGATGTATTTATAGGAGACGGGCTGATGGCAAAACCGCTTATGGCCAAGGCAACAGCCGTATGGCTGGTGGACAACACCACGATCAGCTTCAAGCAGATCGCGGATTTCGTAGGCATGCACGAGCTTGAGGTGCAGGGTATCGCAGACGGCGATGTGGCCGCTGGCGTGAAAGGCTTTGACCCCATCGCCAACAACCAGCTGACCCAGGACGAGATTGACACCGCGCAGAACAACACGCTGCACAAGCTGAAGCTCAAGTTCAACCCCGCTGCAAGCGGCGAGGAAAAGCGGCGCGGTCCGCGCTATACCCCGCTGTCCAAGCGTCAGGACCGTCCAAATTCGATCCTGTGGCTGGTCAAGTTCCACCCCGAACTCAGCGACGGTCAGATTGCCAAACTGGTGGGCACCACCAAGCCAACCATCCAGTCGATCCGTGAACGGACCCATTGGAACATTTCCAACATGCAGCCGATCGACCCCGTTGCGCTGGGTCTGTGCAAACAGTCCGAGTTGGACGCGATCGTGCAGAAAGCCGCAGCCAAGAAAGCAGCCGAAGGTGGCGTCATGAGCGATGACGAGCGCCGCAAGCTGGTTTCGACCGAACAGTCGCTGGAAATGGACGCGGCGCCGAAGATTCCGACCGCCATCGAAGGTCTGGAAACCTTCTCGCTGTCGGATGAACCTGCGGAAGAGAAAGAAGAAGAACCGATCCTCGACGCGGACAGCTTCTTCAACCTGCCCAAAGGCGGTGCCGACGACGAAGACGAAGACGATCCGCGCCCCTAAAGCACAGACAGCCCCGGCCTGAACGGACCGGGGCTTTTTTACGAGAAAACCATGCTGAACGTTCTTTCCAAACTATTTGGACCGCATCGCGCCGTTTCGATCTATGCCTTTCTGAAGACCTGGGGTTTGCCCGTGGCAGGCGGTGTTGGTCTTGTTGCCGTCGCTGCTGGTTTGCTGATCTTCAACGACAGCGGCGAGCACGAGCATGAGGCATTTATGACCGTCAACGTCTTGTCAGCGACACCCATCAACGGGGACCTCAAGAACGGCGTCATTGCTTCGGTCCGACTGCCGGACGGGTCTGCGACCTCGGTCACTTCGACCGACGCTCCGGTCTCACAAACCGTTGGCACCACGGCCTGCATCGAAAAACGTGTGTACGTGGACAGTGGCGAGGCTCGGTATCGGTTCAAACTGCCGCGCCACTGCGAAGCAGGATAAGTAAAGCCGCCCGGTAAGAACACCGGGTGGCTTTGGTTTCAGATCATCTGGAACAGAATGCCAGCGGTGATGGCCCCGGTGATCCCCAGCCCCAGATAGGTCGCAAAGACCCGTGGTTTGACCAATGACCAGACCGCGGCCATTGCCGGGATCGAACTGACGGCACCCGCGACCATGAAGGACATCGCGGCCCCTGCGCTCATCCCCTGTTCCATCAAGCCAGCCAGCAGCGGCGGCGCGACATAGGAGTTCAGGTAAGCAGGCATCCCGACCAACGCGGCAATGACAATGGGTACAACACCTTCACCGCCAACAACGCGCGCGATCAGGTCAGCGGGAACATAGCTAACCAACAGCGCCTCGAGCACATAGGCCAGAGCCAACCATTTCAGCAGGAACAGGCTGTTGTGAACGAACTCGGACCTGAAGCGCTGACGGCGCTCGGGTTCCTGCCAGAACTTCCAGACAGGTTTGTCCTCTGTTTTAGGTCCGCAACCGCAGCCAGCTGGTTTGTATTCGCGCAGAGGCTGGGCGAACGCACCACCTCGCATCAGGGCACGGACGGCAAAGCCACCAAACAGACCGAGTGCGACCGCTGCAATGGCCTTGCCGATTGCAAATGGCCAACCCAATGCGCCTGCCGTGATCAATAAGGTAGGTGGGTCAATCAAGGGCGAGCTGAGCCAGAATGCCATAACAGCCGACAAAGGCGCACCAAGCGCCAGCAGTCCGGCAATGAACGGAATGACTTCGCAAGAACAGAACGGTGCGAGGCCACCGAAGACCGCTGCGAGAAAGATCATCCGCGTCTCGCGCCCCTCAAAGGCGCGCGCGACCATCACCTCGGCACCTGTCGCCTTGAGGTAAGACAGAAGCAAGACGGCAAACAGAATATACTGGCCGGTATGTGCAAGGGCTTTGCCCGCAAAAGTCACGACCTCTCCCCAGTTGCCGGGGTCAAGGACGGCCACAAGCGCCAGAATGGCTACGATCACTGCCCATGGGGTTTTGATCAGATCAACGGCCACCTTTGCCGGTGCCTTTGGGTTTTGTGTCAGCTCAGCCATCGTTCGCAGCCTTTCCCACTTCGTCCGCGCAGCATTCGCTAAGAATGAACTGCGCGAGGCCTCTCAATTCTTCGTAGTTTGCGCGGTTGATGGTAGCACGCCCGATTTTCTCTTGCTCGACGACTCCGCCGGCCGCGAGAAACCGCAGGTGATGGGCCAATGTCGAAGGCGCAATGCCAGTGCGGTTCTGGATTTCCCCAACGGTCAACCCAGCCTCACCAGCCCGAACCAATGTCTTGAGAACCTTCAGTCGCGCTTCAGAGCCCATGGCCGAGAATCCTGCTGCAGCTGTTTCCCACATTTGACTTCTCCATTAAACTAGATTTCTAGTTATTTAGGTGAGTCGTTCTTTTTCGTCAAGCGCCTTGTTCACGAATTCTCGAGACGAGATTAAGTCCAGATTGCCCTCACCTTAAGTCCACCCTATAAGGCGCTATGGGAATATCGGTCGACACATTCTTTCTGGAACTGAACGGACAGGGCACACTGCAGGCGCAGATCCAGCAGATGATTGCCGAAGGCATCCTGTCTGGCCGGTTTCACGTTGGGGAAAAGCTGCCCTCGTCTCGCAAATTGGCGGCGCATCTGGGTGTTAGCCGGATCACGGTGACACTGGCGTATACGGAACTACTGGCCAATGACTACCTGACTGCCAAAGGCCGGTCGGGGTATTTCGTGTCGCAAAACGCGCCCGTGCCACCCAAGTATTCGCCTGTTCAAAAACGCGATGAAAATGTCGACTGGGACACTGCCCTGGCACGCAGGTTCTCGGATGGGGACGTGCTGCCCAAGCCCAGTAATTGGCGCGATTACAAATACCCTTTCATCTATGGCCAGGCAGATCGGAAATTGTTCGACCACGCCAACTGGCGTCTCTGCGCGGTCCGTGCGCTGGGTCACAAGGATTTTGCATCTCTGACCGGGGACTACATGGATCAGGATGATCCGCTGCTAATTGAATTCATCGCCCGTCACACGTTGCCGCGCCGCGGGATCGCCGCTCGCCCCGAAGAGATCTTGATCACTATGGGCGCGCAAAACGCGCTGTGGCTGGCCTCGCGCATCCTGTTGAACCGCAACCGCACGGCCGTTATCGAAGACCCCTGCTATTATGCACTGCGGGATTTGCTTAACCACTCTGATTGCAAAGTTTCACCACTGGCCGTTGACCGTGACGGACTGACCCCGGATGCGTTGCCGGATGAAACAGATGTGATTTTCACCACACCCAGCCATCAGAGCCCGACAACCGCAACCATGCCCGTCGATCGCCGCCACGAGTTGTTGAAACGCGCCCGCGAGCTGGACGCTATGGTGGTTGAGGACGATTACGAGTTTGAAATGGCCTTTCTGGGATCCCCGTCCCCGGCACTCAAGTCAATGGATCGCGACGGACGGGTGATCTATGTGGGCAGCTTCTCGAAGTCACTGTTTCCCGGATTGCGCCTTGGCTACATTGTCGGGTCCGAGCCCTTTATCCGCGAGGCCCGCGCTTTGCGTTCTTTGGTACTGCGCCATCCGCCGGGCCATATCCAGCGCACTGCGGCCTATTTCCTGTCACTGGGCCATTACGATGCTCAGATTCGGCGTATGTCCAAGACCCTTGCCCGGCGACGCGAAGCGTTGGATGCTGCAGTCGAACAGTACGGGCTTACCGCTGCCGGACGCGGAATCATGGGCGGCTCGTCGCTTTGGATGTCGGCCCCCGAGCGTGTGGACACGACCAAACTTGCCCAAAAGCTGCAGAGCCAGGGCGTCCATATCGAACCAGGCGCCCCGTTCTTCAATGGGTTGCACCGACCGCACAACTTCTATCGCCTTGGATACTCGTCCATTGGCCGGGACCGCATCGGGCCGGGCGTGAAACTGATCGCGGATGCCATCCGGTCCGCCTAGCACGGCTCTGGACATATCCCGCCTAACGTTCTGGCCCTAACGCCGCTTCGCCCCTTGCGCCAAAACCGTATCAAAGGCGGGTGCTGTGCCCGAACCTTTCTTCAATTGTGCGGAGAACACTCAGATGAAAATGACCACTGAAGAGGCCTTTGTTAAGGTTCTGCAAATGCACGGTATCGAACATGCGTTCGGTATCATCGGTTCGGCCATGATGCCGATTTCGGATATCTTCCCGGCCGCAGGCATCAATTTCTGGGACTGCGCCCACGAAGGTTCGGGCGGCATGATGGCGGACGGCTACACCCGTGCCACCGGCAAGATGTCGATGATGATCGCGCAGAACGGCCCCGGCATCACCAACTTTGTGACTGCCGTTAAAACCGCATACTGGAACCACACCCCAGTTCTGCTGATCACTCCGCAGGCAGCTAACAAGACCATCGGTCAGGGTGGCTTCCAGGAAATGGAACAGATGCGCATGTTTGCGGACTGTGTTGCCTACCAGGAAGAACTGCGTGACCCCAGCCGTGTTGCCGAAGTTCTGAACCGCGTCATCCTGCAAGCCAAGCGTGCCTCGGCACCTGCTCAGATGAACATCCCGCGCGACATGTGGACCCAGGTTGTCGACATCGAACTGCCTAAGATCGTCGAATTTGCCGCAACTGCTGGCGGCGACGAAGCGCTGGACGAAGCGGCAGCCCTGCTGTCCGACGCCAAATTCCCGGTCATTCTGAACGGTGCTGGTGTTGTTCTGTCCGGCGCGATCCCCGCATCCGCCGATCTGGCCGAACGTCTGACCGCACCGGTCTGCGTTGGCTATCAGCACAACGACGCCTTCCCCGGCTCGCACCCGCTGTTTGCCGGCCCGTTGGGCTATAACGGCTCGAAGGCCGGTATGGAACTGATCGCCAAAGCGGACGTTGTTCTGGCTCTGGGCACTCGTCTGAACCCGTTCTCGACCTTGCCTGGCTACGGCATCAACTACTGGCCGACCGATGCCAAGATCATTCAGGTTGACCTGAACCCTGATCGTATCGGCCTGACCAAAGACGTGACCGTTGGCATCGTCGGCGACGCCAAGAAAGTGGCCGAAGGTCTGCTGGAACGTCTGGGCGATAACGCCGGTGAAGCAGGTCGCGAAGACCGCAAGAACCTGATCGCCACCACCAAATCGGCTTGGGCGCAAGAACTGAGCTCGCTGACCCACGAGAACGACGATCCGGGCACCACCTGGAACGAGCGTGCACGTGCCGCTAAGCCCGACTGGATGAGCCCCCGCATGGCGTGGCGCGCAATTCAAGCGGCGCTGCCGACCGAGGCAATCATCTCGTCCGATATCGGCAACAACTGCGCCATCGGTAACGCGTACCCGTCCTTCGAAGAAGGCCGCAAGTACCTGGCACCTGGCCTGTTTGGCCCCTGTGGTTACGGCCTGCCTGCCGTTGTTGGCGCGAAAATTGGTTGCCCGGACGTTCCGGTTGTCGGTTTCTCGGGTGACGGCGCATTTGGTATCGCTGTGAACGAACTGACCGCGATTGGCCGCGAAGAATGGCCGGCCGTGACCCAGATCGTTTTCCGCAATTACCAGTGGGGCGCTGAAAAGCGTAACTCGACCCTGTGGTTCGACGACAACTTCGTTGGCACCGAACTGGACCAACAGGTCTCTTATGCCGGTATCGCAACCGCATGTGGTCTGAAAGGCGTCGTTGCACGCACTCAGGACGAGCTGACCGCGGCCCTGAACCAGGCGATCATCGACCAGAAAAATGGCATCACCACTCTGATCGAAGCCATGATCAACCAGGAACTGGGCGATCCCTTCCGTCGCGACGCCATGAAAAAGCCGGTCCGTGTTGCCGGTATCGACGCGGCTGACATGAATACGTCGGCCGGGGCATAATCGCGTGAAGCCACTACGCACAATTCTCGGAGCTGCCAGCAGCTCCGACAAGATCATCGCCCTCGCTGAGGGCGATGATCCACGTGTTGTTGAAGGTGCTTTGAAGGCCCGCAAAGAAGGTGTCGCGCGCATCATTCTGATTGGCGACAAAGCCAAAGTTACTGCCCTGCTGGCCGAACAGGCTGGTCAGGATGTCGACGGCATCGAAATCCACGATCCATCGGACTCTCCCCATGCCGAAGCGTTTGCAGCTGAGCTTTTCGAGCGGCGCAAGCACAAGGGCATGACGCCTGAAAAGGCCGCTGAAGAAATCAAACACCGCCTGAACTATGCCGCGATGCTGGTTCATACCGGTAATGCAGACGGAACCGTCGGCGGAGCTGTTGAGACCACGTCGGCCACAGTGCGCGCCGCTTTGCAGATCATCGGCAAAGCGCCCGACGCGGCCATGGTTTCCAGCTTTTTCCTGATGCTCTACTGCCGCGATCACCACACGGTCCGCGGAGCGCACATCTTTGCCGATTGCGGCCTGGTTGTTGATCCGAACGAACAGGAACTGGCCGAAATCGCCCGGGCATCTGCCGCGTCTTTCAAGGCGCTGACGCACGAGACGCCCCGCGTTGCAATGCTGTCCTTTTCCACCGGCGGCAGCGCCAATCATCCGAAAGTCACGAAGGTCAGCGAGGCCACGCAGATTGCAAAATCGGCTGACCCCGATCTGTTGATCGACGGCGAGCTGCAGTTTGACGCCGCATTCGTCCCCGAGGTGGCTGCAAAGAAAGCCAAGGATTCGCCCCTGCGCGGCGAGGCAAATGTCTTTGTGTTCCCGAACCTCGACGCAGGCAACCTTGGCTACAAGATCGCGCAGCGTATTGGGGGTGCCGAAGCAATCGGCCCGGTCCTTCAGGGGCTGGCGAAACCGGCCAACGACCTTTCACGCGGATGCTCAGCCGAGGACGTTCTGCACATGATCGCGGTTACGGCCGTGCAAGCAGAAACATCCAAAACCCGGACAGACGCCTCGTAAATCCGGCTAAAGCGAAATACTGTTCCGATTGATCTCTGCTCATGAGAATAATCGGATCAAAAGCCACAGGGACCAGAAATGAACCAGCCAATCATTAACACCTCTCCCAAGGTCTCTGACGAGGTCAGAAAAACAACGTGCTACATGTGCGCCTGCCGCTGTGGCATCAACGTACACATGAAGGACGGCAAGGTTGCCTATATCGAAGGCAACCGCGATCACCCGGTTAACAAGGGCGTCTTGTGCGCCAAGGGCTCGGCTGGGATCATGCAGGTCAATGCGCCCTCGCGTCTGCGCGCCCCACTGAAACGCGTCGGTCCACGTGGTTCGGGCAAGTTCGAAGAGATCAGCTGGGACGAGGCGCTGGACATCGCCGTTGGCTGGCTCAAGCCGATCCGTGAAGATAACCCAGAGAAACTGGCCTTCTTCACCGGTCGGGACCAAAGCCAAAGCTTTACCAGCTTTTGGGCGCAGAATTTCGGCACCTGCAACTATGCGGCCCATGGTGGCTTCTGTTCCGTCAACATGGCTGCGGGCGGTATCTATACGATGGGCGGCGCCTTCTGGGAATTCGGCCAGCCCGACTGGGATCACACCAAGCTGTTCATGCTGTTCGGTGTTGCCGAAGATCACGACAGCAACCCGATCAAGATGGGCATCGGCAAGATCAAGGCCCGTGGCGCACGGGTGATCGGCGTCAACCCGATCCGCTCGGGCTATAACGCGGTTGCTGACGATTGGGTCGGGATCACTCCGGGCACCGATGGATTGTTCATCCTGTCGATGATCCACGTGCTGATGAAGGCCGGCAAGATCGATCTGGACTATCTCAGCCGTTATACCAACGCGCCGGTTCTGGTCGACGCGTCCGAAGGCCCCACCAAGGGTCTATTCCTGCGCGATGAGAACGGCAAACCGCTGGTTGTTGACCGCAACACGGGCGAACTGACGGCGTTTGACAAACCGGGGGTCCGCCCCGACCTGTCGGCGACCTTTGAGAAGGATGGCGTCACCCATCGCCCCGTTTTCCACCTGATGGCCGAACGCTACCTTAGCGACGAATACGCGCCCGAGAAGATCGCCGAGCAATGCGGCATCCCCGCCACCCGTATCCGCGCCATCGCAGGCGAGTTGGCCCGCGTTGCCTTTGACGAAGCGTTCGAGCTGGAGCGCGAATGGACCGATTTCCGCGGTGAAAAACACACCAAGATGATCGGTCGCCCGGTTGCCATGCACTCCATGCGCGGTGTCTCGGCCCATGCCAATGGCTTCCAGACCTGCCGCGCACTGCACGTGTTGCAGATCATCCTCGGCACAGTCGAAGTCCCCGGCGGCTTCCGCTTCAAGCCACCCTATCCCAAACCGGTCGAGGCGCACCCGAGACCGCACTGCAAGGTAACCCCGAATACGCCGCTGGACGGCCCGCATCTGGGCTTTGTTCAAGGGCCAGAGGATCTGGCGCTGAAGGCAGACGGCAGCCCGGCGCGGATCGACAAGGCGTTCACATGGGACAACCCGATGTCCAGCCACGGGCTGATGCATATGGTAATCTCGAACGCACATGCGGGCGATCCCTACAAGATCGACACGCTGTTCATGTACATGGCCAACATGTCCTGGAACTCATCCATGAACACCAAGGGTGTCATGGACATGCTGACGGACAAGGATGAAAACGGCGGTTATGTAATCCCGCATATCATCTACTCCGACGCTTATTCGTCGGAAATGGTGGCCTATGCCGACCTGATCCTGCCGGATACCACCTATCTGGAACGGCACGACTGTATCTCTCTGCTCGATCGCCCGATCTGCGAAGCGGATGCTGCAGCCGACGCAATCCGCTGGCCGGTGATTGAACCCGACCGGGATGTCAAAGGTTTCCAATCAGCGCTGGTCGAACTAGCCAACCGCTTGGGCCTGCCCGGGTTCACCAATGAAGACGGCAGCGCCAAATGGCAGGACTACGCCGACTATATCGTCAATCACGAACGCAAGCCCGGCATCGGCCCGCTTGCCGGTTTCCGTGGTGAAAACGGCGATAAGGAAGGCCGCGGCGAGGTCAACCCGGACCAGCTGAACCGCTATATTGAAAACGGCGGCTTCTACGTGGCCCACATCCCCGAAGGCGCGGATTACTACAAACCATGGAACGCAGCCTATCAGGATTGGGCTGTCGGCATGGGCATCTATGACAGCCCGCAGCCTTACCTGTTCCAGCTCTATTCCGAGCCGATGCGCAAGTTCCAGCTTGCCGCCGAAGGCCATGGCGAACGTCAGCCCCCGGAACACCTGCGGGAACGCATCAAAGAGACATTGGACCCGATGCCCATCTGGTACGAAACAGACCAGACCGGCAACGAAGGCTTCACTGTCAACGCTCTGACCCAGCGCCCCATGGCAATGTATCACAGCTGGGGAACCCAGAACGCATGGCTGCGCCAGTTGCACGGCCGCAACCCTTTGTACGTTCCGACCAAACTGATGCGCGAGAATGGCCTGAGCGACGGCGATTGGGCCAAGGTGACCTCACCACATGGCGAAATCACGGTTCCGGTCATGGAAATGGCGGCCCTGAACGAAAACACCGTCTGGACCTGGAACGCCATTGGCAAACGCAAAGGCGCATGGGCTCTGCAAGAAGACGCGCCCGAGGCCACCAAAGGGTTCCTGCTGAACCACCTGATCCACGAGCTGCTGCCGCCCAAGGGCGATGGTCTGCGGTGGGCAAACTCTGATCCCATCACCGGTCAGGCCGCATGGTTCGACCTGAAAGTGAAGATCGAAAAAGCTGACGCACCAACGGATGCGGAAAGCCAACCGGAGTTCCCACCGATTGAATCTCCGGTCGGAACTGGACCGAAGGATTTGGCATGGAAGGTAGGCAAATGATTCGATCCCTGCTTCATCTGGTTAAAAGTATCCCGGGGTCTGGGGCAGCGCCCCAGTCCGCCCTCACCACAAAAGCGGAGGCAAGGTAGTCATGACCCAGCTCCCCACATCCACCGACCGCAAGATGGGTCTGGTCATCGACCTGGACACCTGCGTTGGCTGCCACGCCTGCGTCATCTCATGCAAAGGCTGGAACACCGAAAACTACGGCGCGCCGCTATCCGATCAGGACGCTTATGGTGCCAACCCATCCGGCACATTCCTGAACCGGGTGCACTCTTACGAGGTGCAGCCTGCGGAAGGTCACGCCCAGCTAATCCACTTCCCAAAATCCTGCCTGCACTGCGAGGACGCGCCTTGCGTCACCGTTTGCCCCACAGGGGCCAGCTACAAGCGGGTCGAGGACGGCATCGTGCTGGTCAATGAAAGCGACTGCATCGGCTGTGGCCTGTGCGCGTGGTCCTGCCCCTACGGCGCACGTGAACTGGATCAGGCCGAAGGGGTGATGAAGAAATGCACCCTCTGTGTTGACCGTATCTACAACGAGAACCTGCCTGAAGTGGACCGTGTTCCGTCCTGCGTGCGTACCTGTCCCGCAGGCGCGCGCCACTTTGGTGATCTGGGCGATGCGGACAGCGATGTCAGCAAACTGGTCGCCGAACGCGGGGGCATGGACCTGATGCCGGAAATGGGCACCAAACCCGTCAACAAATACCTGCCGCCACGGCCCAAGGATAACGTCGAAGATCAGATCGACATCCTGGCCCCGTTGCTGGCCCCGGTCGCTGAAGAGCCCAAAGGGTTCCTTAGGTGGCTGGACAAGACCTTGGAGAAGCTCTGATGCATCCAGCACCTTCCGTCATCATTTTCACCACCTTGTCGGGTCTTGGCTTTGGACTGTTGTTCTTTTTGAGCCTCGGTCTGCCAGACGTCTCTGGCTGGGTCGCTTTTGTCTTTTTCGCCATCGCCTACGCCCTGTCCGTTGGCGGCCTGATGGCGTCCACCTTTCACCTTGGCCACCCCGAGCGGGCCTGGAAAGCGTTTACGCAATGGAAGACCAGCTGGCTCAGTCGCGAAGGCTGGTGCGCGGTCATCGCTCTGATCGTCATGGGGCTTTATGCGATTGGCGTAATCTTCCTGGGCCAACGCTGGAGCCTTCTTGGCTGGATCGGTGCGCTGTTCTCGCTACTTACCGTCTTCACCACGTCTATGATCTACACGCAGCTCAAAACCATTCCCCGCTGGAATATGAACCTGACTCCGGCCATGTTCCTCAGCTTCAGCCTGGCAGGCGGCGCACTGTTGGCCGGGCAAGTCCGAGTGGCGCTGCCGCTGCTGTTGATCGCGGCGCTGGTGCAGATATTGTATTGGAAAAAGGGCGACAAAGCTCTGGAGGAGTCCGGCACAGATCTGGGCACGGCAACCGGATTGGGCGATCGCGGCACAGTGCGTGCATTTGAGCCTCCTCATACCGGCACCAACTATTTGCTGCGTGAATTCGTTCACGTCGTTGGCCGCAAGCATGCCGAAAAGCTGCGCATCATCTCGTTTGCGTTGGCGTTTGTTCTGCCGGTTATCCTGCTGCTGTTGCCATTCGGCCATTTCTTCGCGCTGCTGGCAGTGCTGTCCCATCTGGCCGGTGTTGCGACGTCACGCTGGCTGTTCTTCGCACAGGCCGAGCATGTCGTCGGACTGTATTACGGAAAACGGTAGGGGGCTCTGCCCCCGTCGCGGCAAGCCGCGACTCCCCCGGGATACTTTTGGCCAGATGAAGTCTGGATCCGGAACAAAAAAAGGCGGCGCTCGAGGTTCGAGGCCGCCTTTTTCTTTCTTGAATTCGCCTTAGATAAGGCCTGCGTGCTGAAGCGCCGCGTCGATCGCCGATTTGGTGCCGCTTTCCAGCCCTGACAGGGGCGAGCGGACTTCTTCGGTGCACAGACCCAATTTGCTGAGCGCGTATTTGGCACCCACGAGGCCGGGCTCGATAAAGATCGCTTCGTGCAGGGGCATCAGGCGGTCCTGATACTCCAACGCTTTGGCATAGTCGCCGTTCAGCGTCGCCTGCTGGAATTCGGCACACAGTTTGGGTGCGACGTTCGCGGTGACCGAAATACAGCCCACACCGCCATGCGCGTTGAAACCAAGCGCCGTCGCGTCCTCGCCGGACAGCTGGCAAAAGTTTGGACCGCAGGAGGCGCGCTGTTGGCTGACGCGGGCCAGATCTCCGGTTGCGTCCTTTACACCCACAATGCGCGGCAGTTTCGCCAACTCACCCATGGTTTCAGGGGTCATGTCGACTATTGACCGACCGGGAATGTTGTAGATGATGATCGGGATATCCGCGCAATCATGCAGTGCGCGAAAATGCATCAGCAATCCCTTTTGCGTGGGCTTGTTGTAATAAGGCGTCACGACCAGAGCTGCATCGGCACCTACTTTCTGCGCGAATCGCACGAACCGGATGGCCTCGACAGTGTTGTTTGACCCCGCACCCGCGATCACGGGAACACGACCAGCCGAGGCCCTTACAACCTCATCCACAACAGTTTCATGCTCTTCGTGGCTCAGGGTGGGACTTTCGCCGGTGGTGCCAACGGGAACCAGCCCGGTGGAGCCTTCCTGAATCTGCCATTCCACCAAGTGTTTGAGCGTCTTCAGGTCCAACTCGCCGTTGCTAAACGGTGTGACGAGGGCTGGCATAGAGCCTTTGAACATGACACGCTCCTTAGGTGCAGTTTGTAATTTTTACGCCTCGGTTTGCCAGAAATCTGTCTTTCTTGAGTTGAACCCGACGGCGCAAGCTTTATCCTGAATGGCTGTATCCTTGGTTGGTTGGGAAATGCAAGGGATGACACGCTTTCTGGCGTTTTTGACGGTCGTAATTTTGATTTCGGGCACACATGTGCGAGCCGACGCCGCAGGTGATCTGCGGGCCGGTATGAATGAAATGCGCAAGGGGGACTGGAATGAAGCCTTGCGTGTTTCTGGTGCGCGGGGTTCAGTGTCTCGGGACATCATCGTCTGGCACTGGCTGCGCGAAGGTTTTGGCAGTTCGGGTGACGTTCTGGTGTTTTTGGATCGTCGTCCAGACTGGCCTGGTCTGGCTTGGTTGCGGCGTAAAAGTGAGCCCGCCTTCACTGGCGCCGACCCGGATCGCGTTCTTAGATTCTATGCAAAACAGCCGCCGCAAACCGCTGAGGGCGCGTTGAACTATGCCGTCGCATTGAAGGCAAAGGGTCGTCAGGGAGATGCTGAGGCCGATATCGTCGCGGCCTGGCGGACGATGCCAATGGGCTCGGGTCTGCAAAAAGACTATCTTGAGAATTTTGGCAAGTTGCTGAAACCGCATCACGCCGCACGCCTGGACCGGATGCTATGGGACAACCATCTTGTCAGCGCAGGTCAGATGCTGCCGCTGGTCAGCGCCGATCAGCGCAAACTGGCTGAGGCGCGGATCGGTCTTCAGAAACGGCAACCCGGTGTCGACAGCAAGGTGGCGGCGGTTCCGAAATCGCTGGTCGATTCACCGGGCTTGGCTTTTGACAGATTCGTCTGGCGTGACAAGAAAGAGTTGGACGACAGCGCGATAGACTTGATGCTGGCGCGCTCTAACGGCCCTGATGCGTTGGGAGAACCTGACAAATGGGCCGAAGGCCGTCGCCGGTTGGCCCGGCTTGAGATGCGAAATGGGGACCAGAACCGCGCCTATCAGATTGCTGCCAATCACCACATGACGCCGGAAATGGGCTATGGCTATGCCGATCTGGAGTGGTTTTCCGGGTTTCTGGCCTTGCGGAAGCTGAATGATCCGGCGACCGCGATCCGGCATTTCCAGAACTTCTCGGACGCGGTGAAATCGCCGATCTCGAAAGGACGCGCCGGGTATTGGTTGGGTCGTGCCTATGCGGCCCATGGTGACGCCGAAAAAGCCTATGACGCTTATGCGATGGGTGCGGATTATCAGTCCTCTTTCTACGGCTTGCTGGCGGCAGAGCAGATCGGGCGTCCTTTCGATAGTGAGCTGGCTAACCCCCGCCGGGCACCCCATTGGAAACAAGCTGAGTTCTCCAATTCAAGTGTGCTGGAGGCCGGGCTACTGCTGCTGAAGGCTGACGAAGACACCCTATCTGAGCGGTTCCTGACTCATTTGGTGGAAGGGCTGGACCCGGTTCAGGCCAATCAGTTGGGCGATTTGGTGCTCGAGTTGAAGCAGCCGCATCTGGCCGTGATGATCGCCAAACGCGCTGCAACAGTCGGCCTGGTTTTGCCAGCCGCCTATTACCCGGTGCATCCGGTGGCCGACATGGGTCTGCCCATGGCCAAGGAAATGACACTGGCCATTGCCCGTCGGGAAAGCGAGTTTGACCCCGTTGTGATCAGTGGAGCCGGTGCGCGCGGGCTGATGCAGGTCATGCCAGCCACGGCAAAGCTTGTTGCCAAGGAATTGGGTATCCTAAGCGGCCACAAGACGATCAAGCTGACTTCGGATTGGCAATATAATGCCAAGTTGGGTGCCAATTACCTGTCCGGTCTGGCCGCTGATTTCAACGGAAACGTCGTGATGATGGCGGCCGGATATAACGCAGGTCCGCGTCGGCCGATGTCGTGGATGGATCGCTATGGCGACCCGCGCGCAGGTGAAATCGACGTGGTCGACTGGATTGAGGCGATCCCGTTCAGTGAGACCCGCAACTACGTGATGCGTGTGTCGGAAAGCCTACCGGTCTATCGCGCCCGTCTTGGCCAACCTGCCTTGCCGATCCCGTTCTCGCAGGAACTGGTCGGGTCAACGCTGGCGTCTTTCGCGCCATAGGGTGAACAGCCCGGCAGCGACAACCAGCGCTGCGCCTATGACCACTTCGGGGCGCAGCGTTTCACCAAAGACCGAGATTCCCAGGATCGCGCTCCAGACCAAGTGGAAATAGGCGAAGGGCTGCACCGCGCTGGCCTCGGCCATCTCATAGCATTTGATCAACAACCAGTGGCCCAGAACGCCGCTCACGCATAGCAGCGCCATCCAGGCCCAATCCGTCTGGGCCATCGGCTCCCAGAACCACATTCCCACTAGCGTCATGGTGACGGCACCACTGACGCCCGTCCAGAAAAAGCTGGTGGCGGAATTGTCCCGGCGGGACACGTAACGGGTCAGCAAACCATAGACTGCAAACATGAAAGCCGAGATCAGCGGAACAATGGCCCAAGGGTTAAAGACGCCCACGCCGGGTTGCAGGATGATCAGAACACCGATGCACCCAACGCCGATCGCGGCCCAGCGTCGCCAACCGACCTGTTCGCCCAATACCGGCCCGCTGAGAGCGGCGATCAACAACGGGTAGCAGATGAATACGGCCATCGCATCGATCAGGCCCAGAACAGTGAAACTGAAAACTGCGACGCAGATCTCTGCCGCCAACAGCAGGCCACGAAATATCTGCAGCTTCAGCTGGCTTGTCTGGGTGGTGGCCTTCAATCCGCCGGGCGCACGTGCGGCCAAAGCGATGACAAAGGCGGCGAAGAACCAATAGCGGATCATCACGACCATGTATGTGTTGTATGTTCCCGCTAGATGGCGCGAAATACCGTCCTGCAGTGCAAAGACGATGGTTGCGCCGACCATCAACGCAACCCCGGCGCGCGTATTGTTCTGCTGCGTCATGATTTGATTGCCCGGGTCATGTGGCGCTTGCGGCCGTAACCGGGTGTGCGCGTAACAGTGAAACCGGCATCCTCAAGCCTCCGTCGCACGAACCCGGCGGCGGTATACGTCGCCGCCGTCCCACCAGTGGCCGTGTGGTCGGCGACCTGCTGCATCAGGTCTGCACCCCATAATTCGGGGTTTTTAGCCGGAGAGAACCCATCCAAAAACCACGCATCGGCCGCACCTTCCCATTCTTGCAGAGTTTGACGCGCATCGCCTTCAACAACCTCAAGCCGCAGGGTGCCCAAATCACATGTGCCGCCTTTCCATTGCGCAAGAAAGCGTTCGGACCACGGCGCAACCGCAGGGAATGCCGCAAGGGCGCGGGACATGTCCCGTTGTTCCATTGGATAGGCTTCAAAACTTGTAAAGGTCAGGGGTGTGGTCTGGCCCGATCTCTCCCATTCGGACCAGACGGTCAGCATGTTCAACCCGGTGCCAAAACCCAGCTCTGCTATGTGAAACCCCGGTGTAAATCGTGCGGGCAGGTCATTGCCTGCCAGAAACACATGGCGCGTCTCTTCCAACCCGTTCTGCAATGAATAATACGGGTCGTCGAAACGATCCGAGACGGGGATCTGATCCTCTGTCCACGTCAGTTCGGCGCGCTGGTCTGCCATCGGGGAATCCTGTAGCTAAGCGGCGCGACACTGAACAAGGTAAAGGGGAATGGCAATGGTCGATGTGACGGTGCGCGGTGCGGGAATTTTCGGCCTGTCTATCGCTTGGACCTGCGCGCGGCGTGGCGCAAAGGTGCAGATCGTCGACCCTTTTGGTCCCGGAGCCGGATCCAGCGGTGGCCTGGTTGGCGCACTGGCACCGCATGTGCCCGAAAACTGGAATGCCAAGAAGGCGTTTCAGTTCGACAGCCTGATCATGGCTGAACCGTTCTGGACTCAGGTCGAGGCCACAGGCGGCGTATCACCAGGATATGCGCGGCTGGGGCGGCTGCAACCCATCGCTGACACGCGAACGCTGGAACTTGCCCATGCCCGTGCGGGCACGGCGGTTGAACTGTGGCAGGGTCGCGCTGAATGGCGGGTCGTTGAAACAGCCGCGGTCGGTGCATGGTGTCCGCCCAGCCCAACAGGGTTTGTCATCCATGATACGCTGAGCGCCCGCATGCATCCGCGCCGGGCTTGTGCGGCCTTGGTTGCGGCATTGGCTGTGATGGGGGTTGAAGTCGTAGCCGACGCACCGGACCGTGGGCAGGTTGTCCATGCAACCGGGCTCGCCGGACTTCAGGAACTGAGCGAAGCGTTTGGCAAAATAGTCGGCAACGGCGTCAAGGGACAGGCGGCTCTGTTGCGGTTCGATGCGGGTAAGGTTCCACAGCTTTTTGCGGACGCGATCCACTTCATACCGCATGCGGACGGGACATTGGCGATTGGATCGACCTCGGAGCGTGATTATGACGATCCGACCAGCACGGACGCGGCTCTGAACGACGTTCTGGACCGGGCGATGCGGACCGTTCCCGTCCTGCATGGCGCAGAGGTCATCGAACGATGGGCGGGTGTACGGCCACGCAGCAAAAGCCGCGCACCGATGCTGGGCGCGCACCCAGTACACAAAGGTCAATTCATCGCCAATGGTGGTTTCAAGATCGGCTTTGGCATGGCCCCGAAAGTAGCTGAGGTCATGGCGGATCTGGTTCTTGAGAACCGGGACACGATCCCGAGTGAATTCAGACCCGAAGCATCACTCTGATCGCGGAACAAACTCGGCGGACATGCATTGCCGCCCATCTGGTCCGCGCACCCACATCGCTTGGCCATTCCGGCACAAGGTCGCCGTCTCAGAGTGCATTAGCGGCGATGACGCGCGAAATGAAAACTGAGCCAAGGGACCTGCCAGATCCTCGGCAAACAGCATCAATAATTGTGCCAGCAAAGGGCCATGAACGACCAGGCCGTCGTAGCCTTCGACATCCCGCGCGTAGTCCAAATCGTAATGGATACGGTGCCCATTGAAGGTCAGCGCCGAGTATCGGAACAAAAACGTGCTGTCGAAAGTGACGTCTCGCCTGTCGGGTTCATCGGTACGGGCCGTAGGTGGCTTGGGCTTGATGTCAGTACCCGAAGGGTCAGGCCGATAAACTAGATCCTGCCATTCGCTCAGACACAATTGACCGTCCTGAGAAATCTCGTGTCGCAGGGTAACAAACCCCAGCGGTCCCGTCCGTCCGGTTTTTGTCGCCGCACTTTCAAGAACAGTCCGGCGCACGGCTTTCGAACCCGCGAACAGCGGCGCGTGAAACTGCAACCGTCCCCCGGCCCACATCCGACGTTGCAAGCCCATATCGGGGATCAAACCGCCCCCAACCTTTGGATGCCCGTCCCGCCCCAAATTGGCAGGCGGCTGAGGCGACCAGAAATACAGCTGGTGAAAGAACAGCGGCAGTTGATCGCCTGCTGTGACCCTGTCCTTGGTACCAAGCGCGGCCAGCAGCGCGGAGGCGCGGGCCGGATCCATCACATCGGTCTGTATTTCGTCAGTCATGGCGGCAGACTATGCAGACGGACCAGACCCGGCAAGCAGCCTCTCGATCTTAGAACCCAGCCTCAGCCCGCAGTTTCTGCATGAGTGTCCTCAGAGAACTTTCATAACGGTCGCTCAGCAATTTCCCCTGCTCATCAAACTCGTTCGAGCTGCTGGCCAGATGAATTTCTGGCCCCTGCAGGATACGAGGCTGGAACGGAACCATATAGCCGCGCAGAACCATCTGCGCCCGCTCGCCACCTGCGCGTCCTGCGGCAGCTGACATCACGGCAACCGGTTTGTCGGCCCAGGGGCGGCCATCGGTTCGACTGACCCAGTCCAAAGCGTTTTTCAGAACACCCGACGGGCCTTTGTTATATTCCGGGGTCGAAATGATCACGGCATCAGCCTGCGCGATCTGATCGGACATGGTTTGCACTGCGGCAGGAATGCCCTCGCCATCCTCAAGATCACCATCATAAAGCGGCAGGTTCAGATCAGCTTCGATATGCGTTCCCGGCTCGAACAACCGTGCCGCTTCGCGCAGCAATTTGCGGTTGGTCGCGCTTTGGCGCAATGAGCCGGACAGGCTCAGAAGTATGGGGTCAGACATTAGGAAACTCCGGTTCGGGTGTTTCCCAATAGCTAGCGTAACTTTCGCACGCACCAAAGACCGGATGACGCGCAGTCAATGTGCGAAAAATGGGCACCCGAAAGTGCCCATGTCATTATGTGTTTCCGTTCGGAATGATCTCGATGTCGACCCGGCGGTTCTGGGCCTTCCCCTCGGGCGTCAGGTTAGAGGCAATCGGGCGGTTTTCGCCCTGGCCGATGGTTGAGATGCGTGCACCACTTACGCCATTGGCTTGAAGAATATCGGCGACAGACCGCGCGCGGCGTTCAGACAGACCCTGATTATATGCTGCGTCGCCGTCGCTGTCGGTATTGCCGATGACCTGCACGTTCGAGTTGGGGTAATTCACCAGATTCTGCCCCACCCGGACCAGATCGGCCCGCAGTGCCGGGCGCACGGTCGCGCTGTCGGTGTCAAAGGTGATATCATTCGGGACGGTCACAATCAGTCGGTCGCCAGCGTTGGTAACGATGATGCCCTGATTGGCCAGTTGCTGACGCAGTTCTGCTGCTTGTTTGTCCAGTTGATTGCCGATCAGGCCACCCCCTGCCGCACCGATCGCACCGCCTGCCACCGCGCCCAAAAGCGGATCAGATCCATTGGCAATCGCGCCGACACCCGCGCCGATCAGACCGCCGAGGAGTGCACCCTGCTTGGCGTTCTGGTTCGGGTCCGAGGGCAGGTTCAATGTGCCGGGGTCCGTACAGGCCCCCAAAAACATGGCCGAACACAGCCCTGCGGCAAGAACACTCTTGGAAATCGTCATGAAATCACCTTCTGCTCTGGGGCCCGTTCACCGAACCCGCTTTGTTTGGCGCAGTATATCGCGTTACATTATCTTAGGCTCAAGCAACAATCGGGTGAAGTCGGCAAATTACCGCCGTTCAACAGGATCCAATTGGTTCTGGTCTTGCCAGATCGCTCGCAGAGGCTCCCCCTGCCCGCAGAAATGATCGTCTGTCACGTCGCAGGCCCAGATGCGATCCGTACGAAAATGGCGAAACCCATTCCTCAGCTCGCACCACGCCGCCAACATCGTGCATTCGATGTGGTAGATCAGGGCGACGGGTCTGACGACCCGCTCGGTTCGCTCACCTTCGGCGTTCACATAGGTGATGCGAATTTTGCTTTCAGAGCGGATGGCCTCGCGATAGTTTACGACAGGCACGCACCCCTTGGCCGGATCGTCCATCGGCGCACCCCATGGGGCGACCTGCAGCCAATCCGCAGGCGCGCGCAAAGCGTCGATCTTGCGGCATACGCGGTCTGCAGCCTGTTGCAGGGTGCTATCCCCTGTGCGCGCCAGCATCGACAACCCGACCCACAGTGCTTCGACCTCTTCAGCGTCGAAATTCAACGGTGGCAGGTCATATCCCCGCCGCATCAGGTATCCCACGCCGGCTTCACCCTCGATCGGGGTTCGCTGTGCCTGCAAAGCGGCGATATCGCGATAGACGGTACGCGCTGACACTTCGAGCTTTTCTGCCAGTGCCTCCGCCGTCACGGGCACATCGGCCGAGCGCAGGATCTGGATGATTTCAAACAGGCGGGTCGAGCGGCGCATAAGGTTCTCCAGTCATTCTGCTGACACACTAGCACACGCCCCTGACAGGGTGGTGTCAGGAGTGATCAGCGATCTTTGGAAAACAAACCAAAGGAGGTCGAACATGCCATACCTCGACAATCACGTGATGATGACATTGAAACAGGACCGCTGGGCGCAGGATCACACCTTGCGCGCGTTCGAGATCGAACGTGAAATTATGGCTGCCCGTCAGCCCTGCGCACCGCGCAAACGGACCAAGCGGTTCTCGCTGGGCAACCTCAAGATGCTGTGGACAAGCACGGCCTGAGGTCAGAAATCAGCCGGGGCGCGGAATTTCATCGAAACTCCGCCCTCGGGGCTTTTCAGGCGCAATTCCTCAGAATGCAGCATCAGACGCGGGAAATCGCGCGCTTCGCCCTCGGCGTAGAATGGATCGCCCAGAATCGGGTGGCCCAGCGCCAGCATATGAACGCGCAGTTGATGCGACCTGCCCGTTTTTGGGAACAATCGGACGCGCGTTGTCTCACCTTCGAATTTCACAAACCGCCAATCCGTGACGGCGGGTTTTCCAGTCTCATGACAGACCATCTGGCGCGGACGGTTGGGCCAATCCACGATCAACGGCAGATCGACGGTTCCGGACTTTTGCTCGATGCGCCCCCAAACGCGCGCGACATAGGTCTTGCGGGTCTGGCGCTTTTCAAACTGCATGCTCAGATGCCGCTGTGCGTGCGGTGACTGGGCAAACACCATGACACCCGACGTATCCCGGTCCAGCCGGTGCACCAGAAGGGCCTGCGGAAATGCCGCCTGCACGCGGGTCAACAGGCAATCGGCCAGATGCGCGCCACGCCCCGGTACAGACAACAACCCCGAGGGCTTGTTCACCACGATTAGCTGCGCATCCTCATGCAGCACTTCCAACGGCGTATTCGGGGGATCATAGGTCTCGCTCATGCGCGCCTGCCTATCGCACGGCGTAGGTTCCCGCAACGTCGGGCTTGCCTGAACGGATCGGTTCAGCAACTCTCAGGCCCAAAATCGGAGGAGAACCCATGCACCCCACAATCGCGCGCATGCAAGACGTTGTCGCCAAAGGCGATGAAACCCTGATCCACGAATTGCTGGCCGAAGACGTACGGTTTTCCCCGCCAACTTACTACAGCACCTGGACCGGACGCGAACCGGTGGCGGCTGTTTTAGGACATGTGGGACAGGTGTTTTCCGACTTCCGCTATCGCCGGATTATGGGTGAAGGCAAAGATTGGGCGTTGGAGTTTCAGTGCAAGGTCGGGGATCTGGACGCGGTCGGCGTCGATCTGATCACATTGAACGATGAGGGTCTGATACAGGAATTCGAGGTCGTCATGCGCCCTTATAAGACCATTGGCGCCCTGCGCGAGGCGATGATGGCTCGGGTTATGACGGACGCCCGCTTCCTCGAATACAAAAATGCGCTCAGCTAACCATGACGGCCCCGATTGCCGCCGATCAGATATTGCGTGTCCCACTGTTGCCGGTTCTGGCAGCACAGGCGATTTCCGTGCGTCGTAACGCTCAGCTGCTGCCCGAACCGTCCGGCCCGCGCCAAGGGCGCGAAGGGCGCGGCCCCCGGTTGCGGCTGCTCATCGCTGGTGACAGCTCGGCCGCCGGTGTGGGGGCTGGGCGACAGCAACAGGCACTATCGGGGTTTCTCGTGGCGCGGTTGGCCTGCCATTACAGCGTGGAGTGGCGACTGGAGGCGACGACGGGTCACACAACACAGGATACGCTGGAACGATTGAACCGCCTTGAAGGCAGCTATGACGCCGCCGTGACAGCCTTGGGTGTCAACGACGTCACGCGTGGAGTATCCCGGCAAAAGTTCACGGGTTTGCAGACCCAACTTCTGGATCATCTGACGAGCAAACTGGGTGTTCGCCGTGTCGTGGTTACCGCTGTGCCGCAGATGAACCGTTTTCCGGCCCTGCCCCAGCCGCTGGCCTGGGCACTGGGGCGACAGGCGGCCCGGCTGGATCAGGGTTTGCAAAAGGCCGCTGCGGCATTTCCGCAAGCCCGGCACCTGTCATTGGAGTTTCCGGATGACCCGGCACTGGCTGCTCCGGACGGATATCACCCAAGCCCCAAAGCCTATCGCTTGTGGGCGGAGGCCGCGGCCGACTTATTGCATCAGCGCTGACCCCGCATCTGACGGATCATCGGGATCGTATAGACCACCAAAGCCGCCCAGATCAGCGGGAAGGCGATCATACGGCCCCGATCGATCTGTTCCCCGAACACGGTAATCGCAGTGATAAAGATCATCGTTGGCGCGATGTATTGCAGGATACCCATTGTGGACAACCGCACCAATTTTGCCCCGTTGGCATAGACCAGCAGCGGAACAGCGGTGACAATGCCGGCACAGGCCAGCAGCATGGTGTCCCCGGCGGCAGCGCCAAAGTGGCCGGTTCCTTTTGCCCCTAACCAGGTGATGTAGACCAAGGCTGGGATCAGCAGGATCAGAACCTCAAGCAGAAAACCCTGATTGGGACCGATGGGCAGCGAGCGTTTGAAGAAAGCATAAAAACCCCAACTGACCGTCAGGGCCAGCGCAGCCCACGGCAGCCGACCCGCTTCGACGATCAATACCAGCACACCCAAAGCAGCTAACCCCACCGCCGCCAATTGCGTACGATTCAAAGGCTCACGTAACAGGATTGCCCCTAGCGCAATGCTGAACAGCGGGTTGATGTAATAGCCCAACGCTGCGTCCAACGCGTTACCGCTGGCAATCGCCCAGACGTAAATGGCCCAATTCACCGAGATCAAAGCCGCTGTCAGACAGGCCATGCCCAGCATTTTCGGGTTTTGTAAGGCAGCCTTCAAATCCCCGGTTCGCCCTAGCGCCACCAGCAACAGCCCGGCCACAGGCACCGACCATACAATCCGATGCGCCACGATCTCGACCGGCCCGATATGCGCCAGAGCTTTCATGTAAAGCGGCAGGAAACCCCATAGAACGTAGGCGGTCACCGCCAGAGCCAATCCTTTTGGCGTGTCCTCATTCTGGGGTGGTGTTGCGACGTCCGCCATCATGGATCTCCGGGTGATACCGTTTGTCTATACGGCTGTTCCGGAGGGTTTGGAAACTGCGAAAACCGTGAACGGTCGCATCAAGAAAATTGATATGTACCAAGAAAACGGGGCGCTAAAGCGCCCCGTGTGTCGAACCTTGGCGCTAAACTTTAACGCGCTCGGATTTTGGGTCGTACATCGGCTTGAGCGAAGCCTCGGCTTTGACTTTGACGCCGCACACATCGATCTCGTAGGTCGAGGCCAAAACGTCAGCGGCCTTTTCGCCTTCGCAGGGCACATAACCCAGACCGATCGCACCGCCCAGCGTGTGGCCATAGTTGCCTGAGGACAGATAGCCCACATACTCGCCATCCCGGATGATCGGCTCGTTATGGAACAACAGCGGTTCCGGATCGGTCAGCTTGAACTGAACCAGGCGGTTATGCGGTCCGCTTTCCTTGCGCGCAATCACCGCCTCACGCCCGATGAAATCGCTGCCCTTGTCGACCTTGACCGCAAAACCAAGACCGGCGTCGACCACATGGTCCTCACAAGTGATGTCGTGGCCGAAGTGGCGGAAGCCTTTTTCGATCCGGGCGCTGTCCATCATATGCATGCCGCATAGTGTTAGCCCCATGTCCTGTCCGGCCTCGTGCAGGGTTTCGAACACATGTCCCGCCATGTCGGACGAGACATAGATTTCCCAGCCAAGCTCACCGACATAGGTCACGCGGTGGGCACGGGCCAGACCCATGCCAACCTCGATGTCCTGCGCGGTGCCAAACGGATTGGTCGCGTTGGTGAAATCGTTGGGCGAGACCTTTTCAAGCAGCGTACGCGCATTTGGACCCATAATGGCCAGAACACCCTCACCCGCAGTAACATCAGTGACGACGACGTTGAAGTTGCCCGCATGGCGCTGCATCCAGCTCTGGTCAGCCAAACGGGTCGCTGCGGGGGTCACCACCAGATAAGCGGTCTCGGTCAGGCGGGTGACGGTCACGTCCGCCTCAATCCCGCCTGTGCGGTTAAGGAACTGGGTATAGACGATCTTGCCATTCGGCACCGAGTAGTCGCCGCCACCAATATAGTTCATGAACGCTTCGGCATCAGGACCGTCGACGCGGATCTTGCCGAACGACGACATGTCATACATACCAACGTTTTCGCGTACGGCTTTGTGCTCGGCGGCCGAGTTTTCGAACCAGTTCTGGCGTTTCCAGCTGTACTGGTATTCCCGCTCCTGCCCTTCATTTGCGAACCAGTTGGCACGTTCCCAGCCTGCCAGTTCGCCCATGACCGCGCCCTGTTCCAGCAGGTGGTGGTGGAACGGGGTCCGACGCACGCCGCGCGCGGTGGCCTTTTGGCGATAGGGATAATGGTCAGCGTATAGCAGGCCTAGGGTCTCTTTCGAGCGCTCAAACAGGTACTGCTTATTGCCCTGGAACGGCTGCATCCGGCTGATGTCCACGTCGCCCAGATCGAAAGGCTTTTCACCGCTGTCCATCCATTCGGCCAGCGCCATGCCAGCGCCACCGGCGGACTGGATGCCGATCGAGTTGAAGCCCGCTGCGACCCAGACGTTGTCCATCTCGGGTGCCAGACCCAGGTGATAGGCGTCATCGGGGGTAAACGACTCGGGCCCGTTGAAGAAGGTGTGAATACCCGCTTCGGCCAGCATCGGCATACGTTCACATGCAGCTTCGAGGATCGGTTCGAAATGGTCGAAATCCTCGGGCAGCTGGTCGAATTCAAAGGTGTCAGGAATACCGTCCATCGCCCAGGGCTTGGCATTCGGTTCAAATGCACCCAACAGGATTTTACCTGCGTCCTCTTTGTAATACGCGCATTCATCGGGAACGCGCAGAACTGGCAACTGGGTCAAACCGTCGATACTTTCGGTGACGATGTAGAAGTGTTCGCAGGCGTGCAACGGCACGTTCACACCAGCCATCTGGCCGACCTGATGCCCCCACATACCCGCGCAGTTCACCACCATGTCGCATTCGATATGACCCGAAGCGCTGCCGTCATCTGCGACCCAGTCTACACCAGTTACCTTGCGGCCCAGCTTGACGATTTCGGTGACTTTCACACGTTCTTTGACGATACCGCCACGCTGACGGGCGCCCTTGGCCAATGCCAAGGCGATGTTGGCCGGGTCACCCTGACCGTCCAGCGGCAAGTAAACAGCACCCTTCACGCCTTCGAGGTTGATGTGGGGATACAGCTCCTGAACACGTTCATTCTCGATTTCTTCGACCTCGACGCCGAAAGCGCGCGCCATGGCAGCCTGACGGTAGATCTCTTCTTTGCGCTCTTCGGTTAGCGCAACGGTGATTGATCCACAGCGTTTAAAACCTGTGGCCACACCGGTTTCTTCTTCGAGCGAGCCATAGAGTTCCTGGCTGTACTTCGCCAGCTTTGTCATGTTCGCCGTTGCGCGCAGCTGGGCGATCAGACCCGCCGCATGCCAGGTCGTGCCGCTGGTCAGCTGCTTACGCTCCAGAAGGACAACGTCTTTCCAGCCTTTCTTGGTCAGGTGATACGCCACCGAACATCCGATGACACCACCACCGATAATGACAACACGGGCCTTGTTTGGAAGATCAGCCATTCTCATGATTCCGCTTTATGAGTTTCCACCCAAAATGACACGGAAGAGCGACACAGAATGCACGAAAAACGTCAGCCCATTTGCAAAAATCAACGTTGTTTGACTTGCCGTTTTTCACGTCTCAGCACAAAGGGTGTCACGCCGAAGAAGCTTTTGTAGACCGACGAGAAACCGTTGGGAAACCCGCAGGCAAGACCAATTTCTCGAACACTCATCGTTGTGTTCAGCAGCAGGTTATTGGCCTTGGCCAGCCGCATTTCGCGATAAAAGCCGTTTGGCGTGGTTCCGAAATAGTTCTTGAACTTCCGTTCCAGCGATCGGTTCGAAAGCTTTAGCGCTTCGACGATTTCGTTAATCGGCAGCGGGTCTTCGATATTGGCCTGCATCACCTTGATGCACTGGTCCAGTTTGGCATCACCGGTAGCAGTGGTCTTTGATCCGGAAAACGGCTGGAGAGACGAGAAATCCCGGATGTTTTCGTGCAGCATGATGTCGGCCACGGTCATTCTTGTTGGCCCTGAGATGTGGCGCCCGATCACCGCCAGCGCGACATCGGTAGTGGCCTCCATCCCGGCGCAGGTCACCACGGCGCCCTGTTCTGTTGCAATCGACAGTTTGGCCTCGAACTGGGCGCGACGTTCACGCAGGAAGGACGCGTTCTCCCAGTGGGTCGACATGTCCTCGGTCCCCTGCTCGTCAATATAGCGACTTGCAGCTTCGGACAGCAAAAAGACCTGTGCACCGCGGAAAGTATAATCCGACACAACACGCCCCAGCGACAGATCAGGATGATCGGGGTCGGAATTTCCAATGACGAACAAATAGTCCGCGTTGGGCTGCGACGGAATGCTGTCGGTCTGGATCGTCGCCTCGCTGCTGCTGGCGACCGGGCCACCCCTCAGAGAGCGATAGGCATAGGTGAATGGCGGGCTCGGACAAACGCGGTTGGCCAACCGCAGCACCTCAACCAATGACGCCAGTTCCAGCAGCACATAGCCCGGCGCGACAACGATGTCGAAATGTCGCTGCGCGTTAGAAGCCGGGATGTTCGACGGCGATGGCATCACTTTCCTCTCAGACAATCCGGTGCCCAGCGGACCGCAATCGGTCGGCAAGGACCTCAATGTGGTCCGGCCCGACTTCGCAGCATCCGCCAACTATTGTTGCCCCCTGCGCTACCCATTCCATGGCATGATCGGCATAAGCCTCAGGTCCAAGATCGTGGCGTTGTGTCAACACGTCGACAGTCGGCGCGTCTTTCAGGAAATCCTGTGCAATCCCTGTGAACCCGTTTGCATAGGCCCCAAATGGTCGCCTCATCGTGGCTATGACCTTGAGCGCGGCGGGAATAGCCTCGGGGCGCGAACAGTTTATCAGAACAGCGTCAGGGGAGAATTGCTCAACAAGGGGCGCAATATCTCCAAGCGGTTCTCCGGATCGCAGGCGCGATCCATCATCGTCCATGACCGACAGAGCCAGCCAGACCGGCTTGCCCGCATCCTTTGTACCACGCAAAGCCCCTTCGGCCTCTTGCACCGAGGACACGGTTTCGATCAGGAAAAGATCAACGTGATCGGACATGAGGTTAACCAACTCGGCAAATTTTTTCGCAGCGTCTTCCACGTCGGGTTTCAGATCGGGACGATAAGACGCCAGCAAAGGGCCCAGCGCGCCAGCGATGCGACGGGAACTGTCCTTTCGCGCCCGGTTCGCCTGAGTAACCGCAGCATGGATCAGCTCGGGCAGTTGGCTTTCCATGCCCAGGCGCTCCAACCGAGAACGATGGACCGCGTAAGTATTGGTCGTGGCAACCGTTGCGCCACGGCGGAAGTATTCGGCGTGGACCTCTTGCACCAATTCGGGATGGTCGATCATTACGCGCGTCGACCACAGCGGGGTGGGTTTGTCCCCACTGCGTTTGACCAGTTCTTGCCCAATCGAGCCATCAAGAAGCGTGATATCTGCCATTTGCCAACCTCCCTACGGAATTAGAACGAGTTTTCCCGGCAGCGCCTTGGACTGAAAGTCCTCCTGCGCCTTGGCGATGCCTCTTAATGGATAGGTCTTGGAAACCAAAGGCTTGATGCGGCCCGCATTCATCATCTCGACAAGACGACCAAAGACTTCAAATGCCTGATGTGTGCAGCCGTGAATCGTGATGTCGCGCAGGTAGATCTCGCGAAGGTCAGCCTGCACTATCGGCCCCGCGATTGCCCCGGAAACGGCATAATGACCGCCGGGTTTCAGGGCCAAGATCAGACCGGGCCATGCCGGGCCTCCGACAACGTCGATCACGACGTCGAACATGTCCTTGGGCAGCGGCGCGTTGCGGTCAAAGGTGTCCACGGCCCCCTGCGCTTTGACCACCTCGGCCTTGGCTGAACCCGTAACGCCCCAAACCGTCGCCCCACGTAGCGCCGCCAGTTGCACGGCGGCAAGGCCCACGCCACCCGAGGCACCGGTAACCAGCACCTTATGCCCGGCAGTCACGCCAGCACGGGTCAATAGATTTTCGGCTGTGCCAAATGCACAGGGGATGGCGGCGATTTCGACATCTGACAGAGGTGAGGTCGTCACGTCGTACAGGTCGTCGGCCTGAACCAGACAATATTGCGCAAATGCTCCGTCGATTTCAGAGCCTAATGCGATAAAGCCAGTCGGATTGCCGGGGCGTGGGCGCGGCAAGTTGATCGGGCAAGTCACCCGTTGCCCGGCTTGAAACCCGGTCTCTTGCCCTGCCAATTCGACTATCCCACATAGATCGCCACCCTGAATGCGCGGAAACGCCAACGCACCTCCCCAGCCTCCGGCATCAACATCCTGATCAACGGCGTCCGTTGCCCCGGTCACGTCCGAGGAATACCAGCCGACCCGTGTATTGATGTCGGTGTTGTTTACCCCTGCAGCCGCGACCCGAACCAGAACCTGCCCCGGACCAGGCGTTGGGACCGGAATATCCTCGCGCCATTCCAGCGCTTCGAGACCGCCGTGGCGCGTCAGGTAAACGCCGGACATTTTCGTGGGCGTGGTCATCTTTAGACCCTGTCTTCCGGATGGGCTGGAACCGGCCCCATCGGCACAATGTCGTAACGCGCGTTCAGCTCGGCCATTTTCGCCTCATCTGCAAAGTCAGCCTCGGTCATTTTTGCCAGTTCAGCCAGAAACCCGTCGAACCCCGAGGGCTGAAAGATCATCAGCATTCTGGCGGGCGCGCCATCGGCGACGCGACACGCATGGGGTACTCCGGGTGGCACATGCATGGTTGTGCCGGGCGTACAGCGATGCCAGTCGCCATCAACGTAGAATTCCACCGCGCCTTCCAGAAAGTAAAAAGTCTCGGCGTGGGTATCATGGCGATGAAGGCCAAGCGCGAAGCTGGCCTTCAGATTGTCTTCCATAAGCGTGTATGCGCCATCCGTGTCCTGGCCGGAAACTTTCACAAAAGTGTGGTCGTTTTCCCAGTCATAGTTGAGACCCTCACCGGGTCCCAGTTTGGCGTATCGTTTGCTCATGGCGGTCTCCGTGAGAGTTTAAGCGCGCAACCGCTCGTTCTCAGGATCCCAGAGCGGCTGATCCTGCTCTACCACGGCGCGGCACTTTTGGCCGTAGATTTCGACTTCAAGCTCGGTGCCGGGGTTGGCAAGCTCGGCCTTGACCATGCCCAGCGCGATGGACTTGCCGACGCGGTAACCCCATGCGCCCGAAGTGGTCTCGCCCACGATCTCGCCGTTCTGCCAGATGCAGGACATGTAGGGCGCGTCGCAGTCTCCTGCATCCACTGTAATGGTGACAAAGGCCTTTTTTACGCCCTGCTGCTTTTCGTTCAGGATCGCGGCCTTGCCGGGGAAGTCCTGCGGCTTGTCGAGTTTGACGAACCGCTCCAGCCCACCTTCCAGCAGAGAGTAGTCGGTCGACAGGTCACCCTTCCATGCCCGATAGCCTTTTTCGATACGCAGTGAGTTCAGGGCATACATCCCGAACGGCGTGGCACCGGCGCCGATGATCGCGTCATAGATCGCAGGCATATGCTCGTTCAGGGCATGCACTTCCCATCCTAGTTCACCGGCAAAGGAGACGCGGATCAGGTAGGCGGGCTGGCCTGCAACCGTGGCGGACTGGTGGGTCAGCCAACCAGTGGTCAGATCGGCATCTGTCAGGTTCGACAGGGTTTCGCGCGATTTCGGGCCCGTGACGATCAGAGTGTCACGCGAGGTTGTCACGTCCTCGATCGACACACTGGCAGGCATTGCGTTCATCAGGATGTCACGGTCATGCCATTGCGCAGTGGCGGCGGTGATCATGACGAATTCGTCCTCGCCCAGACGGATACAGGACATCTCGGTCAGAATGCGGCCACGATCATCAGAGACATAGATGAGGTTCATCCGGCCAACCTTTGGCAGCCCTCCGGTTGCGAGACCGCGCAACGCCTCAGCGGCGCCCTCTCCCTTGACCATGAAGCGCGAGAAGCCTGGCAGATCCAGCACTCCACAATCATCTCGCACGGCCTCGCATTCTTCTTGGATCCGCTGCTCCCACGGGCCGGACCGACCCCAGGTATGGGTGGCATCAAGCGACGTGTCGTCGCCCGGCTTTGCGAACCAGTTGGCGCGCTCCCATCCGTTATAGGCACCCATCACGCCGCCCAGCGCTTTGACCTTGTCATGCACCGGCGACAGTTTCTTGTCGCGTGCGGCAGGCCATTCGTGATGAGGGAAGTGCATGGCGTATTCGTTGCCATAAACTTCCAGACCTTTCTGGTTGCAGTAGTCCTGATCTGTGTAGTCGGTGTAGCGGCGCGGATCGACGGCCCACATGTCCCATTCGGTCGCGCCATCGACGATCCATTCGGCCAGCACTTTGCCCGCGCCACCGCCCTGCGCGATGCCGAAAGTAAAGGTGTGCGCTTCGAACGCGTTTCTAACTCCCGGCATCGGGCCGATCAGCGGCAGCCCATCCGGTGCATATGGGATCGGGCCGTTGATGACACGGCCAACGCCCGAGGTTGCCATCAGCGGAACCCGTTCCATCGCGTCAGTGACGATATCCTCGATGCGGTCCAGATCATCGTTCCACAGCTGGAACGAGAAATCCTCGGGCATAGCATCGTCTTCAGTCATCCAGTGGCCCTTGCAGTTAGGCTCATACGGACCAAGGTTGAAGCCATTCTTTTCCTGCCGCAGGTAGTATGAGATATCCACGTCGCGCAGCAGTGGCAGTTTCTTACCACCGTTCGCTTTGGACCATTCTTCAATTTCTGGCACTTCGTCGGTCAGCAAATACTGGTGGCTCATCACCATCGCGGGAACTGTGCGGCCGCCAAAGGGCTTGAACCACTCTCCCACGCGCTGCGCGTAATACCCAGCGGCGTTCACAACATAGTCGCAGGCTATATCGCCTTTGTCGGTGTGTACGGTCCAGGTGCCGTCGTCGTGCTGAGTTACGCCAGTTGCCGGGCAAAAGCGGATAATCTTCTGGCCCATGTCACGGGCACCCTTGGCCAGCGCCTGTGTCAGCTGCGCCGGATCAATGTCACCATCGGTGGGATCGTACAGAACGCCCTCAAGATCGTGCGTTTCTAGGAATGGATAGCGCTCTTTAGCTTCTTCCGGGGTCCACATCTCCATCGGGATGCCTTGATAGCGTCCCATCGCCATGGCGTGTTCGAACTCTTGCATCCGCTCTTTGCTGTGCGCCAGACGGATCGAGCCGGAAACGTGGTAGTTCATCGGATAGTCGACCTCTTCGCCCAGACGCGAATACAGCTCGGTCGAGTATCGCTGCATGTTCATGATCGCCCATGAATTCGAGAACGTAGGAACGTTACCCGCCGCGTGCCAGGTCGAGCCTGCGGTCAATTCGTTCTTTTCCAGCAGGACACAGTCGGTCCAGCCCTTCTTGGCCAGATGATACAGCGAGGAGGCCCCCACCACACCGCCACCGATAACAACCACGCGGGCTTTTGTCGGAAAATCGCTCATTGGTCTTGATCCTTGTTACTGTGCCCGTTGGGGCAGATCGTCTGTGATGTCGTAATAATCGCCCTTGTCGGCCACAAAGATGTGCCGGGCGAGCTGTAATCCGGTGGGCGTATCGAAAGCCCCCATGGAAATCGAAATCGTGTCCTCGTCATTGTGCTGCCAAAAGAGGAACGAGCCGCAGGAACGGCAGAAACCGCGGCGGGCGGTGTCCGAAGCGCGGAACCACGTAAGCGTATCGCTGGCGGTGAAGCTGAGGTTATCCTGATGTGTCCAGGTCGAAGACCAAACATGGCCGGACTGCTTGCGGCATTGACCGCAATGGCAGGCCGAAGGCGGTGAAAGCTCTCCGTCAATCGTGAACGCGACTGCGCCGCAGAGGCAAGAACCAGTTTGCATGTGACTACCCCCTTGCTGTGGGCGTGGAGCTGGCCCCCAGCAACACGCCATAGATGATGAAACAGGCGGCCATGACACGGCGCACCCATGTGTTGAACACAGCGCCCAGCGCCGCTTTGCCCATCAATGTGCCCATCACGGTGAACCCGGTGTAGCTGAGCGTGGTAATGACCAGCGCCGTGGGCATGATGACGACCATCTGCTGCCAAATCGGCACATCCGGTTGCACAAATTGCGAAAAGGCGGCGAGATACCCTGCCACGCTTTTGGGATTGATCGTCGCGACCGCCAGTGCGTGTAGATACACGTGACGCGCGGGGCGTTCGGTAACTGGCGCCGGACGCGATGCATTCATCCATCCGCGAACCCCAACCCAGATCAGGAACCCTGCACCAACCAGTTTGGCGATGAAAAACCCGGTTGGGGAGGCTGCGATCAACGCGGTCACACCTAGTGCTGACAAAATTAGAAACACGCTGGCCTGCGTTAGAATCGCCAGCACACCCAGCATCGCTTTGGGAAACGGCAGACTCATTCCGTTCGAGATGCAGTTTACCGCATTCGGACCCGGAGTGGTGACGAACACCACCCAGAACAATGCGAATATGGTCCAGGCTTCAAAGCTCATCAGTACACCGGCGGGGCGATAACCCAGATGGCCACTGCGGGCTCATCATAGGGGTTCGACCATTGATAGGGTTCATGTTTGATCCGAAAGCTGTCGCCGGGGCCGACCGAAAACTGGCGCCCACTGATCGTCAGTTCCAACCGCCCTGACACCATGTACCCTACCTCCTGCGTTGGTCGGTTGGCCGGAGTTTGCATTTTTGAACGTGGTTTGAACGTGGAATGCACCATTTCGAAATCATCGGTCAGATCGGGCGACAGCAGTTCTTCGATCAACCCTTCCTCACCGGACCCCATCGGGCGGCGCGTTCCGGCGCGCACCACATACCCCTGCTCATCTGCCGGAGCGGAGGAATGCGCGAACAGCATCGACATCGGCACGCCCAGACATTCGGCAATCTGGCGCAGGTCGGAAATTGAGGGGTCGGACTTGTCGCGCTCGACTTGGCTAAGCCAACCAACAGACCGACCCAGACGTGCAGCGATCTCGGTCAGCGTCAACCCACGCGCCTTACGCAAAGCCCGAAGATCGGCTCCGAGTGTGGCGCTGTGCGGGGCTTGGCTGTTCACTGAACACTCCGGGGTTTGGTGAAATTTTCTCCTCGTTTTTCACGATGCATTGATTCCGTGAAAAAACCAAGAATTTTTTCACTTGGGTCCACGACATTGTTTGGATATCCGTCAACCATGTGGATTGCGGTGATTTATCTGTGGGTCGTCAACACCCTGACTTTGCTTGCCTTTGGCTGGGATAAACTGCGGACAAGACGGCGGAAAAGGCGTATCCCGGAACGAAAGCTATTGTGGTTGGCGGCGCTGGGCGGCAGTCCAGGCGCATTGCTGGGGCGGTGGATTTTCAGACACAAAACCCGCAAGCGGCTGTTTTCATACTACATCTTTGGGATTTTCGGCGCTCAGGCTGTCCTGGCCTATCTTCTGGCGGCCTTGGAATTGCCCAGCCTGGTCTAGCGCGAGATTTCCATCAGGGATTAGGTGCTAACCATTTGGGAAACTGTCTGCTACACTCTCATTCTATCTGAATATGATTATTCTTACGCATTCGCAAAGGGTTGAATGACAAATGGACAACGGTATCGGCTTTTTCGACATAGTCTGGTCAATCTTCTGGCTGTTCCTGATGGTGGCCTGGTTCTGGGTGATGATTTCGGTTGTGGCCGATGTCTTCCGCTCTAAGGACCTAAGCGGCGGTGGAAAGGCAGTCTGGATCGCCTTTGTCATCCTGATTCCATGGATGGGCGTTCTGGCTTACCTGATCGTCCGCGGCGACAAGATGCACCAGCACAATGCCGAGGCCATGAGCCAGATCGAACAGGCGCAAAAGGACTATATCCGCTCGGTAGCCACAGTATCTGCTGCGGATGAACTGGAACGGCTTGCTGCGCTCAAGGAAAAAGGCGTTCTGACGGATGAGGAATTTGCAGCGCAGAAAGCCAAGCTTCTGAGCACCTGATAGGAAACACACACTAATCAAAATGGCCGGGGGTACGCCCCCGGCCATTTTTACTTGGCGAATACGCCGGCCAGAATTTCGCTCAGTTTCCTTGCGTCTTGTTCATTGAACGCGTTGGGTTGATCACTGTCGATATCGAACACCGCAATGACGTCACCGGCGGCGTTGTGCACAGGCAGAACCACCTCGGATCTGGTCGAAGATGCGCAGGCGATATGGCCCGGAAACGCATCCACATCCGGCACCAACTGTACCTCGCCCGTACGGGCGGCAGCGCCACAGACACCGCGGTCGAACGGGATGACCAGACAGCCGTGCCCACCCTGATAGGGTCCGATCTTCAAAAGCCCCGGCTCGGTGACACGGTAGAAGCCTGTCCAGTCAAAACGATCATCGGAATGATGCACCTCGCACGCGATGGTGGCCATCAGGGCCACGTTATCGGCTTCACCCTCGGTCAGGGCCGCGATGGTTTTGGCAAGTGTATCGTAATCAGCTGTCATGTCGGAACTCGTGGCAGGGGTTTGCGCCGGAGTATTTGGAAAAAGGTGAAGCGTCAAACGCGTTCGATGGCTATCGCCGTGCCTTCGCCGCCGCCGATGCAGATCGCCGCCACCCCGCGTTTCAGGTTTCGCTTTTCCAACGCGTTCAGCAGGGTGACCATGATCCGCGCACCCGACGCGCCAATCGGGTGACCAAGAGCGCACGCCCCGCCGTTCACGTTGACGATATCGCGGGGCAGACCCATCTCGTGCATGAACGCCATCGGCACGACGGCAAAGGCTTCGTTGACCTCCCACAGATCGACATCTTCTTTCGACCAACCGATATTGGTCAGCAGTTTTTGCGCGGCCGGAACTGGTGCGGTCGTGAACAGCCCCGGTGCCTGCGCGTGACTGGCATGGCCGACAATACGGGCACGAACAGTCAGACCCTGCGCTTGGGCTGCGTCCTCGGATGCCAGAACCAATGCAGCCGCGCCATCCGATATCGAAGAGGAGTTTGCTGCGGTGACAGTACCGTCCTTACGAAACGCCGGCTTGAGGGTCGGGATCTTCTCGGGCCGCGCCGAGAGTGGCTGTTCATCCGTGGCCTGCGTGACCTCACCCTTGCGGGTACGGACCGTAACCGGTGTGATTTCATCCGCGAATGCGCCGTTTTCCTGTGCGGCCAGCGCATTTGACAATGAACGCAGCGCATATTCGTCCTGCGCTTCACGTGTAAACTGAAAGGCCTCGGCACAGTCTTCGGCGAATGTGCCCATCAGGCGACCTTTGTCATAAGCGTCCTCGAGCCCGTCCAGGAACATATGATCCATTGCCTGCGCATGACCCAATCGCGCGCCTTCGCGCATTTTGGGCAAAAGGTAGGGGGCATTCGTCATGCTCTCCATCCCGCCTGCGATCATTGTATCGGCATGCCCTAGAGCGATCTGGTCATAGGCCATCATGGCCGCTTTCATGCCCGATCCGCACATTTTGTTCAGCGTTGTGGCGGGAACGTCTTCGCCCAACCCTGCCGCAAAACCGGCCTGGCGTGCGGGCGCCTGCCCCTGCCCGGCCGGCAAAACACACCCCATAAGGACTTCGTCAACGGTTTCAGTACCGGCCCCTTGCAATGCCGCCCTGATGGCGTCGCCGCCCAGATCGGCCGCTGTCACGGTATCGAACATCCCCTGAAACCCACCCATCGGGGTCCGCGCCGCGCCGGCGATAACGACTTGCTTCATCTGGATGCTCCTTCGCTTTTCTACTGAGATGGATACCGAATGGTAAGAATTGCCGTCTAGCGTATTTCTACGAATGATTTTCAGTTTAGAGAACCCGCGCGCATGGCCCTGACCAGTAAGATAACAGACACGACGCAGATCATTACCGTGCATTCGGACCGGATTGATGCCGCAATGGCCATTCAGTTCAAAGAAGACATGCGCAGTGAGGCCGAAGGTGGCGCGCCGCGTGTGGTCCTGGATTTGACGGGGGTCGAATTCATCGACTCAAGTGGCCTTGGGGCTATCGTCGCGTCGATGAAACAATTGGGCAGTGACCGCAGGTTGGATTTGGCCGGGTTGCACCCGTTTGTCGAAAAGGTGTTTCGGCTGACTCGCATGGATACGGTTTTCAACCTCTATCCTACCCTGGACGACGCTCTGACACCGTCGGCGGAATGACTTCACGGATTGAATAGGCGCGATGTCGATGGGGAACGGGAACTGCTTGGATTTGAGCTTTGCTGCAACCGAAGCCGAAGCCAGTGTTGGCATCGCCCAGCTAAGCAAAGGGTTGGAGGCGCAGGGCCTACCGCCACACAAGGCGAGTGACGTGAAAATCGCTCTGGCCGAGGCGATCAACAACGTGGTCGAGCACGCCTATGCGGGCGTCACTCCGGCCAAGGTCCGGGTGCATTGTCGCCTGCATCAAAACTGGCTGGACATTTTGATCTCTGACACCGGGACTCCTTTGCCTGGATTTCGCGTGCCCGATGGTGTGCCCGCGCCTTTGGGATCGACACTCGACGAGTTGCCCGAAGGCGGGTTTGGCTGGTTCCTGATCCACGAACTGACCAGCGACATTCGCTATGAACATCGCAATGGCTGCAACCGGTTGTCCCTGCGGTTTGACTTTCCAAACCCGACCACCTGACCCAAAATCGTCACATAATGGCCCAGATCGCACCATTGCCGCGCCGCAAACAAAGGGCAAAAAGGTATCCGTAGCTCAGATAGCTTCCCTCGGCGCCTCGTGTCACAGCCCCCACCCAGTGAACGGCGCCGAGGATCTTCTCCTTGATGTGACTAGACAATCTCTGACCACGCTTTACCTTCGGCGCGTTCAAAGGGAGAAGGCAAAGCTATGCGGGATTTTCACACTCCGGGTCGGTCCGAAGTTTTGGCAACCGAAGGAATGTGCGCCACATCACATCCTCTGGCCGCGCAGGCTGCGGTGAGTATTCTCCAACAAGGCGGCAATGCCATGGACGCCGCCATAGCAGGTGCCGTGCTGCTGGGCATTTGTGAACCGCAGATGACCGGGATAGGCGGTGATTGCTTTGTTCTGTTCAATCGCGCGGGCGAAGATCAAATTCGGGCTCTGAACGGGTCTGGCCGCGCGCCAGCAGCGGCGGATGCCGATCGGTTGCGGGCCGAAGGGCTGGATTCAGTGCCATTGAACACGCCCGATGCTGTGACCATTCCCGGTGCAATTGATGCGTTTTGCCATTTGGCAGAATCCGAAGGAAAGCTTGGGCTGGACGCAATTCTACAGCCAGCCATACATTATGCCGAGGTGGGTGTCCCGGTTGCACCCCGCGTCGCCATTGATTGGAATACGGGGGCTGCCACGTTACAGGGCGCCGCGCGCAGGCACTACCTGACTGACGGCGAAGCGCCAAAAACAGGTCAGGTCTTTCGCGCGCCAGGGCAAGCCGAGGTTCTGCGCCGGATTGCACGCAATGGTCGTGACGCCTTTTATTCCGGTGAAATTGCACAGGATATGATTGACGCCCTGACAGCATTGGGTGGTGTTCACACGGCCGAGGATTTTCTGGCCACGCAATGCACAAAAACCCAGCCTGTCAGCGGAAACTACAACGGCATTGACCTTGTCGAACACCCGCCCAACGGCCAGGGTGCGACTGCAATCCTGCTTTTGAACATCCTAAAGAACTTCGATCTGGCTGGTCTTGATCCATTTGGCCCAGAAATCATCCATCTTGAGGCCGAGGCGTCAAAACTCGCCTATGACGCGCGCAATCGGTTCATTGCGGACCCCGATCACACAACCCACGCTGAACGATTCCTCGACCAGAGCGTGGCGGACAAGCTGGCCGCGTTGATTGACCCCAAGCGCGCCATACCAGCGACGGCTCCACTAACCGAGTCCATTCATAAGGACACGGTCTATATCACGGTTGTTGACCGGGATCGGATGGCTGTTTCGCTGATCTATTCCATATTTCACAGCTTCGGGTCTGGCATCGCATCGGAAAAATACGGGATTTTGCTGCAAAACCGCGGCTCAGGCTTCAACCTGAGCGCCGGTCACCCAAACGAGCTTGGCCCGGGCAAACGCCCGATGCACACGATCATTCCCGGTATGCTCAAACAGGATGGCCGTGTGCTCATGCCATTTGGCGTGATGGGCGGCGCTTTTCAACCAACAGGCCACGCACGCCTATTGTCCAACCTCACGGATCATGAGTTGGGTTTGCAGGCCTCTGTGGACGCCCCGCGCGCCTTTGCATACGGCGGCGTTCTGAAACTTGAACGCGGAATTCCGCCCAGCACATCTCAACAATTGAGCGATTTTGGGCACAACGTTCAGGTTCCAGAAACGCCCCTTGGCGGAGCGCAAGCAATCCGAATCCGCACAGATGGTGTTCTGGAGGGCGCAAGCGACCCCAGAAAAGACGGTTGTGCGTTAGGTTATTGACCACCGGGGCGCGCAATCTGGCGCACCAAATTACTTAGTTCAAATTAAAGTGCAGCGGGTACGCGCCATTCTCGAAAGGACCGAACATGTCAGGAATATCAGGATGCTCAACCGGTTCCCCGGATTGGTCCGCAACCAGATTTTGTTCTGAAACATAAGCCACATAGAAGGATTGATCGTTTTCTGCGAGCAGATGATAAAACGGTTGATCCTTGATGGGGCGGCTGTCCTCGGGAATGGCCTGATACCACTCTTCTGTGTTGGAAAATTCCGGGTCCACGTCAAAAATCACCCCTCGGAAGGGATGCTTTTTATGGCGGACCACCTGTCCCAGGCGGTACTTGGCATTTGTCTTCAGCATTATCTCAGCCCCCAGAGATCTTACTACCTCTTTCCGGGCCGGAATGCCAATCATTGATCGGAAATTAAAGGAAACAGTCTGTGAACATCTTACTGACAGTGTTCGAAATTGTGGCGCCGGTTTTCTTGCTGGCGGGCATTGGATTCACCTGGGTCAAACTTGGTTTTGAGTACCGTTTGGAGTTTGTGACGCGCCTTGCCGTGACGCTTGCCGTGCCCAGCCTGATCTTTGTGGCGCTGATGCAAACCGAGATCCCGGCAGGAGAGTTGACCCGCTTCACACTGGCCGCAATTGCGGGTCATATTGGCCTTGCCGTGGCCTTTGGCGTTTTCGTTCGACTTTCAAACCTGGACCGTCGGACTTACCTGTCGCCACTGATTTTTGGCAATACCGGAAATCTGGGCCTGCCGCTGTGTATTTTTGCGTTTGGTCAGGCAGGTCTGGGTTTTGCAGTCATTTTCCTGGCAATTACCGCCCTGTTTTCTTTCACCTATGGAATTTACCTCGTCGCTGGAAAGGGTGCATTCGGCAAAGTTGCGCGCGAACCGATGGTTTGGGCAACCCTGCTTGGGGCCTTATTCCTATGGCAAGACTGGGAAACGCCACTGTTCCTGACCAATACGCTAGAGCTGCTAGGCCAAATGGCCATCCCCATGATGTTGATTACAGTCGGCGTGGCAATTGCAAGGCTGACGACCCGCAAATTGGGTCAGGCGATCTGGCTGTCCGTCCTGAAGCTGCTGGTCTGCTTCGCGCTCGGCTGGGCAATAGCTCGATTCTTTGATCTGGACGCAACCGCTTTTGGAGTATTGGTCCTGCAGATGTGCACCCCGGTCGCGGTTACATCGTACCTGCTGGCCGAGCGGTTTGACGCGGATTCGGACGCGGTTGCAGGGATGGTCATGGTATCAACTGTGCTAAGCGTGGGCACTTTGCCTATAATTCTAGCCATTGTTCTATAACGATTGTGATTTCCTAATCGCTCAATTTGCGCTAGAATAAAGAAAAAAGGCACGAGGCACATGAGCAGAATTCTTTTCGTACTCTTCGGGGTGCTGCTTTTGGCATCCTGCGGTGGCGGGTCCAAACAGCCACCGAGCAGATTGAATGACGCGTGCAGCATTGCGCGCGAACGGCCTGATTTTATCAAGGCGTTCAAAAGCACCGAACGAAAATGGGGCGTCCCAATTCACGTTCAAATGGCGACGATCTATCAGGAAAGCCGCTATAAACACGACGCACGTACGCCGCACCAATACGTTCTGGGTGTGATCCCCATGGGCCGTCAAAGCAGCGCCTACGGATTCAGCCAGGCGCTGGACGGCACCTGGGATGAATATCGCAAGGAAACCGGCAAACGCCGCGCCAAGCGGGACCGCATCCGCGATGCGTCAGATTTCATCGGCTGGTATATGAATAAAAGCCAACAGCGGAACGGTATTCACCCCACAGATACGCGCAACCAGTATCTGGCGTATCACGAGGGGCACACCGGCTTTGCCCGCGGTAGCCATAACAGCAAATCCTGGCTGTTGAACGTCGCCAATGACGTCGATGCACGCGCCAAGCTTTATCAGGCGCAGCTGGCCAATTGCCGCTACTGACAGGAGTGCGGGTCAGCGATTGCCTGACCCGCTTCTTTTTGATCTGGAAAACAGATCGTTGCTGAGATTTCCGCCGGTACTCAGCTGCCCCAGCAGAACGGTTGTCTGACTGCCGGCATTGTCGTGAATGACCCATTTGCGCAGCTCGATCGGGTCCCCCGTAAACATCAGTTCAATACGGCCGGATTCGGGGTTCTTTGGGTCCCGAGCGGTAACAACCGTGGCCGTCCCGTCAAAATCATGGGCAACCACCATATTCGCCTGACCCAGATTGACGTTGCGCGCCAGCACCAGCGACAACGGCGTACGTTTTAGCGGATACTGCTCCGGCGGTTGGTTCGATTTCGGATCAAAGATCTGCACCGTACCTGCGCGCGCCAGAACCACAGCGCTGTTGGGCGGGTCATATTCGAACCGCATCTTACCGGGGCGTTCCATCCACAGCTTTCCGGTACTCAGGGAACCGTCATCGTTAACTTGCGTAAACGTGGTCTCAACGGTTTTGAGACCATTGAGGTAGTTTGAGATTTGGGACAACGGCAGCTTATCAGCCGCCCAGGCCGCAGGCGCGGCGAGTGTCAAAGCAAGGGCAAAGGCAATCTGTTTCATAAGTCACCAGATAAGCGCTCTGCCCTTGTTATTAAATATCCTATTGCTCAGGGACGAGGATTTCGCGTTTCCCGACGTGATTTGCCGACGAAACAATGCTTTCATCCTCCATTTGCTCAACAAGTCGCGCAGCTTTGTTGTAGCCAATGGCAAGTTTCCGCTGAATGTACGAGGTCGAGCATTTGCGATCCTTGATCACAATCGCCACCGCCTGATCGTATAGCGCGTCTTCGCCGTTGGTGTTGCCGCCCGTGTTCAGGCCCAGAACCGCATCGATGTTGTCGGCTTTATCCTCAGATGGGCCGTCCAGCACGGTGTTCACATAGTCTGGTGGGCCGAACTGTTTTAGGTGGTTTACGATCTCTTCGACCTCTTCGTCCGACACAAACGGACCATGACAACGGGTAATCTTGGCGCCGCCGGCCATGAAAAGCATATCACCCTGCCCCAAAAGTTGCTCGGCACCCATTTCACCCAAGATCGTGCGGCTGTCGATCTTTGAGGTCACCTGGAACGAAATCCGGGTTGGGAAGTTCGCCTTGATCGTACCAGTAATCACATCGACCGAGGGACGTTGCGTGGCCATGATCAGGTGAATACCCGAGGCCCGCGCCATCTGCGCCAGACGCTGGATGCAGGCTTCGATTTCTTTGCCCGCGACCATCATCAGGTCAGCCATCTCGTCGACGATCACGACGATGTAGGGCATCGCCTCGGGCGCGAATTCTTCGGTCTCGAACGTTGGCTCGCCGGTTTCGTCGTCAAACCCGGTCTGGACGGTGCGGCTGAACAATTCTCCTTTGGCCAGCGCGTCTTTTACGCGGCCATTGTAGCCCGCGATGTTGCGCACGCCCATCTTGGACATCTTGCGATAGCGGTCTTCCATCTCGCCCACGACCCATTTCAGGGCGACAACCGCCTTTTTCGGGTCGGTCACAACGGGCGACAGCAGATGCGGAATGCCATCATAGACGGACAGTTCCAGCATCTTGGGGTCGATCATGATCAGGCGGCATTCGTCCGGTGTCAGCTTATATAGCAGCGATAGGATCATGGTGTTGATCGCGACCGACTTACCGGAACCGGTTGTCCCCGCAATCAACAAGTGGGGCATCTTAGCCAGGTTTGCGACCATGGATTCGCCGCCGATATCTTTGCCCAGCGCCAGTGGCAGCGCGTGGTTGCCATCGCCAAAATCACGGCTGGCAAGGATTTCGCGCAAAACCACCATCTCGCGGTTTTCATTGGGCAATTCGATCCCGATCACCGAGCGACCCGGCAGGGTCGAAACACGTGCCGACAGTGCCGACATCGAGCGCGCGATATCGTCGGCCAGACCGATAACCCGGCTCGCTTTCAGGCCCGGAGCAGGCTCTAGTTCGTACATGGTAACGACCGGGCCGGGGCGGACACTGGTGATCTCACCCTTGACGCCATAGTCGTCCAGCACGTTTTCCAACATGCGCGCGTTTTCTTCCAATGCCTCATCGCTGAGGTGATGGCGCTGAATGCTGGAAGGGTTGGACAGCAAGCTCAAAGGCGGCAGCTCAAAGTCCGAATGCCGGTCTTCAAAGGACAGCCCAGGTTGCGCTTCGGCCTGTGCACGACGCGACGGCGCAGGGGTGCGGCGCACGGGCTGCGCCACCACGGGTTTGCGCGGTTCGGCCACTGGAATTTTCATCGCAGGAAGCGGGGTCGGTTCGGGTTCGGGTGCGTCTTCAAATACGGCCTCATCCTCATAGACGGGCTCGGGCGCAAAATCATGATGCAGGGGTTCCTGCTGCCATTCGGGTTCAGGCTCGGCCGTCAACATCGGCTCAGGCGGCAGACCGTCCAATGTCATCGGCGGCTCGGGCGGAAGCTCCTCTCCGCCTCTGGCGTTCAGGATCAGCGGGTCCGGCCCCCGGCCACGCCCTTTGGTCAAAGGCAGGGTTGGATCGACCTCTGGCGCTACTTCACCCGCGGCCACCTTGCGATTGCGCACGGCTGCCGAAATCTTGGACTTGATACGATCTTCACCCGGCATTTCATCGAATCCGGCAACCGGTTCGCGGGCGACCAGTTCAGGTTCCGGCATGGGGTCGGCCCGGCGGATCAGGCTGGGCATACGCGCCAGCAGACCTGGTTTTGCAGGTTCGGGCTCTTCGAAATCCGGCTCTTCGAACATCGGATCGGCATACGCCATATCATCGTCAAACACCGCGTCGTTGGCCTCTGCGCGGATGGCCTTACGCTCTTCCCACTGTGCCCGGCGATCTCGTGCCGCCTGTGCGGTCACCGACGCACTGCGACCCAAGAGGTTCATCAACATGTCATAGGACATCACAAGACCCAACAAGAATGCACGCGCGCCTTTGCGCACGTCGGCTTTTGTGAACCCAAGGACAAATGTACCCAGCACCAGCATGCCAGCAGCCATCGCCAGCGACATCAGTTTGACCATGAAATGGGATGAGATGGGCAGCAGCGTCAGCAACGCGCCCATGACGGTATCACCAAACAAACCACCCAGCCCAAAGCTGTGGGTCGTGCGCCAGGCCTCGCCCGGCACCAAAGTCGCGGCGTAGACGGAAACGATGGCAATCCAGATCGGCGCAAAGATCAAGCGGGCCACCGCGCGGTCCTCGCCAAAATGCCCGGCAAAGCGTATGCCCCAACCGATCAGCACCATTGCGATGCTCCAACTGCCCCATCCGACGATCATGAACAGCGGCGCGGCGATCGACGCCCCAATCCGCCCCATCCAGTTCTGCACTGGCGCGTCTGTCGACACCATCCAGTTCGGATCATCCGGCGTGTAGGACCAGATCATCGCGGCTGAAGCCAGCCCCAGCAGGATCAGGGCGATCCCGATCAGTTCCTTGCTACGCCTTTCGATGGCGGCCTGGGTCGTACTGTCCAGCAATGGATCGCGGTTGCGCGCGTTATATGATGCCATTTTGCCCTCGTACCTCACGAATAGATGCAGTCACGGAGCGTAATCAGCCCCTGCCGCAACTCTGTTTTTGGGGCCACCATTGCGACCCGGATAAATTGTTCGCCCGGGTTTTGCCCCGGATCACCTTGAGAAAGATATGCACCAGGCAGCACCCGAACACCGGTTTCCTGCCACAGCCTTAATGTGGTTTCCTCGCCATTTTCGACTGGCAGCCATAGGAAAAACCCGGCTTCAGGCGCCATATAGCCCTGCACGCCCGCGAAAACCTCATCCGCGATCGTGTATTTTTCCTGATACAGCGCGCGGTTCTCTACAACATGCGCCTCATCTGCCCAAACTTTTGCGGCGGCAGCCTGCAAAGGTAGCGGTAAAGGCGCACCTGCGTAGTTGCGTAACTGCTTGACCCTCTTGATGGTCTCGGGACCACCGGCGATCAGGCCCGAGCGCAGACCAGCCAGATTGGACCGCTTCGACAGTGAATTGAATAAGGTGATCCGCTCCGGATCGGCCCCAAGTTCCTGCGCGACGGTCAGCACACCGGTTGGTGCCGTGTCGCGGTAAATTTCGGAATAACATTCATCCGCGAAGATGCGGAAATCATAGGTTTCGGCCAGTTGGATCAGTTCGACCCAATAGTCGCGCGAGGCGACTGCGCCCTGCGGATTGGCGGGAGAACAGATATAGGCCGCTACGGTGCGGTTCAGAACGTCCTTTGGTAGCCCCGAATAGTTCGGCAAGTGACCTGTGGCGGCAGTTGCGGATACGAATACAGGCTCGGCACGAACCGACAGCGAGGCCACCATATAGACCTGGTAGAATGGATTCGGGCACAGTATGACGGGCTTTTCACCGTTTTTCTGCTCGGGGCACAGCGCCATCGCGGCGTTGTACAATCCTTCGCGCGTGCCATTCAACGCCATCACGTTGGTGTCAGGGTCCATCGAAACGCCATAGCGGCGATCAATCCAGTCAGTAATCGCCGACCGCAACTCGGGCGACCCTTCGTTTGGAGGGTATCCTTTAAACCCGGCCGCGTTTTCTGTGATCACATCGGTGACCCACGCCGGAAAATCATGCATAGGCGCGCCAATGGTCATGTGAATCACTTCGCCACCCGGCTGGTGATGATCCAACAGGGTGCGCAGACGCGGGAATGCATATTCCGGTAGGTCCGAAAACCGTTCGGGGAAATTCATAACTACTGCCTCAATACCGGGATCATTTCGCCCCGTTTTACAGGCAGACTACAGATCGCGCCCGGTTTCGTCCAGACAAAGAGGTGGCGAATCAGGGGATTGTGGCATTCAGGCCAACGCCGCCTCGGCGGCTGATCCCAGCCTAAGCAGGGCCTCTTCCGAGCCTGGATATCCCATCATCAACACGCCACACCCGGGTATTCCGGTCGGCAGTGTCAGTGCAGCAAGTCCCATCAGATTGCCAATACGGGTGTTGCGCAGCGCCAACAGGTTTTCCGTGACGTAGTAGTCATGGTCATTCATCAACCGATCCAGATTCGGCGGCAAAATGGGCGCTGTCGGCGCAAGCACCGCATCAAACCCGGATGTGGCGGCATCCCATGCAGCCCGACAGGCTTTCAGCCTGGACCAGGCCGCGATGTAGTCGGCACCGGTCGCGTTTTGACCCGACCGAAACCGTTCCAGAATCTCGGGATACATGGCGTTAGGGTTGGCTTCGATCACATCGCGCCACAACCCATAAGCTTCGGTCGTGTACAGAATGCCGGACAGCGCCATGGCGTCGTGCAGCTCGGGGACGTCAAGCGGAACGATCTCGGCCCCTGCCTCGGTGAGTTTTTGCAACCCATCCTCAAAGGCCTTGCGCGGTTCATCCCTCAGGTCGTCCTGTGCCACAGTCTGAAGATTGGCAAAGCGGCGACCTTTCAGGCTGGCACCGCGAAGATCCGGTGGAGAGCGCCCCTCGAGCAAGGCCAGCATCTGAGCCGCGTCCTCGACTGAGCGGGTCAGTGGACCAACTGTGTCGAACCGCAGACACAAGGGCACTGTACCCTCAAGGCTGACGCGCCCGGCGGTGGTTTTCAGCCCGACCAGATTGTTCCAGGCCGCTGGAATGCGCACTGACCCGCCCGTATCCGAACCGATCCCACAGGCGGCAAGCCCCCAGGCCACCGATGCGGCCGCGCCGGAGGAAGAGCCTCCGGATACGGCGTCTTCATCGTCAATGCATGGGGGCGTGCCAGTGATCGGGTTCAGGCCAAGGCCTGAGAAGGCCAGCTCGCTCATATGCGTCTTGCCCAAACACACCGTGCCCATGGCGGTGGCGTTACGCACAACGACCGCGTCCATTTCGGGCACCCGGCCTTTCAGCAACGCCGAGCCTGCCTCAGTCGCGGTGCCGGCGGTGTCGAACAGATCTTTCCAGCTGATCGGCACACCATCCAGCAGGGAGCGCCGCAGGCCCAGATTGGCGCGCTCCTGCGCAGCCTGTGCCTCGGCTCGTGCACGATCATGCGTAACGCGGGCATAGATCCTGTCGCGGTGCGGATGCGCGTCGATGGCGGCCAGATAAGTCTCGGTCAATTCAACCGGATCGATCTGTCCCATGCCGATACCCCGACCCAGATCACACGCCGTCATGGTCAGCCAGTCCTGCATCCCCGCCCCCTCTGGAAAAAGCACTTTGGAGGACGGTAGCGACAGGACCGCACATGGACAATCCCGAAAGGGCGCGCATATTGCAGGCCATGGAACACAACTCGGATATCCTGATTGTAGGCGGCGGCCTGAACGGCCCGGCCCTGGCACTGGCACTGGCGCAGACAGGGCATTCTGTCACCGTTATTGACGCATTGGCTGAAAAAGCGCGGAAAAACGCGGCTTTCGACGGGCGCGCCTATGCGCTGGCGCTGGCCTCGCAGCGGCTGCTGGATGCGGTTGGCGTCTGGGACAAGGTGGCAGACCATGCCCAACCCATGCTTGAGATCAAGGTCACCGATGGCCATTCCGGCGCTGGTTCATCCCCGTTTTTCTTGCATTTTGACCATGCCGAGATTGAAGAAGGCCCGATGGGTTACATGGTCGAAGACCGCCACCTGCGCCGCGCGTTTCTTGACACAATGGCCGAACAAAGCGGTGTTACGCAGATCAGCGGCAAAACGGTTGTTGCCCAAGCCACCGACGAAACCGGCGTAACGCTGACGCTGGATGATGGCACGACCCTGACCGGCGGATTGTTGGTTGGCTGCGACGGGCGCCGCAGTGGCACCGCCGCGCGTGCTGGGATCAAGCGCACCGGTTGGGACTACGGCCAGACCGCGCTGGTGTGTGCCATCGAGCATGAGCTGCCCCATAACGGCGTGGCGCATCAGTTCTTCATGCCCCCCGGCCCCTTGGCGATTCTGCCGCTGACCGGCAATCGCAGCTCGATCGTCTGGAGCGAACGCTCTGAAATTGCCAAACGCATCAACGCCATGCCCGAGGCGGATTACCTGCAGGTATTGCGCCCGCGATTTGGTGATTTTCTGGGGAACATCCGTCTGCAGGGTGACCGGTTCACCTATCCGTTGAACCTGACCATCGCCAATTCCTTTATTGGTGACCGCATGGCGCTGGTAGGCGACGCCGCCCACGGCATGCACCCAATCGCAGGTCAGGGTTTGAATGCAGGTCTTCGCGACGTAGGCGCTTTGGCGGAAGTTCTGACACTGGCTGGACGGCGCGGCGAGGATATCGCATCAGTTTTGGTGCTGGAGCGCTATCAGGAATGGAGACGGTTCGACACGGCGGCGCTGGCCATGGCGACCGATGTGTTCAACAAGCTGTTTTCGAACGACAACCCGATTCTGCGCTTCGGGCGCGACATCGGGATGGAGATCGTTGGTTCAATGCCAGGCCTGCGCCGCGGCTTTGTACGCGAGGCCGCCGGGCTAACCGGAGACCTGCCGAAACTGCTGCAAGGGCGCGCGATTTAGTCTAGCTGCCGGGCTTCGTCCACCAACATCACCGGGATACCGTTGCGGATCGGAAAGGCTAGATTGGCGGCTTTGGACACCAGTTCCTGCTTTTCGGCGTCGTAGTGCAAAGTGGTGTGCGTCTGCGGACAGATCAGCGCCTCAAGCATGTGGCGGTCAAAGGGGTGTTCAGCTTCGGTCATTGCAGTTTTTCCTCGCTCGATCCGCCGCGCATGGCGAATTCAATCAATGTCACCAATGTCTCGCGGCGCGTGCGAAGGCAAGGTGCCTCAAGCAGCGCCTGTTTCTCTTCGGGATCGAAATCCAGCAGCATCGACAGAGAATTCACCAAAAGCTCGTCATCGGCATCCTTCAACGTGTCCCAGTCGGTCGAAAGCTGGCGCGAGGAAAAAAACCGTTCGAGCAAATCCAAAAACCGCGACCGATCGAACGCATTGTCCGCTTCGGCCTTGCCAAGATCGCGGTCAAACCCGTCCCATGAAACAGCACAACGGCGATAAGGCGTAAACGCATCCAACTCGGACTTGATCCGAAACCGCGAGACGCCGGACAGTGTGATCAGGTACCGACCGTCTTCGGTTTCAGAGAACTGCGTCACACGCCCGGCACAGCCGATTTGATGCAGTTTGCTTTCGTTGGACTGACATGGGTTCGGCTGGATCATACCGATCAGCCGTTCAGGCGTTTTCAGCGCGTCGTCCAGCATTTGCAGGTAGCGCGGCTCAAAAATATGTAGCGGCAAGCGAGACCGGGGCAGCAAAAGCGCCCCGGGCAATGGGAAAACGGATACCGTCTCCGGCAGATCAGCGGGATGCATCATGTACCCGAGTGTAGCCCTGATCAGGAATTAGGCAAATATCATCGAGCTGAGCTTGCGCCGCCCGTTCAGAACAATCGGATCATTGGGCTTCAGCGCGTCAAAAATGGTGAACAGTTGCGCCTTTGCGGCACCGTCATCCCACTCGCGGTCGCGGCGGAACAGTTCCAACAATTGCGTAACAGCCTCTTCAACTTCACCACTGGCGTGCAGCGCCTGTGCAAGATCGAACCGCGCCTGATGGTTGTCGGCATCTGCCTCAACCGCTGCTTTCAGCTCACCCACAGGACCAGCATCGGCAGCCTGTTTCGCCAGCTCCAGTTGGGCATGGGCGGCCTCAACCTCGGCCGAGGTTGAAATCTCTGCGGGTGCGCCGTTCAAAATCGCCTCGGCCTGCTCCAGATCGCCTGCTGCAATATGGGCGCGCACCAGACCGCCATAAGCGGCGGCGTGGTTCGGGTCTTCCCCCAGAATGGCGGAAAAGGTCTGTGCGGCATCCACAGCTGCGCCATCGGCCAGCATTTCTTCGGCGGCCAGAACAGCGTCATCCAACTGACCGCCGGGGCTTTCACCACCTGCGGCCTCAATAACTCGGTCCACGAACGCCTTGATCTCGGACCCCGGCACGGCGCCCTGAAACCCATCGACCGGCTGGCCTTTGTAGAACGCGTATACCGTCGGGATCGACTGAACGCGCATTTGAGAGGCGATCATCTGTGCCTCATCCACGTTGATCTTGACCATCTTCACCGCCCCTTTGGCGGCGGTCACAGCCTCTTCCAACAGCGGCCCAAGCGTTTTGCACGGACCACACCATGGGGCCCAGAAATCCACGATCACAGGGATTTCCTGCGAGGCCTCGACGACATCGGCCATAAAGGTGGCCTCGGATCCGTCCTTGATCAGATCGGCGGTATCGGGTCCGGCTGCGGCGTTCAGAAGGTCCATGGCATTCACTCTTTCGTTCGAATTTGGCCCCTATATGCAACTGCAAAGGGCAGAAACCAAGGGGAGAGTTGCAGGGTCAAAGGTCGAATGTCGCAAAGACTGGTGCGTGGTCGCTGGGTTTTTCCCACCCGCGCGCATCACGCAGAACGCGGCTGGAGTGCCCCGCGTTCGAGATATCCTGCGTGGCCCAGACATGATCCAGACGCCGCCCCTTGTCGGCAGCGTCCCAATCGCGGGCGCGATAGGACCACCAGCTGTACAGCTGCCCCTCGGGGATGTCCTTACGGGTTATGTCCACCCATCCGCCTGCGTCCTGCGTTTCGGCCAGGTGTTCAACCTCGATCGGTGTGTGTGAGACGACCTTGAGCAGTTTTTTGTGCGACCAGACGTCATCCTCGCGCGGGGCGATGTTCAGATCGCCAACCAGAATGGACTTTTCGGGCTTTTCGGCATGGAACCAGTCACGCATATCTGTGAGGTAGTCGAGCTTCTGCCCGAACTTCTCGTTCTTTTCACGGTCCGGGATGTCGCCACCGGCCGGGACGTAGAAATTGTGAATGGTGACACCATTTTCCAACCGCCCAGCGATGTGGCGCGCGTGGCCGAGACCTGCAAAATCCTTGTCACCGACTTCTTCCATCGGCAGGCGCGACAGGATGGCGACGCCGTTATACCCCTTCTGGCCCCTTGCAACCATGTGGGTGTACCCCAGTTCGGCAAATCCGTCGGTTGGGATCTTCTCAACCGGCGACTTGCATTCTTGCAAACACAGAATGTCCGGCGCTTCTTCCTGCAGTAATTTCAGCACGATAGGCTCGCGCAGGCGGACCGAGTTGATGTTCCAGGTAGCAAGAGTAAAGGGCATGGGGGATTCCTCTGTCGCGGTTGGGCGGAGGTTAGCGTGGTGAGGGATGGGGTGCCATAGGAAACGATCGAGGAAGAGCAGCTAAGCGGACAAAGTGTGAATTCGCTGCGCCAGACCCAAGGTCTGCAATTGATGTATAGCGTCTTGGAGTAACGGGTATTCTCGGACTCAGAAATGTCCGCGTCGCAGCTTTGATTACTCGAAGTTTAACGGGTGGATCGCGGTTGTTCCACTTCCGTTTCTGACGATTCAGCAACTCCTACACTTTCAAATCGCGATAGCAGACTCACAGCGATGTAAATCGCGGCACACATTAAAAGAAAACCCAAGAAGTTTGGTTCATAAGCTTCCCTTGCCTCACGATAAATGTTCAGGCCTTCGATGTTTCGAAGAACAGAAAACCCCAAAACCGCAACTCCGATAAATGTGGGCAACACCAGTAGGAAATACCGCCGAACACGCCGCCTACCAGTCAAATAGAGAAGTTTCCCACAGCTTCCGCACATGTGGAAGTCGGTTTTATTGAGCCCGCGATGGGGATTAGTTGAAGCCATCATTCGTGGTGGCTGAGGACGACCGCATTCCGGGCACTTAATACCGATAATCTTTGACCACCATGTCGGAAGCTCACCAATTCGCGGAATGCTTACTTTGGGTGGATTGCCAGTGTTTCTTGCCAATTTTCTACAACGTGCCTTTTCGTATAATCGTCTCAACCTTCGATTTGGAACCGCTTCAACGACAGTTTATTTCTGCTCAGTAGCTCTTTGTACTTCCCACAAAGCGGACCTTCCATCAACTTGCAGCGTCGGTCAAAGTGGGCTCAAAGCGGACTTCAAATCCCCACCGTCTACAAAAAAAAGCCGGGCCATAAGGCCCGGCAGTCCAACAGGGAGGTGCATGTCATAACCCGGACATGCGCGGGTTGGGAGTATTCTAATTACACATCCAGAGTATCACTTTGATCCACGTCAATCCACCCGGAGTTACGAGACCAAGCGATATCCGCCCGATTCTGTGACCAAAAGGCGCGCGTTCGATGGGTCGGGTTCGATCTTTTGGCGCAGACGATAGATGTGGGTTTCCAGCGTATGTGTGGTGACACCGGCGTTATAGCCCCAGACCTCGTGCAGCAGAACGTCGCGGGCGACCACGCCATCTGCCGAGCGGTACAGGAACTTGAGAATGTTGGTTTCTTTTTCGGTCAGGCGGATCTTTCGATCCTCTTCGGTGATCAACATCTTCATCGCCGGCTTGAAGGTATACGGCCCCAGTACAAAGACCGCGTCTTCGGATTGTTCATGCTGGCGCAACTGCGCGCGGATGCGGGCCAGCAGGACCGGAAATTTGAACGGCTTAGAGACGTAATCATTGGCACCGGCATCCAGACCCAGAATGGTATCTGCGTCGCTGTCATGGCCGGTCAGCATCAGGATCGGGCTTTTGACGCCTTGTTTGCGCATCAGACGGCACAGCTCACGACCGTCCGTGTCCGGCAGACCGACGTCCAGAATGACCAGATCGTAAATCGCCTCGCGTGCGCGCTCCATGGCGGATTGACCGTCTGCCGCTTCGAACACGTCGAAATCCTCGGTCATCACGAGTTGCTCGCTGAGCGCCTCGCGCAGATCTTCATCATCATCCACCAGCAGGATTTTCTTGAGCTGAGCCATGTCCGGTCCTCCTAAGCCTTTTCCACCATTTGCGTGCGAAATGTGCAATCAACAAGATTTACTGCAATGGTCTCACGCCCTCGTGTCTGACGCAGAGGAATTGTTTCACTTTTTCTTCCGTTCGGGGTAGATGAAGACCAACACGTTATAGGGTAACATAGATGAGTCTTATCCCCGATATCTCGGAATTGCTGGCACGGGCCCGCGCAGACCTGCGCATGGGCGTTCCAGTCGTATTGACTGATGACAGCGGGTTCAGCGTCATAGCGATAGCGTCCGAGACATTAAGCGCACAACGGCTGGCCGACCTACGGAACTTCGAAGGTCAGCCCGTGGTCGCGATCACCGTAAGACGCGCAGAAACGCTGAAGGCACGCGCATATGATGGCGACCTCGCACGGGTAATCATCCCATCAGACACCGACATCGCATGGGTTCAGGCGGTCGCCGATCCCTCGGATGATTTGAATACCCCGATGAAAGGCCCCCTGATGTCCGAGCGTCAGGGTAGTGCCAATCTGCACCGTATTGCCATCGCTTTGACGAAGTCCGCACGCCTCTTGCCGGCCGCCGTGGTGGTTCCCATTGATGACGGTCGCGATTTTGCGGTGGCACACGGCCTGACCTGCATCGACCACACCCGCGCTGCACCGCATCTGGCAGATCGAAGCGCCCTGCACGCGATTGCCGCCGCGCGCCTGCCGATGGAAGTGTCCGAGGCCGGGCGGCTGCACGTTTTCCGCCCAGAAGATGGCGGAGAAGAGCACTATGCCGTAGAAATAGGGCGTCCAGACCGAAGCAAACCGGTATTGGCCCGATTGCATTCGGCCTGCTTTACTGGCGATCTGATGGGTAGCTTGAAATGTGATTGCGGACCGCAATTGCGTGGGGCCCTTGCCCAGATGGGCTCCGAAGGTGCTGGCGTGTTGCTGTACCTCAATCAGGAGGGACGCGGCATCGGCCTTGCCAACAAAATGCGGGCCTATTTCCTACAGGATCAGGGTTTTGACACGGTCGAGGCCAATCACCGATTGGGGTTCGAAGACGATGAACGCGATTTCAGACTAGGCTCGGACATCCTCAAAGAACTTGGTTTTTCGTCGGTTCGATTGCTGACAAACAACCCGGCGAAAATCGCGATGATGGAAAAAACAGGCATCGCCGTGACCGAAAGAGTGCCGCTGAAAGTGGGTGAAACAGCCCACAACCGGGGATATCTGGCCACTAAGGCAGCGAAATCAGGTCATTTGCTGTGACCCCTGACGATCTGGTGCTTACGCCACGAGGCGTCCGGTTTGCCGGTCGCCTCTTTCCCTGTTCGGTCGGAAAAGGAGGCCTGACAGATGACAAGCACGAAGGCGATGGGGCAACCCCAATCGGGGTACACCACATTGTCGGTATGCTGTTTCGGCCGGACAGATTGGCAATTCCGGCCTCATGGGCCATCCCGATAGGCCCCGGAGATCTTTGGTCTGATGACAGCACGGACGGTCAGTACAATCAGATAGTCAGCGCGCCCTATGCGCCCAGCCACGAAAAGCTGCGGCGCGCAGATCCTTTGTATGATCTTGTTCTGATCACCGACTGGAACTGGCCGAACTCTGTGCAGGACCGCGGTTCAGCCATTTTCCTTCACCAGTGGAGACGCCCCGGCTACCCGACCGAAGGCTGTGTCGCGTTTCGCCGCGACCATTTGCATTGGATCGCGCGTAGAATTTCCCCCGGAACGCGTCTGATTATCCCGCAGGTTTGACTCGCTCGCCAAAGATGGCGGACCCCACGCGCACGTGGGTGGCACCCAACGCAATCGCCTGCTCGAAATCACCGCTCATCCCCATCGACAAGCCCGGCAACCCGTTGCGTTCAGCAATTTTGGCCAGCAACGCAAAATGCAGCGAGGGTTCTTCTTCAACTGGTGGAATTGCCATCAATCCCTGAACCGGCAAATCCAGTTCGCGGCACTCGGCGATGAAGGCGTCCGCATCAACCGGCATGATCCCTGCTTTTTGCTCTTCTTCTCCGGTGTTGACCTGAATGAACAGATCCGGGCAGTGGCCAAGCTCTTGCGCCAGCCGTGCCAGCGTTTTGGCCAACTTGGGCCGATCCACCGAGTGAATCGCGTTGAACAGCTCCATTGCCTGCCGGGCCTTGTTGGTTTGCAGCGGCCCGATCAGATGCAAATCTATCCCTGAGAATTGCTCTTTAAAGCCCGGCCATTTTTCGGCCGCTTCCTGCACGCGGTTTTCCCCAAAACAGCGGTGGCCCTGGCTTAGTACAGCCTCAACACGTTCATTCGGCTGGACCTTTGAAACCGCGATCAGCTTTGTCGAACCCGCAAGTCGTCCGGCGGCGGATTCGGCCTTGGCGATGCGGGCAGTGATGTCGTGCAGCGACATGGATTTCCTCTCTCTGCTTTGGGGCAGGAAAACACCAAGTCCGCGCAAAAGAAAAGGGCAGGTCCGAAGACCTGCCCTTAAACTTTGTGGTTTAGCTCAACTTAGAAGTTGAACTGAGCACCGAAGTCGGCACGTACACGGCTGTCGCCGTCGCCGCGCTTCTCTTGGCCGAGACCACCGCGCAGCGATGCACCGCCGCCCAGGTCGTACTTAACGCCGATACCATACTGCTGCAGGTCGTCATCCGCCGAACCGTCACCGTAAGCAGCGGTCAGAGTGGTTGCCGCGCCCAGGTTGTAGGCCAGCGACAGACCGTATGCGGTGCCGTTGCGATCGTCGTTTACAACGTCATCGTCAGCTACAAACAGAGTACCCGAGAAGTCACCGAATTCTGCACCCAGGGTCAGAACGGTCAGCGACTGCTTTTCGCTCGCGCTGTTCACGTTCGCCTTGGTCTGACCATAGGCCAGTGCAGCGGTGATGTTGTTGAAGTTGTAGGTTGCGCTGATGTCCCAGCGGTCTGCGTCCTGCGCAACACCGTCAAAAGCAATAGTTGCCTGGTCATATGACGCGCCGAATGCGAAATCGCCAACTGCGTACTGGAAGAACACAGCGTTCGAACCCGAACCGGTCGACGAGTAACCCAGGAAGCTATAGTCAACGCCCGAGTACTGACCGATGAAGGATTCCAGGCCAGGCTCGTTACCGTAGTAGTTTGCCAGGTTGTCGAAGGAACCAGCAACGTTGCCAGCGTCAACACGCAGACCACCGTAGATGACCGAGAAGCGTGCGCCGTTCAGGCCAGCCGAGTTGGCTTCGCCGGTGTCGGCGTTTTCGTCAGCCTGCAGACGAACACGAGCCGAGAACTCAACGCCGCCATCGGTTTCTGCGGTGCCGTCGATGTTCAGACGGAAACGCGAGACCAGGATGGTGCTGTCGGTTTCGACGTTCGCGGTGCCATCGGCAATGATGTCGCCGTTTGCGTCTGTGGTGAAGTTGTTTACGTCACCGGTACGGTCTTCGTAGTAGCCAATACCAAAACGGCCATAGCCGCTGAATTTAACGTCGGCCGCTGCAACACTTGCGGTTGCGATCAGAGCGGTCGATGCGAAGAGAACTTTTTTCATCTTGTTTCCCTCGGTTTCAAAAGTTTTTCTACTCGACACATGCCTCAGCACATGTCTCAGCACGGGAACCGTTTCGCTCGGATTACCCCCAAAGCGCAAGCTTGCCTTAAATGTGAAGGGTGCATTGGCCCCAAATTGGTGCAAGGATGCCACAGTCGATATTTGGGGACTAAACTGCCGTCCACACTGACATGTGTAACAAGAATAGGGTTGTTGCTGAACTGGACCTTGTCTAGGAGTAACACGTAACAAAGTAGACCAAGTGAAACAGGACCAGTCGACAATGCGCCTGCAGACGATTTTCGGTTTGATCATAATGACTGCTGCCGTGTCGGCCTGCGGACAGAATCAGAGTGCGGCTCCGAATCCCGCATTGCTGTATACAGATAGCACACGTACAGAAGAACGAGAGCTGAACGATCCAGAACGCACAACAATCTGGGATGTGTTCAACCGCGGGAATGCCGAACAGATCGTCAATGTAAATCGGTATCTTTGGGCTGCCTCGCTGGATGTGCTGAATTTCCTCCCAATTCAGGAAGTTGATCCATTTACCGGCGTGATCGTAACAGGTTACGGCACGCCACCCGGTGGCGGACGTTCTTATCGCGCGACCGTGCATATAAGTGACCCGGCCCTGGCGGCGCGGTCGCTTTCGGTGGCACTGCAAAGCAGCGGAGGCGCTCCGGTCAGCGCTGCAACGGCCCGGGCGGTCGAGGATGCGATCCTGAATCGCGCACGCCAGTTGCGCATTGCGGACAACAAACTCTAGCCACCCGCCGAAAATCACAATATTACCACGCCGGGTTCACGCCCGGCGTTTTCATTCACGAAGGACCGCACAATGTCGCGCTACTCGGCCACCGAAATCGAAGCAAAATGGCAAGAGGCCTGGGACAAGGCCGGGATCTTCAACGCCGACCATAAGGCGGACAAGCCGAAATATTATGTGCTTGAGATGTTTCCCTACCCGTCTGGGCGAATCCATATGGGGCATGTACGCAACTACACGATGGGCGACGTCATTGCGCGTCACAAGCTAGCGACGGGGCATAACGTGCTGCACCCGATGGGCTGGGATGCTTTTGGAATGCCCGCAGAAAATGCCGCCATGGCCATTGGCGGCCACCCGAAAGACTGGACATACAGCAACATCGCCGACATGCGCGGTCAGATGAAGCCACTGGGCCTGTCGATAGACTGGTCCCGCGAATTCGCCACCTGTGACCCCGAATATTATGGCCAGCAGCAGGCTCTGTTCCTCGATATGCTCGACACCGGGTTGGTTTACCGCAAGAACGCCGTGGTGAACTGGGACCCGGTCGACATGACCGTTCTGGCCAATGAACAGGTGGAAAATGGACGTGGCTGGCGCTCGGGCGCGCTGGTGGAACGGCGCGAGCTGACCCAGTGGTTCTTCAAAATCTCGGACTATTCCGAAGAATTGCTGGATGCGCTTGATACGCTGGAGAACTGGCCGGCCAAAGTGCGGCTGATGCAGGAAAACTGGATCGGCAAGTCGCGCGGCTTGCAATTTGGCTTCGAACGTACTGATGGTGGTGCGCCCATCACCGTCTATACGACTCGGCCCGATACGCTTTTGGGCGCGTCCTTTGTTGGTATCTCGCCGGATCACCCGATTGCCAAGCAGCTTGAGGCTGGAAACCCAGAAGTGGCTGAATTTGTTGCAGAATGCCGCAAAGGTGGCACCACGGAAGAGGCCATCGAAACGGCCGAAAAGCTGGGTTACGACACCGGCATTCGCGTGCGTCACCCGCTGGACCCGAATTGGGAACTGCCGGTCTGGATCGCCAATTTCATCCTGATGGATTACGGAACTGGCGCGATCTTTGCCTGCCCCGCGCATGACCAGCGTGATCTTGATTTCTGCCGCAAGTATGGCCTGCCGGTCATCGACACCTTCTTTGCACTGGATGACGATACGCCGGTCGACAAGATCGCCTTTGTGCCGCCGAAAACTGAAAAAGTCCGCTGGGTGGACCACTTCGCAGGCCTGACCGAGGCCACGGGGGATGAGGCGATCAACGCCACCGTCGATTTCGCGGAAAGATCAGGTTGGGGTGAAGGCGTCACAAAATACCGCCTGCGCGATTGGGGGCTCAGCCGTCAACGCTATTGGGGCTGCCCGATTCCGGTCGTACATTGCGACAAATGTGGCACCGTGCCCGAGAAGAAAGAGAATCTGCCGATCGAATTGCCTTACGACGATGGCAACGGCAAACCCATCGACTTCTCGATCCCCGGCAACCCGCTGGACCGCCATGCCAATTGGCGTGACACCCCTTGCCCGTCTTGCGGCGCGCCTGCCAAGCGTGAAACCGATACGATGGACACCTTTGTCGATTCGTCGTGGTATTTTGCCCGTTTCACCGCGCCGCGTGCTGACACGCCCACCGATCTGGCCGAGGCCGAATACTGGATGAATGTCGACCAGTATATCGGCGGGATCGAGCACGCGATTCTGCACCTGCTCTATTCGCGCTTCTTCGCGCGGGCGATGAACATCACGGGTCATATGCCGGAGAAAGCCATCGAACCGTTCAATGCTCTGTTCACGCAGGGCATGGTCACGCATGAGATCTATCAGACACGCGACGCCAATGGCCGTCCGGTCTATCACCTGCCCGAAGATGTGACCGACGGAAAACTGGCCGACGGCACCGAGGTTGAGATCATTCCTTCGGCCAAGATGTCTAAATCCAAGAAAAACGTGGTCGACCCGGTCAGCATCATCTCGGCCTTCGGCGCCGATACCGCGCGTTGGTTCGTCCTGTCCGATTCGCCGCCTGAGCGAGACGTCGAGTGGACCGCATCCGGTGCCGAAGCCGCATTTAAGCACCTCAGCCGCGTGCACCGCATCGCCTCGGAAATCGCCGAATCGGATGTTCCGGCCAATGCCGAGGATGAAGCCCTGCTGCGCGAGATGCACAAAGCCATCCATGACGTCACAGGCGGCGTCGAATCTTTCGGCTTCAATGCCTCAATCGCCAAGCTTTATGCTTTCACCAACACGCTGGCCAAATCCAAGGCAGGCACCGCAGCCAAACGCGAGGCCGCCAAAACACTGGCACAGCTGATGTCGCCGATGACCCCGCACCTGTCCGAGGAGCTTTGGCAGCTGCTGGGTGGCGAAGGGCTGGTTGCCACGGCGCCATGGCCAATTGCGGATGCAGCTATGCTAGTGGACGACACCGTCACCCTGCCGATCCAGATCAACGGCAAGCGCCGCGCGGAAATCAGCGTGGCCAAGGATATGCCCAAGGACGAGGTTGAAAAAGTCGCGCTGAGCACCGAAGCTGTGCAAAAGGCGCTGGATGGCGCTACACCCAAGAAAGTAATCGTTGTACCGGGCCGGATTGTGAATGTCGTCGTTTAACCGCAGAACCTTTTTGCTGATGCCGCTGGCCCTTGCCGCCTGCGGGTTTGAACCTGTGTACGCTCCGGGCGGATCGGGCTCGGCGCTTTTTGGTCGCGTGGAAGTGTCGGCACCAAACACGGTCACCAGCTTTCTTCTGGTCGAAGATCTGGAACAAAAGCTAGGCCGTAGCGCAACATCCGGCAGTGAATACAGTCTGGACGTTTCCGTCGTGACCCAGACGGTGGCGGCATCGATCACCTCAACGAACGAAACCAACCGTCTTATCATCAACGGGACCGCCAACTATTCGCTTAGATCGAAAGCGACGGGGCAAGTTCTTGCCTCGGGCTCGGTGACGGACTTCGTGGGGTATTCGGCTGCCGGTTCCACCGTATCCACCCTGGCTGATGAGCGGGATGCAACGCAGCGCCTGATGGTGATTCTGTCCGATCAGATCATCAGTCGGCTGTACGCCACGCCGGACCTGTCCGCATGAAGCTGAGCCCGCGCGAGGCCGAGGGATATTTTTCGAGACCCGACGCGGACAAGACCGGGCTGTTGATCTACGGTGCGGATGCGATGCGCGTGGCGCTAAAGCGGCAACAGGTTTTGGCCGCTCTGCTGGGGGCAAACGCCGAAGAAGAGATGCGGCTGACCCGCCTGCCCGGAAGCGATCTGCGTGGCGATCCGGCCTTGTTGCTGGATGCGGTCAAGGCGGTCGGGTTCTTTCCCGGGCCGCGCGCTGTGTTCGTCGAAGACACAACCGACACGGCCGCCCCGGCAATCCTTGCCGCGCTGGAGGATTGGGTGGCTGGCGATGCCCAGATCATCGTCACCGCCGGGCAGCTCAAGGCCAGTTCCAAGATTCGCAAAGCGTTCGAATCGCACCGCTCGGCCTATGCGGTAGGTATCTATGACGACCCGCCATCCCGGGCCGAAGTCGAACGAGTACTTTCTGAGGCCGGTTTGCAGAACATTCCACGCGATTCGATGGCCGCGATTGCTGAGCTGGCAACCGGTATAAGCCCCGGTGACTTTACCCAAACGATTGAGAAACTGTCGCTTTACAAGCGCGGTGACAGTTCCGAGCTGACCATTGAAGACGTCGAAGCCTGCGCGCCCCGCTCGACCGAGGCCGCACTGGATGATGTGCTGAACGTGGTTGCCGATGGTCGCGCGGGTGAAATCGGCCCGCTGATCCGACGTTTGCAATCACAGGGCACCAATGCGGTCAGCCTGTGCATCGGCGCGACAAGGCACTTCCGCACTTTGTACGCCTGCGCATCCGATCCGGGCGGAGCAGCACAGGGCATCGGCAAGCTGCGCCCCCCGATCTATGGGAAACGGCGCGACCGCATTCTGCGTCAGGCCCAAGGGTGGGGTGCGCCAAAATTGCAAACTGCGTTGACGGTTCTGACAGATACGGACCTGTCGCTGCGCTCGGCCGGGCAAACGGCACCGGCCATGGCATTGGTCGAACGTGCCATGATCCGTTTGGCGATGCTGGCGCGGACCCGCTAACCGCTTTGATCCAACCAATATGCCGCCGAACGCCCAGCCCAACGGCCGGTCGCCAGGCAGGCTGTCAGAAGGTACCCCCCGGTCGGGGCCTCCCAATCCAGCATCTCGCCCGCGCAAAACACTCCGGGACATGCAGTTAGCATGAGCCCCTCATTAAGCGCCGAACGTGGCACACCTCCTGCTGTGGAGATGGCCTCGTCCATCGGGCGCAGGCCCGAGTGTCTGATCTGCAGATGCTTGATCACGCTTACGTCTAGCGATGGAAACTGGCCATCGCGCTTGGACATTTCATGAAACAGGGCAACCTTTTGCGGAGACAGGTGAAGAGATTTCTTCAGCCACTGGGACAGGGTCGTTTTCGATTTCTTTGACGCAAACCGGCTACGCAACGTATCGGCATCCAAATCCGGAACCAAATCAACAAAAAGCGGTGCTCTGTCACGCAAGGCCGGGGTCAGTGAGTACAATCCGCCCCCTTCCAACCCTGTCGCCGACACCGCAGCCTCGCCGCGGCTCTCCAACTCTCCGGCCCTCCACCGAACCGATTTCAAAGCCGCGCCAAAATGCGGCTGCATATGGGGGCTCCAATCTACGGAAACGGCTGAGTTTGCGGGTGCGAAAGGCGAGAGTGGTACGCCTTTATCTTGTAGCACCAATGCCCATGCTCCGTTTGATCCCAACCGCGACCAGCTTGCCCCGCCCAGCGCAAGAACTGTCACATCGGGGCACAGGTTCTGCCTGCCAACAGCCGTGTCGAATACGGCTTGGGCACCATCCCAGCCAACCCACCGCCAGCGTGTTCTGACCTGAACGCCAGCCTCTGCCAGCCGTGCCAGCCACGCCCGCAACAGCGGAGAGGCCTTCATCGACGTCGGAAACACCCGACCGGTCGAGCCCGTGAACAACTCTTGCCCCAACCCTTGCGCCCATGTTTGCACGTCCGACGCATCGAATTCGGCAATCATTGGTCGCAACCAGGTCGCGGCCTCACCATAGGATCCCAGCAAAGTTTCAAACGGCTCGTCCTTGGTCAGGTTCAGCCCGGACTTTCCCGCCATCAGGAACTTTCGCGCAACCGAAGGCTTGGCTTCGGCCACCACAACAGAATGCCCGGCATTGGCCAGTTCCTCGGCCGCCATCAGGCCTGCGGGTCCGCCGCCGATCACCAGTGCCTGTGCCATCCCTGCCCTCTTGCCTTTCGCGCCACCTGACGCAACCTTACCCTCGTCATGACGAACAGCGATCCGATCTGCCCGCTCTGCAACCGCCCGATCCCGGACGGGGGCGGAAGCCTGCACCATCTGATCCCAAAACTCAAAGGGGGCAAGGGCGGACCCACCGTCCTGCTGCACCAGATCTGCCATAAAGAGGTGCATGTAACCCTGACCGAGGCGGAATTGACCCGTGAATTCAACACCGTCGAGGCCCTGCGCGCCCATCCGAGGTTGGAGAAATTCCTGAACTGGGTTCGCAAACGCCCGCCCGGGTTTCGGTCGAAGGTTCCGGGCAAGCGTTGGGGTCGTTGATCAGCCGGGGTTTACCGGGTCGCCAAACGCATCCCGTGTCGGCGCGGCAAGCCCTTGAAACTCCAACCCGCGGTAATCGGGAACATTGGAAAATTGGACGCCGTCGACGTGCTGGAACTCCAACGTTGTGTAGGGGCGTTTCCAAAGCCATTCGCGGTTTTCCACGGCCCAAGGGTCTGGGTTTGGCGGAACCTCGTCGGTGAATGCATAAAAATGCAGATCAAACCCGTATTGACCAACATCCTGCATCGAAAGCAGGCGCATACCCTGATCACGACAGAATGCGTCCTCGGCTGCTATATCCCCGGTGCGCAGGGTGATCTGGCCGATACAAGCCTGCGCAAACGGATCGCTCGGGTCTGCCGCGTTTGGCGGCCGGTTCCCTTCAAAATCATGCTGAAGCAGTTCGATCACGAACCCTTCGGGGTCATTGAGGTGACACATATACCCAATGTCCAGAAACTGTTTCGGATCTGATGCCTCAATTCCCTTTTCGCGCAAAAATGCGGCCGCCAGATCGACATCCGGTACGGTGATGCCGATCTTCCAATAGCGTTGTCCGGTGTCATGGGTGTATCCGCCGCCGCCAGGCATCAGCAGCAAATCGGCGTCCTGCCCCGGATAGCCAATGCGCAGGCTCACTCCTTGAGTTTGCACCGACATTCCAAGAACGTCCGTATAAAATTTGCCCAGTTGTTCAGGATCGGCGACGCGCAGTCGCAGGCCAGACAACCTCATCGACACAGCCCTGCGATACCGGCAGCGATCTTGGGATCGGCGGCGGTGCTATCAGCGACCAGTTCACGCGCTGTCTGCATCAGCGCATCCGGTGCCACCACCCGATCCACCAAACCAAAGGCATAGGCCTCGTCCGCGGTGATCTTTTGCCCGGCCATCAGGACCAACTTGGTGCGTGACGGCCCTATCAGCGCCGACATGCGCACCGGATCGGACGGTTGCGGGAGAAAGCCCAGCTTCATCACAGGATAAAAAAACTTGGCAGACGGGACCGCAATTCGAATGTCACAGGCGAGCACCATCCCGTTCGCGCCGCCCGCCAAAGTGCCATTCAAAGCGGCGACGGTCAGGCATCGAAGGGCAGCGATCGCACCCGACAAACGCTCCCATACGTCCGAGGTTGCAAGCCCAGCGCGCGCCTCGGCCAGATCGGCGCCGGCGCTGAACACGCTGCCCGCTCCGGTCAGGATAAACGCGCGTGCCTCGGTAGCGGCTTCGGCAATTTCGGCCAATTCGGTCAACATCGCCCCAGTCAGCGCGTTGGCTTTGCCGGGGTTGTTCAGAGTGACGATCCACAACCCGTCTTCTTTCTTCAGTTCGATCACGTCAGCCCAACCCTTTGTCGAATATCTTCACGCCGCAAAGAGATTTCGGTCCCCAAAAATTCATCCGCATCGGACGTGCACATCCACAGCAGCGCCTTCGCTGGCCAGTCGGCAGGGATATGATCGCTCCAGTCCAACTGGCTGACGGCGTTGATACCGCTTGTCTTGATGACCCGCTGCATACCCGTCGCCACGGTCCCCGGCGACAGACCCATGGCGCGGATACCGTGCAACGATTCCTCAAGATGGAGGCATTCCGTCAGCATTTTTGCACCGGCCTTGGAGGCACAATAGTGGCTCCATGCCTCAACCGGGTTCGAGGCCGCGCCTGATGATACGGTCAGCACGGTGCCTCCACCGGCTGCGCGCATGATGGGCAGGGCAGCGCGCATTCCGTAGAACACACCCTTGAGGTTTATGTCGATCGCCTTGTCCCAGGCCGCAACATCCGCGTTCGAAAGATGAAAGATCGGATCAATGACGCCGGCGTTCCCGATAAGAACATCCAAACCGCCAAAGCGGTCGACGCAATCTGCCACAGCCTGTTCGACCTGCGCAAAATCACTGACGTCACATTCCAGTGCGATTGCGTTTTCGCCCAGCGCAGATGCCAATGCGGCGATCTGATCGCGGCTACGCGCGAGCAGCGCCACGTTTGCACCTGCTGCGGCAAAAAGGCGCCCTGCCTCTGCTCCGATGCCGCGGCTGGCCCCAGTTATCAGTACGGTTTTCCCCTGCATTTGGTTCCTATACCTCCAACGGTTTGAATTTGTGTGAATGCTTACCGCGCGAAGGGGGAAAGGGTCCAGCCCTTGCCCCTTGACGCCCGACGCCACAAGCACGACGATGCCGGCAAAATTATCTAGAAGGGTACTGTAATGTCCGTTTTCCTTCGCCGCAGTTGCGGTGCTGTTTTGGCTTATGCCGTTATCACACAAGGCGCACTTGCCGACCTGACCTCGCAGGATGTCTGGAATGACTGGAAAACCTATCTGGGCCAAATGGGGTACACCGTTTCTGGCGACGAAACCGTTTCAGGCAATGTAACTACGATTGCCGACATGGCCGTTTCGATGGACCTGCCGGAAGAGGATGCAACCTTCCAGATGGTCGTTCCGGAAATGAGCCTGACGGAAAACGGCGACGGCACGGTCAGCATCGATTTCCCTGACACCTATGTGATGACGGTGTCCGGCCAGGGAGATGGCGAGGAATTCTCGGTCGATATCAACTATTCTGAGACCGGAATGAACCTAGTCGTTTCGGGCTCGCCCGACGAGATGACCTACGACTATTCGGCCGACACGATAGGTATCAAGCTGGATGGTCTGAATGTGGACGGCGAAAAGATGCCCGCTGATGCGCTGGCGCTCAGCCTGAACATGACAGATCTGGCAGGCAGCTCGGTTATGAAAATCGGCGAAAACCGTGACATAGAACAGAAGTTCACTGCGGGTGGGATGACCTATGATATGGCATTTCAGGACCCGGACAGCGGCGACACGGCTAGGGTTGACGGCTCGATGAGCCAGTTGGCGTTTGAAGGCACAAACGTTATCCCATCCGAATTCGACATCTCGGACCCGCAGGCCTTCTATAAGGCGGGCTTCTCGTTCTCGGGGCTGTTCACCTACGGATCCGGCCAGAACGCGATTGCAGGCACCAGCGAAGGCGAGGCATTCTCGGTCGGAAGCGAATCCCAAGGTGGCAAATTTGGCGCCAGCATCGACGCCGAGCGTCTTGCCTATGATATCGAGCAGAACAGCGCGAAAGTCGCAGTGACGACCGCCGACCTGCCCTTCCCGATTGAAATCGCGATGGAGAATGCCGGGTTCAAGTTTGAAATCCCGGTGCAGAAATCCGAGGAAATCCAACCGTTTGGATTCGCCATGAACCTGACTGACTTCACCATGTCGGATATCCTGTGGAGCATGTTCGACCCAGCAGGCGCCCTGCCGCGTGACCCGGCGACGATTGCGCTGGACACCACCGGAACCGCCAAGGTTCTGTTGAACATCTTTGATCCCACCGCAGTCGAAAACCTGGATACATCTGACGCAGCACCGGGCGAGTTGCACTCGCTGAAGATCAACGAACTGCTGGTGTCTCTGGTCGGGGCCAAGCTGACCGGTGAAGGCGATTTCACCTTCGACAACTCCAACGTCTCAGAGTTCGACGGAATGCCCACGCCGACCGGCGTTGCCAAGCTGAAACTGAATGGTGCCAACGCCCTGATCGACAAGTTGATCGAGATGGGGCTGGTGTCAGACAGCGATGCAATGGGCGCGCGGATGATGATGGGTCTGATGGCCGTACCGGGTGACGAGCCCGACACGCTGAATTCGGAAATCGAATTCACTGCGGATGGTCAGATTCTGGCGAATGGCCAACGTATCAAGTAACACTTCGGGAAGGCGGCACCGCTGCCTTCCCAATCCTTCGCCCGCGGTGCGAACTCCGGCACCGGGCGCATCGTGGCGAATTCCATTTCAATAGTTTGCTCAACCTAAAATAGCCGCAGGCCTTGCGAGACCGGCGGTCCAAGGCTAGGTCGAATGCACACAGACCGGAGGCCTCATGACCCGCACACCCGAAGAAATCAGCCATAACCTGCTGGACGCGGCCCGCAAAGCCGGGGCCGAAGCGGCGGATGCCATCGTTCTGGATGGCTCATCGGTATCGGTTGAAGTCCGCAGTGGCGCGCTGGAGCACGCGGAACGGTCCGAAGGCACCGACCTGGGACTGCGTGTGTTTCTGGGCAAGCGGCAGGCGATCGTCTCAAGTTCGGACAGTCGCCCCGAAACGCTGACGGCGATGGCGCAACGTGCGGTGGCCATGGCAAGCGAAGCTCCGGAAGATCCTTTTACAGGGTTGGCCACACCCGACCAGCTTGCAAAAGACTGGGATATCGCGGCGCTGGAACAATTCGACCCGACGCCGGAACCATCGGCAGATGCGCTTTTGCAGGATGCGCTGGCTGCCGAAGCTGCCGCATTGGCAATTCAGGGTGTGTCCCAAGTATCCGACGCAGCGGCAGCCTACGGCACCCACCGCGTGCATCTGGCTGCCACAAATGGCTTTTCCGGCGGGTATTCCCGCAGCAGCCGCTCGACCTCTTGCGTTGCCATCTCGGGCGAAGGCACGGGGATGGAACGTGACTATGACGGCGACAGCCGCACGTTCCAAAATGACCTGCGCAGCCCTGATGAGATTGGCCGCTCGGCAGGTGAACGCGCCGTTGCACTGATTGGGGCACAAAAACCCGCGACAGGCACATTCCCTGTTCTGTTTGACGAGCGGATTTCGTCTTCGCTGATCGGTCATCTTTTGGCCGCCAGCAACGGCGCCGCCATTGCCCGTGGTGCGTCATGGCTGAAGGACAGTCTGGGAGAGCAGGTCTTACCCGAACACCTGTCACTGATCGAAGACCCGCACCGCCCGCGTATCTCGGGCTCTCGCCCCTTTGACGCCGAAGGTTTGCCAACACAGCGAAGGGCCGTTGTTGAAAACGGAGTGCTGACCGGTTGGACGCTGGATTTGGCCAGCGCACGAAAACTGGGCATGACCTCGACCGGGAATGCGGCGCGTGGCGTGTCTGGCCCCCCATCGCCCAGCAACTGGAACCTGAGCCTGACCCAGGGCACGCACAGCCGGGACGATCTGCTGCGTGACATGGGAACCGGCCTGCTGGTGACCTCGATGATCGGTTCGACAATCAACCCTAACACCGGCGATTACTCACGTGGGGCATCAGGCTTTTGGGTCGAAAACGGAGAAATCACCCACCCCGTCAACGAATGCACGATCGCTGGCAATCTGCGTGACATGCTGAAACGGATTATTCCGGCAAATGACGCACGCACGTATTTGTCCCGCGTGGTGCCATCGATCCTGATCGAAGGAATGACACTTGCCGGCACTTGACCTGCAACTGCTGATTGACGCCGCATTAGAGGCCGGAAAGATTGCCACTCGGTTTTCGGGGACCACGGCGCAACGCTGGGATAAACCCGACGGGGCCGGCCCGGTGACCGAAGCTGATCTGGCCGTGAACGCGATGCTTGAAAAAATGCTGCCCGCAGCGCGTCCGGGGTATGGCTGGTTGAGCGAAGAGACTGAGGATTCAGCTGACAGGCTGTCGAAAGACCGCGTTTTCATCATTGATCCCATCGACGGCACCCGCAGCTTTGCTGAAGGCTCGCGGACATGGGCCCATTCATTGGCCATCGCCGAACAGGGCGAGGTGACGGCCGCTGTAATCTACCTGCCACTGCGAAACCTGCTATATGCCGCAGCAAAAGGTCAGGGTGCTACGCTCAACGCCGAAAAGATCCGGGTCAGCGAACTCGGTGTGTTGGAAAGCGCCCAAGTTCTGGCCGCGAAACCCAACATGCAGCCGCGACACTGGCGTCAGGGGCAGGTACCCGAGTTCAAACGGAACTACCGGCCATCTCTGGCCTATCGCATGGCCCTTGTTGCACAGGGACGATTTGACGGGATGATGACCCTCAGGCCCAGTTGGGAATGGGACATCGCCGCAGGTGATCTGATTATACGCGAAGCCCTCGGCCGGTGTTCGGACCGCGCAGGGCTGCCTCTGCGGTTTAACAATGAAATTCCGCGACTGAACGGTGTGATCGCTGCGGGTTCAGGTGTTTATGGGCTACTGTCGGAACAACTCGAACCGGAAAGCCCTGGAATCGCACCATGAGCAAGCCCCGCTCGTTAAGCCTTGCCGCCTATCGCGTGCTGTCCTGGGGTATGCAGAATACCGCCGGCAACGGCGATATCGCGCGCCCCGAGGGCGAGGTTCTGTGGATTCACATCAACGCTTGGGAACGGCACCGCGCCATTGTCGACTTCTGCCAAAGACTGCAGCAGGCGCGCCCCACCCTATCGGTGGTGCTGACCGCGCCACCCGATGCAGATCTGACAAGATGGGCCAGCAGTGGATACCCTCTGGTCAACCTGCCCACCGAACAAACCGGGGCTGCGCGCGCGTTTCTGGACCATTGGCAGCCGGATATCGGAATATGGGTCGGGGGCGGCCTGATGCCCAATTTGATCACACGCGCCGAGGAACGCGGGATTCCCCTGATGTTGATCGAAGCACAGGCGGACGTGAAAATCGCACGGGGCGGTCGTTGGTTGCCCGATATCACAAGATACACGATTGACTGTTTTCAGACGATCCTGTGCACGACACCAGAAATCGCCCGTCAAATTCGGCGGCTAGGCGTCGCTTCGAACAAGGTGCAAGAGGCACCGCCCCTTCATGTCAGCCCAAACCCGCGCCCATGGCCCGAGGACGAGCTGATCGAAGTGAACCATGCGCTGTCTGGCCGACCGGTCTGGTTGGCGGCGTGGGTCCAGGACAAAGAATTCATCTCGGTCCTCAGCGCGCATAGACAGGCAATGCGCATGCTGCCGCGTTTGGCATTGGTGTTGCAAGTGGCCGACATTACCGAAGCCGGGCCACTGCACCGGCGGCTTGAGGCGATGGATCTGCGCTGCACCAACTGGGATGAAAGCGGGACGATCGAGGATATGACTCAGGTGATCCTCTCCGCCGTGCCCGAGGATCTGGGTCTTTGGCAGCGGGTGTCGCCCGTTACCTTCATGGGCAGCTCTCTGGAACGCGGCGCCGGGGGCGCGGATCCGCTGATCGCCACGGCGCTGGGATCAGCTGTGATCCACGGCCCGTTTGTGCACAGCCAACAACAGCTTTACGATCAGCTTGACCGGGCCGGGGCCGCGCGCACGGTCAGGTCCGCCACCGAACTAGGCGATGCAGTGGTGGAACTGTTGGCACCGGATCAGGCCGCCAATATGGCGCTGGCCGGGTGGCAGATCGTTACCGAGGGTGCGCCGCAGGCGGATCACCTGATCGACATGATTCAGGACTACCTGGACCAGCGGAGTGCAGACGATGCGAGCACCTGATTTCTGGAATACCGCGCCAGATCGGCTCGACCTGCGCGCACGGCTACTGGCACCTCTTGGGCGGCTCTATGCTGGCGCTACGGCGCGTCGGGTCGCCTCGGAACCCGGCATTAACCCGGGTGTTGCTGTCATTTGCATTGGCAACCTGAACGCGGGTGGCACCGGCAAGACCCCGACTGTGATCTGGATGATCGAGCAATTGCGCGATGCCTGGCATGAGACACATGTGGTCACGCGCGGCCATGGCGGCTCGCTCGAAGGGCCGGTGCGCGTGGACCCCGGCAAGCATACCGCGGCGCAGGTCGGGGATGAGCCCCTGTTGCTGGCGGCATTTGCCGATGTCTGGGTCGCCAAAGACCGCGCCGCTGGAGCAAAAGCAGCCGCCGCGGCGGGTGCCACAGTCATCGTGCTTGACGACGGGTTTCAAAACCCCTCGGTGGCGAAGGATTTCTCGGTCATTGTGGTGGACGCATCGCGCGGATTTGGAAATGGACTGTGCTTACCGGCTGGCCCGCTGAGGGAACCGGTGGAAGTCGGATTACGGCGCGCTGATCTGGTGCTGTCCCTTGGCAAAGCTGATGCCCAAATCGAGTTTGCCGAACGCTGGGGGAAAAAACTGTCCGTCCCACATGCGACCGGCGCGGTTGAGCCGCTGCAAACCGGCATGGATTGGAGCGATACGCCTGTTCTTGCCTTTGCAGGCATCGGACACCCCGAGAAGTTCTTTGCCACTTTGCGCCAACAAGGCGCGACCTTGCTGCGGGCCGAAGCGCTGGATGATCACCAGCCGCTGACACCCGCCCTGATGACCCGTCTTGAAAACGAAGCCCGCTTGTTGCGCGCGCAAATGGTCACCACGGAAAAAGACGCCGTTCGCCTGCCCGCTGCGTTTCGCAGCAAGGTCATCACGCTTCCGGTTCGTCTGAAGGTCGATGAGGCGGACAAGATCAGGCAGATGCTTTTGCAGATCGCCCCGTCGCCCTGAAGGACGACCGGCCCGGATTGAGCCGGTCGTAAAAGCAATTAGCTGCCCAGTTCGTCTTCGATCAGCTTTTTGAAACCGTCATAGGACTGATTCTCGACCTGCTTGCCATTCACGATAAAGGACGGAGTCGCCTGAATACCGTCGCGCTCGGCGTTTCCCTGATACCAGGCGACCAGCGTCTGCGCGCGGGTTCCGTCCTGCAGGCAAGCCTCAAGCTGATCATTGTCGATACCAGCCAGACGCCCGATTTTGCGCAGCTCGTCCACGATTTCAGCGGGACCACCGGCTTTGGTCCACTCGGACTGGCCTTCGTAGATCAGGTCGGAGATGCCAAAGAACTTTTCGGGCCCGCCGCAGCGTGCAACCATCGACGCCCACAGGCCATAGCGGTCAAAGTAGACCTCGCGATAGATGAACTTCACCTTACCTGTGTCGATGAAATCCTTCTTGAGCTGCTTGTACGCTCCCGTGTGGAAATTCGCACAATGCGGGCAGGTGTAGGACGCATATTCGATGATCTCGACTGGTGCGTCTTCGGCGCCCAGAGTCATCTCGACGATGGTCGAGGTGTCCAGATCGGCCTCTTGCGCCTCGGCGCTGCTAATCAGCGGATAGGCGGGGTTGGAATTTGACAACGACAGCCAATAACCGCCAGCGGCCACGGCGACGGCCGCACAAATTCCGGTTGCAATACGGCTCATTTCTCAGCCCTTTCTCAGCGTTTTTGCTTGGATAAAACGTTACGGCCCAGACGTTCAAGGGCTGCGCGCAGATCACCATCGTGAACTTCCTGCGCAGCGCGGTCTGCCTCGGCTTCTATTTCTGGTTCGATCTTGGGTTTCGCTTGTTTCGGCTTGTGGTCGAAACTGGCCTGCCCCTCGGCAAATCCTGTCGGAGCGGTCTGGGTGATGCGCACCCGGCTGATGGCATTATAGCCATAAACCGCGTTCACCTTGCCGCGCAATTGTTCCTTCTGCATCTCCAGCATCGGGGCCTGCGGTCCGGTGGTCAGTACCGTCAGCGTGGCACCAATGCCACCCTTCCCGTAACCCACTTTTACCGGTCGCGCGATAGCGGCCATATCCTGTCCAACGATCTCGGACCAATGGGTCAGCAGGCGTGATACGGCAAAGCCCCGGCTTTCACCGGCGCGCCTGATCTGGTCGTTCAGCAATGTCGCGGTGCGTTTGAACCCGCGGGTCGAAGAACGTCTGCGCTGCATCTGGTTTCCAACTCCTGCGCCGCTATTGTAAAGGGCAGGACAACAGGCGCCAGCGAAACCCGACAGGGAGATAGATAAAACTTGCGTGACTCCGGTGAATTTGACGTGAGCAGTGCGCTGCTGGATTGGTACGACCGCCATGCCCGCGAGATGCCTTGGCGCGTAGCTCCCGCCGATAGGGCTGCGGGTGTGATGCCCGACCCCTACCGCATATGGTTGTCCGAGGTCATGCTGCAGCAGACCACTGTTGCGGCCGTACGCGACTATTTCGTGCGGTTCACAACCCGTTGGCCGACAGTTCAGGCACTGGCCGCCGCCCCGGATGATCAGGTCATGGGGGAATGGGCAGGACTTGGCTATTACGCGCGTGCGCGGAACCTTCTGAAATGCGCCCGGGTCGTTGCCGAACAACATGGTGGAACGTTCCCCGATACCTATGACGCGCTCCTCAATTTGCCGGGAATAGGTCCCTACACCGCCGCTGCAATTTCCGCCATCGCCTTCGACCGACCCGAAACCGTGTTGGACGGCAACGTAGAACGGGTCATGGCCCGACTTTTCGACATTCACGACCCTTTGCCCGGTTCAAAACCGCAACTGAAAAAGCATGCGGCTGCACTTACGCCTGCCACGCGACCGGGAGACTATGCGCAGGCGGTCATGGACCTGGGGGCAACAATCTGTACACCAAAATCTCCGGCCTGCGGTATCTGTCCGATGCAAGCCCCCTGCGCCGCTCGCGCCGCTGGAACGCAATCCGATTTGCCACGCAAGACTCCCAAAAAGCCCAAACCCACGCGATACGGCCATGTCTATATAGCCCAAGGCGATAACGGAGCCTTTCTGATGGAACGTCGTCCCGACAAGGGGCTGCTGGGTGGTATGCTGGGCTGGCCGGGGTCAGAATGGTCAGACGGCCCGGCCGAGGCACCGCCCTTTCCGTGCGAATGGCAGGTGCTGCCGGGTGAGGTACGCCATACATTTACCCACTTCCACCTGATCCTGCGGATCTGGACGACCACGCTGCCGGTCGGCTGGTCGCATAACGATCTGATTGTCATGGAAAAACACGCTTTCCGCCCCAGTGACCTACCTACTGTTATGCGCAAAGCGTATGACCTCTGGCGCTCTACGTAACCCATTGTGTGGCATTGCCGGGTAGGGCTAGTCTGCCCATAGTTTCTCGGAGCAAAGCGATGATCGCATCAGACAGTCTGTCACGCTGGCAAGCGGTATTGCCCTTCTGGGTGTCCTTCCTGCTGATCCCCGTCATTTGGCTTACCGCCGTTGCCGGAGGCTGGTGGGTCTTGCTTGTGCCTCTTTCGACTTGGTGGGCGTTTGCAGTTCTGGATCGGTTAACGGGGCTGAACCTTGAAAATGCCGATCCGGCCACGCCGGACGGCGGTCTCAAATGGTACATTCTGCTGACCAAGGCATGGGCCCCGGTTCAGTTTCTTACGCTGTTTGGGTTGCTCTGGTACGCCACTCATACCGATCACCTGTCTGTTTTTAGCAAGATTGGGTTGTTCTTCGGGATGGGTGTGATCTCGGGCACCATCGGGATTAACTACAGCCATGAACTGATGCACCAGAAAGGGCGGTCGGAACGTTGGCTGGGTGATATTCTACTAGCCATGGTGCTGTATTCTCATTTCCGGTCCGAACACCTGCTGGTCCACCACCGCTATGTCGGAACACCACGCGATCCGGTCACTGCGCGGTACAATGAAGGGTTTCACCGCTTCTATCCACGCGTTCTGTGGCAGTGCCTTGCATCCGCCTTCCACGCAGAACGGGACAAGCTGGCGCGCAAGCAACGTCCGTGGACCGACCCGGCGAACCCGTTCTGGCGCTATTGGGCGCTTCAGGCAGGCATGCTGATTTTGGCCTTCGTGGTCGGGGGATGGTCAGGTGTGGCCCTCTTTCTGGTGCAAGCGGGCGTCGCCATATGGCAGCTGGAACTGGTGAACTACGTCGAACATTACGGCCTGACCCGCAAACATCTTGGCGACGGCAAGTACGAGCATGTCCAGCCGCGCCATTCGTGGAACGCCTCGCAAAAAGCGTCGAACTGGCTGCTGATCAACCTGCAGCGTCACTCGGACCATCACTACAAACCCAACCGGCGCTTTCCGCTGCTGCAGCATCATTCGGAAGATGCGGCCCCGCAACTGCCCTATGGCTATCCGGTTATGACCGTCGCTGCGATGGTCCCACCGCTTTGGCGGCGCGTCATGAACCCCCGCGTTCGGGCCTGGCGGCGGCAATATTATCCCGAAGTCACTGATTGGAAGCCGTACAACAGATCTCTCAACCCGTTACCGCGTTCGTGACCGCAGCGCGCGCCCGCGCGCTGCCCGGCCCAACAGAATGACGCGCATCTCTGATGCGTGACAGATCGGCGGGAGCCGCCCGTTCTACTGCGCCCAGATATCCATAGTGCCCTGCACCCCGCGGACTGGCTGGTTTTCATGCTTCACAAAACCTGCTGTCAGGTCGGCGGCGTTATTTCCCTCCTGCATCACCTGTGCCCGGACCGCGTCACTCAGCACCACGCGAACACCAAGGTCACGCGTCATCGCTTCGAGCTTGGCGGAGACATTCACCGCATCCCCGATAACCGCAAATTCCAATCGGTTCGCTCCGATATCTCCCAATACAACCGAGCCATAGTGAACCCCAATTCCTACACGAATTTCCGGCTCTCCTGCCCGCCGCCGCTCCAGGTTCCAGCGATCAATCACATCCACCATATCGCGGGCGCAAGCCACCGCGTTACTGGCATCCAATGGAGTCGTCACCGGCGTACCGAACGTGGCCATCAGACCATCCCCAAGATATTTGTCCAACGTGCCATGATGGCGAAACACTTCGGTTTCCATTCGCGCGTGAAAGCCGCGCAAAACTTCAATGACTTCATACGGGTCGCGCCCAGCAGCGAATTTGGTAAACCCCACGATGTCGATGAACAAAACGGCGATGTCTTCTTTGCGAACCTGCTTGAGCGGCTCATCATTCTGGCTGAGTTCGTCCACGACGTTCGGAGAGAAATATCGCGACAGGTTTGCACGCTCCCTCTCAAGCCCGGCATTTGTCATCAACAATCGATTGAGCCGCCGCATCGAGATACCAAGCGTAACCGCGACCATTAGGAATACGATCACCTGCTGAATACGCTGAGGGACCATGAAACTGTTGGGGTCCAGCAACTCCGCAACATCCGGATACCCGGCCAATGCCTCGTACACGCGCTCACTGATGCCCGGGAATGGCGTAGCCACCCACCAGGCGATGATCCAGCCTACCGTCCACATCGCCGCCGTCCACGTGCCGATAGCCACGACTGTGCGCCACGAATAGGCCAGAGTTCCCGCTGCCAGAATGATGAAGAAATACTGGAAGTTATCGAACCGGTATTGCATTGCCAGCGGTCGAACATCATCGCTGAACGGGTTCGGCACGATCATCCCCAAAGTCATGATCAGCAAGTCGACGAAGATCAGCAAAAGCTCGACCCGTGACTGCCCCACGCTGCCAGCCCGCCGGATCAACCAACCATTGGCGCAGATCAACAACAAAATGAAATGATACCACAGGACATCCCAATTGGGGTTCAGGTAGATCAACAAAATGCCGGTAAGGCCCATCGCCACCCAGCGGGCGCGGACGGCAAGTTCCAACCCTTCGCGCTTGTGCCGTTCCAGCGCAGCCTCGGTGTACTTGTTGTCCAGATCATACTTGTCTGGCTGTGTCACAAAAAACCGCCCAAATCGGGATTCGCTGGCTGTGGTATCCGACATTGCCAAGGTTCCTTCCGTAAGCAGCAGGACAAGGAATCTCATATCGGAACTGAATGAAGAATAAAACAAAAGACCCCGCCGAGATCGGCGGGGCAAGGCGTAGTGCCTTGTGTCAGGCCACAGGCACCGGCGGTATTTTTAAAATCAGTTGTGCAACTCGGCCCGGATCTGCTGACGCAAAACGTCGATCGGCACCGTTTTGCCATCGCGTTTAAAGCACCAGTAAGTCCAGCCATTGCAAGAGGGCGCGTTTTCCAGATGTGCCCCGACCTGGTGGATCGAACCTTTGACGTTATCGCCCACCAGCGTTCCGTCAGCCCGAACCTTGGCCTTGTGGCGTTGATTCATCGAATAAAGCTCCTCACCCGGGCGTAGCATGCCGCGTTCAACCAACTGACCAAAGGGCACGCGCGGCTCAGCGCGCTTGCTTGCGCTGACTTCCAGCGCCTCACGGTCGAACTTGCGAACTTTGGAAATCCGCTTCTCGGCGACCTTGCGATAGCTTTCCTCACGCTCAATCCCGATGAATTCGCGGCCCAGCATCTTTGCGACGGCACCAGTGGTACCCGTGCCAAAGAACGGATCCAGAATAACATCGCCCGGGTTGGTCGAACCGATCAGGACACGGTGCAACAGGGATTCCGGCTTTTGCGTCGGGTGCGCCTTGTCGCCGTTTTCATCCTTGAGGCGCTCATGCCCGGTGCAGATTGGCAGAACCCAATCGCTGCGCATCTGAATGCCTTCGTTCAGTGCTTTCAGAGCTTCGTAATTGAACGTGTACTTAGCACCTTCGCGTTTTGAGGCCCAGATCATCGTCTCATGCGCGTTGGTAAGCCGCTTGCCGCGGAAATTCGGCATCGGGTTCGACTTGCGCCAGACAACGTCGTTCAGAATCCAGTATCCGGCGTCCTGCAGGGCTGTGCCAACGCGGAAGATGTTGTGGTAGGAGCCAATCACCCAAATCGCGCCATTGGGCTTGAGCAGACGATGCGCCGCTTTCAGCCATTCGCGGGTGAACTGGTCATAAACACCAAAGCTTGAAAACTGATCCCAGTGATCGTCAACCGCATCAACCTGGCTGTTATCGGGGCGGTGCAACTGGCCCTTAAGCTGCAGATTATACGGGGGATCCGCGAAAATCAGGTCAACCGACTCCGCGGGCAGACTGTTCATCACATCGATGCAGTCCCCGGATAGAATCGTGTTTAAAGGGAGCGCTGTTGCGCCCTTTTTGGTTGTCGTTGTCATATCTCTGCCTCAAGTTCCACGGCGCTTTTGCGCTCATTTGGTTGAGACAAGGATGAGTCAAAGTCGATTCGCCGTCAATTTCTTTTTTGAATCAGCAGCTTACGATTTACTCTTGATACAAGATATTGTGTACCGGCTTGAACGAACGCCTATGATGTGGGGTCACACCAAGTTTTTGCAGCGCTTCCCTGTGTTGTTTTGACGGATAGCCTGCGTTCTTCTCCCATCCATAGCCTGGATGCTGTTGCGCCAAATCCACCATCAGTTGATCGCGCCAGTTTTTGGCAATGATCGAAGCCGCCGCAATCGACACGGAATGCGCGTCCCCTTTGACCACCGCCTGCGCCGGGATCGTCAAACCCCGCGGGATCATGTTTCCGTCGATCAGCAGATAGTCGGGCGGCGGATCCAAGGCCGCAACCGCACGTTCCATCGCCAGATGCGAGGCACGCAAGATGTTGTGTTCGTCAATCTCGGCAACCGAGGCTTCAGCTATCGCAAATTCAGCCCGGTCACGTACCGCGATATCCAAAACAGCCCGTCGTTTCGCCGTCAGTTTCTTGGAATCGTTCAGCCCCTCGGGAATATCTTCGGGGTTCAGGATCACGGCGGCGGCAACCACAGGCCCGGCCAATGGCCCACGGCCCACCTCATCCACACCGGCAATGCGCAGATACTCTTGCGCCACTGCCGCCTGTTCAATCGAATAATCTGGCGTTGTCATACCAACCGAAAACAGCGTTTCGCGCCCCACCGCAAGACAAAAAGAGAGGGCGGCTTGTGCCACCCTCTCCTGCGCGGCGCTTCTGTGGCGCCGCTCCTGCTCGAAAGTGATTACTTGTAAACGACGCGGTATCCCTTCTGGCGCAGGCATGCGGGTTCATATGCCCGATTCACCTTATTGCCGTTCCAGAAACCGACCTTGCACTCTTGCGGCAGGCTGTTGGCATGTTTGTAGTGCTTCTTGAGGCATTTCGGTGCCAGAAGCGGGTGATTGTTCGAATAGGCGCTAAACTTGCGCAGGCATTTCTGCGGCAGATCATACCGCGCGACGTGTTGCGGCAAGGGGCGCACTGGGTAACTGGGCTGGGCCACATAAGGCTGAGGCGTATAGGTCTGATGACGCGTCGTCCGGTCCTTGCGTTTTTCCTTGTTGTAGTAGTGGACCCCGGCACCGATGATCGCGATGGCGGCAAGGCCGCCAAGGATGTCCTTGGCATCCGCCGCTCGCGCCTGCGAGGCTGAGACGCCGGTGATGGTGATAGCGGTGGCAACGATAAGGGCGATGAACTTCCGGTGCATAATGCGTGTCCTTCCTGGTGTTTCGGGGCGATCCGACACAGACCGCAAACGTGATGCCCCAACACTGGGTCCGCTCCCTTCAGACAAGCAATAACGGGCGGTTGTTATCCGATATCACCCCCCTCAAACCCCTTATGTTATTGAATATCGTGCGAACCCATGCGCAGGATGCAGCCTATGAAACCAATCCTCTCTTCTCTGGCCGTTGCGGCCCTGATATCGCTTGGTACTGCTGCGTCGGCAGAGTGCTATGCGGATTACAAGGCCAAGCAGGATAATCCACTGCGGCTGCACTACGGCGTGATGCAGGTTTCGGCCTGTGACAAAGGCCAGGCTCAGCAAGAAGCCTCAAAACGCCTCAGCGCGTCGGGCTGGACATTGTTGAATGTCATGTCTGTCTTTGGGCCAGAAGGGTTGGATAAAAGGAAGGCCAATGCCGGACAATTCTATCTCCGTTACTGATACCCGGCGATCTGGCACCAGACTGGTCGGCGCAGGCATAGCGGCCATCATCCTGATTCTTGTCACGGCCGCCATCTTTCTGTTCTGGACGCTACCCGACGCCAACGCCTTTAATGCACGTGTCGAACGGCTCTTTGTCGAAAGTGATCTGACCTCACAGACCGAAATCCGGCTGTTGGAGATTTTGGCCCAATCCGGCACCGCCTTTGCCGATACTCTATCCAGCTATCGGATGGTGATTTTCGTATTGTTGGTTTTTGCCAGCGCCATGCTTGTGACGGCGCTGGTCTTTCTGGTGATGCTGGTGATGCTGAACCGCCGGATGGCGCAGATCGAGCGCACGGGTATTCAGGTCACGTCGCTGCTGATCAGTCGCGAGGAAAACACCGTATATCTGAATAATATGGACTTCAAACTGACCCCAGCTGCGATGGAGACCCTGTCGGTCCTTGCCGAATCCCGACTGGATGACGAGGTCCTGTCCGGCGTTCAGATCGAAGCAGTGATTTCGGGCAAAAGCGCCGCCGATTGTGACGAAGCCGCTGGCGCTACGCGGATAAAACGGCTGCGTGACGCCTTGGGTAATCAGATGGTCAGCGAATTGCTGGTCAAGAACATCGCCAAGAAAGGCTATATGTTGTCCATCGAAAAGGACGTGATCCAGATGGTCTGATCCAATAGGACCGCACAGCTATCGTGCAGAAAAATGCCGAGGCTGCCCCTTGGAAAACCTCTTCACAAGGCCCATCCTATAGGGACCCCGCGCCAGGGAGGATGAAGATGAACGTCCACGCCACAGCAAGACCAAAAGGCTATGGAATCTCGGTCGAACCTTTAGATGGTAAGATTGCGATTTACCGGGACCAGACCCTTTTAGCCGAAAGCAGCAACGCCAAAGTCATGTACGAAACACGGCTGCCGCCGACGATCTACATTCCGCGCGAAGACGTGCTGGTGGATCTCAGCGACGAAACCGAGCTGCAGACTTTTTGCCCCTTCAAAGGCACCGCAACCTATCACGACGTCATTCTTGGCGGCGAACGGCTCGCCAATTCCGTATGGGCCTACGAAGAAGCCCTCCCCGAAAGCGCTGCCATTCAGGGGCATATCGGGTTTTTACCCAATGCTTATTCCCGGATCGATTTGGGCGACAACCAACTGCGGGAACCCCAAGACGGCAATATCAGCGGCCCTTTGATCGATTGGCTGATGCGTGGGGCGTCCGCAAACAACACGCCTGAGGCGTTCACCAAAGCGCTGGCCGAGAAAATGCTGGAACACGGGATTGCCATTCAACGCCTCAGCATTCTGACATGGTCCCTGCACCCGTTGATCGCGGGCAAACACTATATTTGGGAAAAGGGCGAGGCTGAGATCTCGACCAATGTTCCGACCTATGAAATCCACGACCACCCGGCATACATCAACAGCCCGTTGCGGCATGTGTCGAACGGGCTGGGCGGTGTGCGTCAGCGGTTGAACGCCGAAAACCCCCACAACAGCTTTCCGATCATGGAAGACCTGCGGGAAAAGGGGGCAACCGACTATGTCGCCATGCCGTTGCCGTTCTCGGATGGGCGGACCAACGTTCTGACCCTGACCTGTGATCACCCGGACGGTTTCACGACCGAAAACCTTGGGCTGGTGTTCGAATGTTCGCTGGTCATAGCCCGGTTCTATGAGGTTTTCATGCAGCGCGAAAACGCGCAGGTCCTGCTGGAAACCTATGTCGGAAAACGATCGGGTGCGCGCGTACTTGGGGGTGAAATCCGGCGCGGTGACGGCGATGAAATTGATGCTGCCATCATGTTCTGCGACCTCCGCAATTCGACCAGTCTTGAGGAACAGCTTGGGCGCGAGGCGTATATCAATCTGTTGAACGACTTTTTCGAAACCGTTTCTGGCATCGTGCATGAAAATGGCGGCGAGGTCCTGAAGTTCATAGGCGACGCTGTCCTTGCCGTGTTTCCGGCAGGCGAGGATGCAAAAGCCGCCCGCGATAATGCCCAGCGCAGCGCCATCGATATTGTCGAAAGACTGGGAGAGCTGCGCCAATCAGGGTCCGATGTGCATTGCGATTGCTCCATCGGCGTTGCCTATGGGCGCGTGACCTACGGCAATGTCGGCTCGCGCGAACGGCTGGACTTTACCGTGATCGGACAAGCCGCGAATATCGCTGCGCGTCTGGGTGAATACGGAAAAACCAAGAACCACAGGATTGTCGTGTCTGCCGATATTCTGCCTGCTTGCGCCAACGCCTTGCCGCTTGGCGACGTCAAGCTGCATAACGTGTCGCAACCTGTCGAGTCATATGCTCTCAGGACTTCCGCGGATGCCGTTCTGAACGCTTGAAGTCCGCAATCGGCTTGTATGTTTCAAAGCGCTGAGTATTGGGATTTCTGATCAAGGTTCGGGTGCGTGACCAATGGTTTCCATGCCTTACCCGCCCAGTAGGATCAGCGCGGTCTGCGCCGGGGAAATGATGCTTTCAAGCTGGGCGATCTGACTGCGGGCAAGGAACTGATCTGTCAGCCGCCCGACCGCAGCCTCATCCTTGAACTGGGTCAGGTCGTCGGACCCGGTCAGCCCTGACAACCTGTCTTTGAATACTTCCAACTGTCTGTCGATGTTCAACTGGCCAAAGCTGGACGGTAACCCAAGTGCCGTCTCCATCATGCGTCGCAGCGGTGGCAGGCTCATCAAATCGAACCATTTGGTATCTTTGCTGCCCGCCTTTTGCGCCAGATCACCCAGCGCATGCTGGGCATACAAAGCGATACGCATCGTTTCATCTGACTCGCCCACCGCGATTTCAAAACGCGACACGACATTGTCGTGCGCAATGTCCTCCATGTTGATGATCAGCCCGGTTTTGCGAACCTGGCCCGGCCCCAGCCCAAACGCCTCGGAAAATTGCCGATACCTTTTGTCGGATAGACGGTTGGATAGCGCATCCTGGGCTTTTGTCCCGTCGGACAGGATTTTCTGGATGAAATAGCGATTGTCCAGGTCAGACTCCAACCCAAAGGCGCCCAGCGCGACTTGCAACAACCGGCGGTCGGACACCAGATCCTCTGCCGTTTGGACCTTTTTGATGTTTTCCAGAAAGTACTCGCTGTCCCTTTTGTTGACGGAGGATGAGGAAAAGCTGTCGATCTGGGCGTCATATGTACGCTGTAGAAACCGCCAACCGACAATGCCGCCTGAAGGTATGACCGGCTGGAACGTCATTACTGGTAGGCCATCAGCCGCTCTTCGCGCGGCAGCAGCGCGCGCAGAGCCTTGAGGCACTTGTAAAATTGCTGGTCCAACAGCGCCTGGGTTGCCTCGGACAAAACCCGGCGACTGTCGGCGTCGGTAAAGACCTGGCTCAGCTCTTCGACACGCCGCAACAATTGTTGGCGGGCCTGATCAGGTTCCATATCGCCAGACAGCACCAGCTGAGCGGCATAGCAGACGCGTCGAACCGGCGTGTTTACCTGATCCGGGTGAATCGCATCCCGCAGGCGCAATACGTTTGCCTCGGGCGTCATGATCGAAAACTGACTGCGCCGGTCGCCATTTTCAACGACCACGCCGTTGATCAAAACCCGCTCTTTCGGTGCCAATTTCAAAACCAATCCTGCCATCAGGTCGCCCCCATTTGGCGAAGGCCACGCAGAACTGCCATGTTGATCTCTAACAAAGGTTCAACCGAGGCTTTGTTCCCTAGTACCTGACTGCTGTGCTGTTCGGTAAACTCGGCCAGATAGAATATCCGCGCACGCAGATCATTGGGCAGCGCATTGTCAGAGTCGGTGACACCACTGGCCAATACAGTCCACAGGCGCCGGTTTTCATGCAGAGCCTGCACAAATGCACCAAAATCGGACTGCTGACGGGCCGCGGCGGCCTTGAGCCTGCGTGTGATTTTCGAAATCGCTTCGTATTCAGTGTCGCGCGGGGTTCGCGTTGGCGCGGCAGTCTGCGCATATGCTCGTTGTGCAAGGGCTTGCGGTGTCACGTGAAATCCTTCCAGTAATCCGCCATTTGGCGGTTAGAATCAGGGCGCGTCGCCGCGCCCCGACCATGGTCCTGAACTTAGCGGAACAGAGACAAAATCGATTGCGGTGCCTGATTGGCAATCGACAGCGACTGGGTGGCCAGCTGCTGCTGAACCTGAAGAGCCTGCAGACGAGCCGAGGTCTCCTCCATATCCGCATCGACCAAGGCGCCGATCCCGGATTTGAACGAGTCCGCCAGGTTCGAAATGAACTCTTTCTGCGTCTCGATCCGACCCTGCGAAGAACCAAAAGCGGCCGATGCGTCGATCGATGTGTCGATCAGCGTTTCGATTGTGGCCAACGCGGCCGTTGCCCCTGCGCCGGTCGAAACGTCAATGCCGGTCAACGCGCCAAGACCACCCGAACCCGCGTTCACGTACTGAGCCGAGAACGAGATGTCTGTGCCGGTCGCATTGGCAACGGATAAGGTGCCTGCCGTACCCGAGTCATAGTCTACCGTCAGACCCGAGATACCCAGCTCTTCAATCTTCGCCTTCAGGCCTATGGCAACAATATCACCGGTGGTCGCGGCAGCCGCATCTGTTGCGGAAACCGTGTAGGACACGACCTGATCGTCGATCGCCACGACAACTTTGTCACCAGCCGCAAACGCGCCACTGGATTCGTCTGTCACCAGGGCCGCTGCCGAAGTTGCACCGTTGTCAATCGTTGCACCTACGCGGTCATTGCCGGTGGAAGATCCAGTCGAGCCGTCAAAGACCTGAGCCGCCGTGTACCCGCCGGTCGAAAGGTCCTGACCCGCAACAGTGATGGAAGACGCGGTTACGTTGCCTGCATTGTCCCGGTCAAGGGACGCGAGGATCGAAGCAGAACCGGCTGAGCCGTTAACCAGGTTGAGACCGTTGAATTGCGCGGCGTTCACCACCGAGTTGATCTGATCCTTCAACGCGGTGACATCGTCGTTGATCTTATCGCGATCAACGTTGTCTTCCTGTGCCGCAACGATCTTGCTTTTCATCTGAGACAGCAGATCAGTGACCGTTTCGGATGCGTTGCGCGCAACCGCCACGGTGGATTCACCCAGGGCCAGGCTGTCCTTGATCGCGTTAAAGCCTTTGACATCCGATTCCATGACCTTGGAAATCGCCCAGACGGCCGAGTTGTCTTTCGCAGTCGCAACGTCCTTACCCGTCGAGATCGCGTTCCGCGTTGCCCCAAGATCCTTGTTGACCGACTTGAGAGTTTGCAGCGCAACCATGGCGCCATTGTTTGTCAGAATGCTGGACATTAGCTTTCTTCCTTTTCCGTTCGGGCCCTTTGCGCCCATGCTCATCCCGCCACTGGTGCGGGCTTTGACGTCTTTCTGATCGGTGCGATCCGCCGTCGGGCTGTTCGCGCCACCTGATTTGTCCAGGTGCCCGAACACCTTTGACGTCGATCCCCTAACGGAGTGCTAAAGCGAGAAGGTCAGAAACCTCGGATTTGAATCAAACCCGTATCTACGCCCGTTTTTCCAGCTTGGCTTGATGGCGGACGGAAAATTCGCTGCGCTGCCCGTCTGCACCATAGGTGGTGAATTCCTGCCGCACGCGCCGTAACTCGGCCATGCGGTTGGCCACCGCGCGAATCCCTTCGGCGGCGCTGTTTAGTAACGCCTGGTTCCGCTCGACCTTTCTTTGCAGGCGGATCAGCTCATCACTATCAAAGACGTCAAGATCATTAATCGCACCAATCAGCTTTTCCTTTTCCGGAGCCGTATGATGCAGACGATCCAGATCGCCCTGCACCAGCGCGTTTTGCTCAAGCTCAAGAACGTCTTCGAGTGATTTTATAAGGCCGGCTTCAGGCGTCTTTGGCATCGGTTTTCTCCATCATGGATTGGAACAGGATTTCAGACAGACCAACGCCACCGGATCTGGCCAGCGCACGGGCCTGATGCTGAACTAGAAATGAGGCAAACTGATCTTCACCCGCACCGCCGCCAATGGATTGGCGCGCTTGGCCCAGCCCGGCCGATTTCAGCATCTCACTCAGAAACGCGGTCTCTAGTTCTATCGCCGCCTCCCGCAATTTCTGGGAATAGGCGGGGGGTTGAGATGGGGAGAGAGGCGGGGAAACCTTCATTGCTTTCTCCAAAAATTGCATCGAACTTTTTCGATCAAAAGCGAAAGCAGTTAAAATAAACGTAACTTCCTGCAGGCAGGTTTCCGGTCACACAACCGGAGTCGGAGCAAAATGCCCAACCCTCTTTCAGTGATGTCATCCTCGCCAACCGCAACCGCCAAACCCCACGGGATCAATCCCGAGCATGGGGATGAAAGTGGCACGACGTTTGAGGCCGTGCTCAAACAACACAAAGGTGAGAACAAGGAAGAAGCAGCCGCTCTTAAAGGCGCTGAACCAGAACCGGACGTGGACGTTGAAACGGACGAGGCTGTCTTGCTTGAAGATACAGAAGTGCCCGCTGATCCCAACCAGAGTGAGCGGACACCCCTTCTGGACACACGTCTTGAAGTGAGCACAAAACGCGATCCCGCCGAAACACCCGTGTCAGCTGCGTTACCCGACACGCGCAGTCCGAAAGTGCCTGAAACCGAGCAAACCGGCCAGGCCAATACGGTCGATAAACTGGATGCAGGCATCAATGATTCGCGCAAAGTTACCCCGGACCTTCAGCACAGCGCGGCTTTGAGGCCCGCGTCACAACCAATAGCAACGCGGGGAAAGGCGGACCTCGCGACTTCTGTGTTGCAACCTGTGGGTATATCCCCAAAAGATACCGCAGACCTGACCGTTCATACAGCGCGGCACCAGCGTGAAACGCAACATCCGCCGTTAAACAATCTTGCACCACCGCAAACGACCAACCCGGATCGCGCGCCGAGCATCGCTCAATTGCAGATGTTCGCGCCGGAAAAAACCCGTGCTCAGACTGACGCGCCAGCAACTCACGAGGTGGAAGACATTCACGCCCTCAGGGCAGATTCGCCCATTTCGGCGGGTCGGGATTCGGTATCTTCTGCGCAAGTCATGGCACAGACTGCCCGGTCCGAGACAGCGCGCGCCGTCGCCGGGCAAATGGCGGCCGTCATCAATACTCAATCGAAATCCGGTTCAGTGGAGATCGCGCTGAACCCCGAAGAACTGGGGCGAGTGTCCATCATGTTGAACGGTCGCGATGACGGATTGCATCTGACAATTTCCGCCGAGCGCCCGGAAACCCTCGAGATGATGCGGCGTCATTTGGCGGTGCTGGAGGAAGAGTTCAAGAATTTTGGCTTGGGCGATCTGTCAATTGACCTTGGGACATCCGAAGACGCCGAGCATAACCAGGCCGGCCACCAGGATGGATCGCCTACTGAGACCGCGCAACTCACCGATTCCTCTTCAAACGCGTCACCCATTCCCAAAACCGGCCCCGTTGGCCGCATCGACATGAGGTTGTGAAATTGATTACCCTGACCCAACCCAACGCCCAACCGTCAGCCACAGCGCAACACAAAGACGCGCCAAAGCAAACAGGTCTGGCATCAGACTTTGAGACATTCCTTACAATGCTGACCGTACAGGCCCAGAATCAGGATCCTTTGAAACCATTGGATGCCTCAGAATATGCATCGCAACTGGCGCAATTCTCGATGGTCGAACAACAGGTTCAGACAAATGATTTGTTGGCGACACTTGGACAGGCGCTGGGTGGCGCAAATCTGGACAAACTCGGCAAATGGATCGGGATGGACGTTCGAGCGCCCGCGGCTTTCCAATATGAGGGCGAGCCCGTGACGCTGTTTGCCACACCTGCACCCGAGGCTGACAAGGCGGTCATGGTCATCCGCGACAGCGACGGTGCCGTTGTCGATCGTGTGGCTGTTTCCACGACCGACAACAAAACAGTTTGGACTGGTCAGGGAAGCGATGGGCAGCCTCTGGTGGCGGGAAGTTACTCGGCCACACTGGAAAGTTATGATGGTGACGAACTGTTATCGACACAGCTGGCAGAGACCTATGGCGAAGTTGTCGAAGCTCAGGTTACGGACAATCAGGTTATGCTGACCCTCGAAGGCGGGCAGGTTGTCGCTGCCACGACGGTAACCGGGGTCAGAGCCGGAACTTGATCTGCCGGGCAGGACAGTTCACACCTTGGCAGATTCGACTCGCTAACTGCATTGGTGAAACTCCTGCCTGCCCTAACCCACCCCCCTTCTGATCTGATCGACGATCTGCGCGCCCGTGGCCTTGTTCAGCCCGGCGCAGAGTTTCAAACGTTGTATGGCGGGCGAACAAATCAGGTCTGGAAAGTACTGGGTGGCAGCGGTGACAAGGTTCTGAAGCTGTATCGCGCTACACCGCGCAATCCACTGTTTCGCAACGATCCCGAACTCGAAGCGCAATGCCTGCGCGCGCTTGAACCAACCGGGTTTGTTCCCCGCCTGCGTGCGATCGGAACACATGATACAGGTCATTGGGTGTTCTACGATCACGCCCCGGGATCACCGTGGCAAGAAGGGCCTGAAGGTGTCGCCGGTTTGCTGCGTGAACTGCACAGGCTTGATGTTTCGGTCCAAGCGCCGGATGGCTGCAATGGCAGCCGGGACCTGGCTGAACATGCCGAACGTATTCTCAGCGTCTGCACCTCTGATACACGCGCACGACTCGCGCAGCTGCGCCCAAAAGGCCATGTGCCCGCGACCGCACACACATGCCTGATCCATGGCGATACCGTGGCCGGAAACATCCTTGTCGCGCCGACCGGCATAACCCTGATCGACTGGCAGTGCCCGGCTTGGGGCGATCCGTGCGAGGACATTGCGATGTTCCTGTCCCCGGCCATGCAACGGCTTTATCGGGGCGCACCCCTGAGCGTGACCGAGGAAGAGCGGTTTCTGACTGCTTATGGTCACGATGAAACTGTCGCGCGATACCGGGATTTGCGCCCGTGGTATGCATGGCGCATGGCTGCCTACTGTTTGTGGCGCATCGAAAACGGGGCTGCGGATTATGCCCAAACGCTCGAACTGGAATTCGCCGGGCTTTAGAGCGATAGCCGATCCGCGATTGCCATCGCAGCATAGGCGGGCGGCATCAGGGCGCGCCGCCAGAACCCAAGGGGAAACCGACCCGGCAGCTGTGCAATCGGCGCGGGCAACTCGGTCTGCTTATCCAAAACCACGCGGGCAAGGGCGCGTCCGCAATACGTCCCCATGGCAACGCCATTCCCGTGATAGGCAAAGGCAGTAAACATTCCGGGTTGATCGGGAACCGGCCCGACATAAGGCGTCAGCTTGCGCGACAGGCACACCATTCCGGACCACATATGGGTCACATCCACATCTTTCCATTCCGGAAACATGGCCTGAAAGTCCCGGCGCATTGTCTGGCGAATGGCGGCCTCGGCCCGAGGGGATGACCGCAGCCCTCCGCGCATGCCGAACAGGAACCTCCGATCAGGCATCAGGCGGAAATAGTGCAGCAGGTTTCGGGTGTCATAACACATCTGCTCCGAGGTCCACCCCTGCGCCTGCAACTCAGCGTCTGTCAGGGGCCGGGTCACCAGAACCGTGGATTGCGTGGGCATGTAGCGTCCCGACAACCAGGGCGGCATATCCTCGCTGGAGTATCCGTTCGTACAAATCAGAACATTCGTGGCGCGGATGTGACCTGATCCAGATTCAATATCGAACCCGGCCTGAGTTTTCCTGATGGTTTCAACCGGCGATTTCTGGAAAATCTGTACGCCCCGCGCCTTGGCGGCACTTGCCAAGCCAAACAGATACTTTCGAGGGTTAAGAGCGAAACCAACCGGATTTGTATATGCACCATGAAAGGAACCGCCCAGACCCAGGCGCTGCAGGTCATCAGAACCGTGCAAGACACCTGATGCTTCTGCGTTACGACGTAGCTTTTCCATCGCCCTTACCGAATGGGCCAGTTGGGTTTCCCCTTTCGAATGGGTATCGGCGTCGATCTGATGCTGTTCCAGCAAATCTGCGACAAGCTGAACAGCGTCTTCTTCCGCTTGTTCGTAAGACTGCGCAGCCTCAGCACCAAACCCACGGACCAAAGCCGCATGGCTCAGCTTGGACCCTCCGAGGCAGCAAAATCCGCCATTCCGGCCCGAGGCACCCCACCCCGGGGTTGCGGCCTCAAGAACCGCAACTTTCACACCTGCCTCGGCCAGATGCAGGGCTGCCGAAAGCCCCGTGAAGCCGCCGCCGACGATTGCGACGTCAACGTTCAGATCACCGTTATGGGTCGGCCAATCAGGTGCCGAAATTGTCTGATCCCACCAGCAGTTCTGACGGGGTCCAGGCCCATAGGTGTAGTCCGGAAAAAGACGTTTCATTCGGTGCGCGCAGCGGCAAGTTCATCCTGCTTTTGCCGAACCATTGCGCGTTTCGTCACCAGCGAGGCGGTGATGACGCCAACGGTAACAACTGCGATCATGATCGTGGACAAGGCATTGATCTCGGGGCTGACGCCCAGACGCACGGCCGAGAATATCTTGATCGGCAGCGTTGTCGCCGACGGGCCCGAGGTAAAGGACGCGATGACCAGATCGTCCAGCGACAAGGTAAATGCCAGCAACCATCCCGAAATCACCGCGGGCGCAATGATCGGCAGTGTCACAAGACGGAACGCTTGCGCTGGCGAACATCCCAGATCCAAAGCGGCCTCTTCCAGCGACTTGTCAAAGGTTACAAGGCGCGAGGATACGACGACCGACACAAAACACATCGAAAAGGTTGTGTGGGCCAGAACGATGGTCAGAATGCCCCGATCCAGTCCAATACCGATAAACAGCAGCAGCAGCGACAGACCGGTGATCACTTCGGGCATTACCAGAGGTGCATAAATCATTCCAGAAAACAGTGTCCTGCCAAAAAACCGCCCGCCTCGGACCAGAACATATGCGGCAGCGGTGCCAAGAACCGTGGCCAATGTGGATGAGAACACCGCAACCCGTATTGTCACCCAGGCCGCGTTCAGAAATGCCTCATTCTGGGCAAGTTCGCCGTACCACTTGGTCGAGAACCCCGCCCATACTGTGACCAGCTTGCTTTCGTTGAAGCTGAAGATGATCAGGATGACCATCGGGATGTAGAGGAACGCAAAGCCCAGTGTCAGAGACACCGCGTTGAACCAACTTAGCCTGTTCATTGCTCGGCCTCCGTCTGTTTCTGCTGGTTGCGCTGGAACAGCACAATCGGGATCACGAGGATCAGCAACAACACAACGGCAACGGCACTGGCCACCGGCCAATCGCGGTTCGAGAAGAACTCTTCCCACAACACCTTGCCGATCATCAGCGTGCTGGACCCGCCCAACAGCGACGGGATCACGAATTCACCGATCACCGGGATCATCACCAGGAAACAGCCGGCGATGATGCCGGGGCGCGACAGCGGTATGGTCACCAGCCAGAACGCCTTCAGACGGGAACAGCCCAGATCTTCGGCCGCTTCGATCAGGGATTCATCCATGCGCTCCAACGACGAATAAATCGGCAGGATCATGAAGGGCAAATAGGTGTAGACGATACCGATGTAGACGGCAGTGTTGGTGTTCAAAATGGTCAGCGGGGTCGAAATGATACCCAGCCACAACAGAATCTGGTTCAGATAGCCTTCATTGCTGAGAATTCCCATCCACGCGTAAACGCGGATCAGGAACGACGTCCAGAACGGCAGGATCACCAGCATCATCAGCGTCGGGCGCCATTCGGCTGGCGCACGAGCCATTCCATAGGCAATCGGATAACCCACCAGCAACGTCAGAACCGTCGAGATCATAGCGATCTTGACGCTGGACAGGTAGGCTTTCCAGTAAAGGTCATCTTCGGTCAGCCAGACGAAGTTTTCGAAATCCAACTGGCTGAAAAAGTCGGTTATCCCAGACCAACCCTGCGACAGATCCAGTGTCGGCGTATATGGCGGGATCGCCAGTTCGACATCCGACAGCGAAATCTTCAGAACGATGAAAAACGGTATCAGAAACAGGGCCAGCAGCCAGACGTAAGGAACAGCGATCAGAAGGGCGCGGCGCATCAGTTTGCCAACAAAACCGCAGCCGTTGCCGTCCACGACAGCCAGACCGGGTCTTCCCATGTAAAGGATCGGCGCGAGATTCGGCGCGTGTTGGCCGATTGCGCCTTGATGATCGTGCCATTCGGCAGTTCCACGTAGTACGTGGACAAGTTGCCCAGATAGGCAATGTCAAGCACCTTACCCTGTACCGCATTGATGGCATCCGCCGGGCGGTCGGCCGAGATCGTCACCTTTTCGGGGCGGATCGCAAGATGGCAGCTTTGCCCGTTCGAGAATTCTGTCGACGAGGTTGCGGTCAGCGGCGATTGCCCCTCGGCCCAGTCGATTTGGTAGGCTTCATCGCCGTTCGCGGTCGCCCGGCCTTCGATGATATTCACATCCCCGATAAAGTCAGCGACATAGACTGAGTTGGGGTTTTCATAGATCCTGTCCGGCGTTGACACCTGCATCAGCTTGCCCTGATCCATCACGGCTACGCGGCTGGCGACAGTCATCGCCTCTTCCTGATCGTGGGTCACGATCACAAAGGTAGTGCCGGTCTTTTCCTGAATATCCATCAGCTCGAACTGGGTGTCCTGCCGGAGTTTTTTGTCCAGCGCCCCCAAGGGTTCGTCTAGCAACAGCAGTTTTGGCGCTTTGGCCAGTGACCGTGCCAGCGCGACCCTCTGTCGTTGGCCACCAGAAATCTGGTGCGGTTTGCGGCGGGCGAATTGCTCAAGCCGGGTCAGGCGCAACATCTCTTCCACGCGGTCTTCAAGGTCCCGCTTGGGCATGTTGTCCCGGCGCAAACCGAAGGCAATGTTCTCCCAGATGCTGAGGTGAGGAAACAGCGCGTAGGACTGGAACATCATGTTCACAGCCCGCTTGTTTGGCGGGATTGGGTCGATGTCCTGCCCGCCCAGCATGATGTGCCCTTCGGTAGGTTTTTCAAACCCTGCCAGCATCCTCATCATGGTCGTTTTGCCGCAGCCGGATGGACCGAGCAAAGCAAAGAATTCCTGTTCGAAGATGTCCAGTGACAGGTTGTCGATGGCCGTGAATCCGCCAAAACGCTTGGTCACATTCTGGAATTGGATCAATGGTTTCGCCTGTGGATCTTCCCACGGCGCAAAGACGTTTGTGTTCAAGGCGGCCCCCGTTCGACGGTCTGATTGAAAGGGCAAGGCGGTCGGGCCGCCTTGCTCAAATACTTCGGTTCAGGTGCCCGATTTGATTTTGGTCCACAGACGGGTCACGCTCCGCTGCGTTTTGACCGGATAAGGTGTCGTGATGTACAGATTCTGCATCGTGGCATCACTCGGATAGATTGCCTGATCACCAATCACGTCTTCCTCAAGGAACTCCTGAGAAGCCTTGTTGCCATTGGCATAGTACACATAGTTCGATGCGGCAGCCATGTTGTTGGCGTCCAGAATGAAGTTCAAGAACTGGTGTGCGCCTTCCGGGTTCGGAGCATCTGCCGGGATGGCCATCTGGTCGAACCACATTAGCGAACCTTCAGCGAATGGGTGGTATTCAATTTCCACGCCATTTTCGGCCTCGGCCGCGCGATCCCGCGCTTGCAGGATGTCACCTGACCAACCGACAGCTACGCAGATATCGCCATTTGCCAGCGCGTTGATGTATTCCGAGCTGTGGAATTTCTGGATATGCGGGCGAACGCCAGCCAGGACTTCTTCGGCTTTACCGATCACATCGGTGTCATGGCTGTCCGGATCTTCACCGATATACTGCAGCACCATCGGAATAATCTCGGCCGGAGCGTCCAGGAAATGGACGCCGCACGAGGCCAGCTTTTCCATATTCTCCGGCTTCAGAACCAAGTCCATGCTGTTCAGAGCAACGTCATCGCCCAGCACTTCCTTAACCTTACCAACGTTAACGCCGAGGCCGGTCGTCCCCCACATGTAGTTGATCGAATAGGCGTTGTTCGGGTCATAGCCTGCGGTACGTTCCTGAATCACGTCCCATAGGTTTCCTGAATTCGAAAGCTTTGCTTCGTCCAGTTCCTGAAAGGCGCCAGCCTGAATCTGACGCTGTAGAAACGTACCCGACGGCACAACCACGTCATAGCCTGATCCACCGGCCAGCATCTTGGTTTCCAGAACCTCGTTGCTGTCAAACACGTCGTAGATCAGGGTCAGCCCTGTCTCTTCTTCGAATTTTTTCAGTAGATCCTCGTCGATATAGTCGGACCAGTTGTAGACGCGCACCTCTTCGGCAAAAGCCGCCGAAGTCCCCAGCGCGACAATCGCTGTCATCGTCAGCGTTTTGATTGACATATTTCTCTCCCTGCAAGTGTACGGGTATTCTCCCGTTTTTTTTGATTTGATCAAGTTTTGCGTTTTCCCCCGATCCATCGTATGGTTTCACGAGGTCAGGCGTCTGGCAAGTCGACACCACGCGAAACAGGGTAAACCACTTGGATTTGATCAAAAATAAAGCATCCAGCTCGAAGGTGGATGAGGGAAAAAGACCGGCGCATGAACAGGTGTACCAAACCCTGAGATCGCAGATCATGTACGGTGATCTGGTCCCGGGACAACCCGTCACGATACAGGGTTTGACCGAATCGCTCGGGGTTGGAATGACCCCCGTCCGCGAGGCGATCCGGCGGCTGATTTCGGATGGCGCACTGGTGTTTCAGGGCAATCGGCGCGTCAGCGTGCCTTTGTTGTCGGGCACCGATGTCGAGCAGATGATTTTTGCCAGAATATCAATAGAATCAGAGCTTTCCAGACGGGCAACCGCGAATCTAAAACCTGCTGATATCGATCAGCTCGAAAAGCTTGATCAGCGATTGGATCAGACCATCACAGACGGCGACGTCAGTGGTTATTTGCGCTTGAACCACCAGTTTCATGAAACGCTCTATGCGCATGCGGATGCTCCGATTCTCAACGATCTGGCCGAGCGGCTTTGGCTGCGGTTCGGCCCCTCACTACGCGTTGTCTGCGGACGGTTCGGAACACATAGCCTGCCGGATCGGCACAAAGACATCATCGCAAGCTTGCGGGCGAAAGATGCGGAAAAGGTCGCGAAAGCAACCGCTCAGGACATTGAGCAGGGTATGGAATTGATGTCGGACGCTTTGATCTCTGCCTGATTCAGGTCGATTCGATTGACACAAAAAAATTTGATCATATTGTGACGGGTAACCGCCTTTTGCAGGAGATTCTCTGATGTCGACCATCACCAATCACATGCCGACCGCCGAATTGCAGGCGCTGGATGCGGCGCATCATATGCACCCGTTTTCGGCCAACGGATCTTTGGGCGAGGAAGGTGCGCGCGTCATCACTCGTGCCAAAGGCGTGTACCTGACTGATAGCGAGGGCGAAGAGATTCTGGACGCCATGGCCGGTCTTTGGTGCGTCAATATCGGTTACGGTCGCGATGAACTGGCCGAGGTTGCTGCCCGTCAGATGCGTGAACTGCCCTATTACAACACGTTCTTCAAAACGACCCATATTCCAGCCATCGCTTTGGCAGCCAAGATCGCAGAACTGGCGCCGGGGGATCTGAATCACGTGTTCTTCGCGGCCGGTGGGTCCGAGGCAAATGACACCAACATTCGCCTGGTACGCACCTATTGGGCTGAGAAGGGTCAGCCGGACAAGAACATCATCATCAGCCGCCACAATGCCTATCACGGGTCCTCCGTCGGTTCGGCCTCGCTGGGCGGTATGGCGGGCATGCATGCGCAGGGCGGCATCCCGATCCCGAACATCCACCACATCAACCAGCCGAACTGGTGGGCAGAAGGCGGCGACATGGCGCCGGAAGAGTTTGGCCTGGCCCGCGCGCGTGAGCTGGAAGAAGCCATTCTGGAACTGGGCGAAGACCGCGTCGCGGCCTTTATTGCCGAACCCGTGCAGGGTGCGGGCGGGGTGATCGTTGCCCCCGATACCTACTGGCCCGAGATCCAGCGCATTTGCGACAAATACGATATCCTGTTGATCGCCGATGAGGTGATCTGCGGCTTTGGGCGAACAGGCAACTGGTTCGGGTCCGAAACCGTTGGTATCAAACCGCATATCATGACGATCGCCAAGGGCCTCAGCTCGGGTTACGCGCCCATCGGCGGATCCATCGTGAATGACGAGATCGCCGAGGTGATCGGCGGCACCGAGTTCAATCACGGCTATACCTATTCCGGCCACCCGGTTGCGGCGGCAGTCGCATTGGAGAACCTGCGCATCCTCGAAGAAGAAGGCATCGTCGACCACGTCCGCGACGTGGCCGCCCCCTATTTGAAAGAGAAATGGGAGGCCCTGGCCGATCATCCATTGGTCGGTGAGGCCAAGATCGTCGGCATGATGGCCTCAATCGCTCTGACGCCGGATAAGGCCAGCCGCGCCAAATTCGCGTCCGAGCCCGGTACGGTCGGCTACATCTGCCGCGACCGCTGCTTTGCCAACAACCTGATCATGCGCCATGTGGGTGACCGGATGATCATCTCCCCCCCGCTGGTCCTGACCCCTGCGGAAATCGACGAGATGTTCGTGCGAATTCACAAGTCACTGGACGAGGCGCAGGCCGAGATCATCGCGCAGGGGCTGATGAAGGCAGCGTCATAGTCCAGATTTCTACTACTCAGGTTTAAGGGGCGCACTAGATGCGCCCCTTCTCACTTTCTAAGTCGCAATTGCCCGTCAATCGATCCAGCTCAATTGCTGAACACAGCTAGATTCAATCAAATCGAGCGACAAAAAGAAGTAATTATGTATCGCGCGGCAACAATAAATTTATCGCGCGATAAATATCTTGATTTGATGTGACTCAGATTCAAGTATGCGAATGCGACTCGGTTACTTGTATTACCTCTACCGGCGTCGCGACCCGCTCTACTGCTGGGTCCACCTCCCGTCTATCGTAGTGAGTGCCGGTAGTCGGGAGGTTGCACAGCCAATACCTGACAGTGTATCCGCGGCGCATACCCAGGCAATAGATCAACGCCCTTCCATTGTCACCGCAACGCTTCCAAGAGGTTCAGACTGGCATATCCGTCTGGCAGCAACCCCTGCGCCAATTGATACGCCCGAACAGCTTTGACTGTGTTTGGCCCTGTGCGCCCGTCGACACCTTGGGTATCAAATCCAGCCTCTGTCAGTCGGGATTGCAGTTCCTTTTTCTCGGTGAAACTCAGCACCCTGTCACCACGTGGCCATTCGGTCTGGAACGACCCCCGTCCGGCCAGACGGTCAGACAGGTGTCCTATCCCGATCACATAGGCGTCGGCACCGTTGTATTTCTCAATCACCTTGAAATTGTCGAAGATCATCAGCGCCACGCCCTGCCCTCCGGCAGGCAACAGGATCGCCGCTTGCCCGTGATCCGAAATTTGGCCGCCGTTCGCCACCACCACACCACGCGCGGCCCATTGTGAGGGCATCAATGTGTGATCCCGCCTTGCGGTGGAATAGTCGAACCCTTTGGGCAGGGTCACCTCAACGCCCCACGGCTGCCCTTTGGTCCACCCATGCCGCGCCAGATAGGCGGCGGCCGAGGCCAGCGCATCGGTTGGATCGTCCGACCAGATATCGCGCCGCCCGTCCTCGTCGAAATCAACCGCATGGTCCAGAAACGAGGTTGGCATGAATTGCGTATGCCCCATCGCCCCGGCCCAGCTGCCCATCATGTTGCGCGGGCTGACGTCGCCCGCCTGAATGATCTGCAAGGCAGCGATCAACTGGGTTTCGAAGAATTGCGCGCGCCGTGCGTCAAACGCCAAAGTTGCCAGAGATCGGATGGTGTGGTCGCTGCCCCGAAACGTTCCGAACGAGGTCTCAAGCCCCCAAATCGCCGTTACCACCTCTTTTTCAACGCCGTACCTGGTTTCGATGCGGGCCAACGTATCACGATGTCGCTCCAACCCCGCCCGGCCGTTTCTGATCCGTGTGTCCGAAACGGCGGAATCCAGATAATGCCAAATTGGTTTCGAAAATTCCGCCTGATTGCGGTCGCGCCTGATCACGTCCTTATCGTAGGTTAAACCCGCCAGCGACCTGTCCAGTGTAGCGGTGGAAATGCCCTGCTCTACCGCCCGTTCACGAAATGCTCCAAGCCACGCCTGAAACCGCGCGTTTCCTTCCGTCGACACCCGGTACTCCTTAGCTGAGGGTCGTAATGCTGGCCGGATCGATATCGCCACGCCAGCTGACGCCAGCTGTATGGCCTGTGATCCGCCCAGAGTATTGATAGATTCCGCCTGCACAATGGATGCCCATAATGCGGCGGTCATAACGCCACCTATGCATTTACGCATTCCGAATTTTCCTGGTTACTGCTCGACTTCAGAATACCTCAAAATTCGCGTTTTCCAAAGCGTTCAGCTTGACCCCTCGCGATCTTTTGCTTTGTGTTCCGCACGAATTCCGGCAAGTGCCTCACGCAGTAAAGGGATGCGGTTTGGTCTAAAGCTTTCGCCTGTCACGGACATTTCGCGTATCCGGTCCAGCCGAAAGACGCGAAAATCCTGCCTCAGATGGCACCAGGAAATCAAAACGCTGGCGCGGTCCATATAGACGATACTCAGCGGGTTCACCTTACGGCGCGTGTCATCGCCCTTGGCATCGGTGTAGGCAAACTCGATCGTGCGTTCGTCCCATGTGGCCTGCCGCAGGTCAGCCACCGCAATGGTGGGCTTGGCTGGGCGATCAAAGCGCGTTGCTGTCAGCACTGCGTGGGACAGGCGGTGTGATTGGCGCTGCGGCAATCGTCCCTGTAATTTGCGCAACGTATTGCTGGCGGCGTCTGCCAACCCAGGATCACCAATGGCCTGAACCTCTCGCAGCCCCAAAACCAGCGCTTCAAGCTCATCATCTGTGAACCCAAGCGGCGGCAGGGTTGCGTCTTCGATCAGGGTAAAGCCAAAACCGGCCTCACCGTCGATCACTGCTCCAAGCCCACGCAACGACTCAATATCGCGATGAATGGTACGCGGCGAGACGCCCAGATCCTGCGCCAGTTGTTGGGACGTTTTCGGCGAAGGACCAGAGCGCAAGGCTTGCATCAATTGGAACAGGCGGGCGGTTCGGGACATAGTGCAGATTAATCTAAACCTGATGACAGAAACTGTCATCAGGCAAAGCTATTCCTCGGGCATCCCAAATTTGGAGCCTCCGATGTTGACCCTTATGATTTACCCTTCGGCCTTTGGCCTGTTCAGCGCCAGCCCCTTTTGCGTCAAGGCCGCTTATATGCTGGAACATGCGGGCCAGCGTTGGCAGCGGTCCGATATGTCGGACCCCCGCAAGATGCCCCATCAGAAACTGCCGGTTCTGCGCACGCCAGAACGGCTTGTCCCCGACAGCGACCTGATCCGCGATTGGCTTGAGGCGCAGGGCGCGAACTTCGACACTGGGTTAAGTGACATACAAAAGGCGCAGGCACGAACGCTGATCCGCATGGCAGAGGAGCATATCTATTTTCAGGTCGTCCAGGACAGATGGGCCAATGACGACGTCTGGCCAATTCTGCGTAAGACCTTCTTTTCGGTTATTCCTGCGTTGATCCGAACGCCGGTGTCGAACTCAATCCGGAAAAAGGTCGTCCAAGGATTGGTGTTTCAGGGTGTCGGCCGTTTCTCACCCGCTGAGCGTCAGGACCGTCTTGAGCGGGACCTTGAAGCGATATCCGCTTATTTGTGGCAATCACCGTACCTTCTGGGCGACCGGCCAACATCAGCAGATATGAGCGTTGGGCCCATGTTGGCTGCAATGCGCGCAACACCGGTGGAAACCCCGCTGACCCAGCGGATCAAACAGGATAGGCTGCTCAACGACTACGTGGACCGAATGGAACAGGCGATACCGCTGCCATGACACCTTTTGACGACCCTGCGGTGCAGACCGCCTTTGAAGCGTTTCCCGAAGACACCCGTTCGGGTGTCCTCGTCTTGCGCGAGCTGGTGTTTTCAACGGCCGGGACTTTGCCTAAAGCTCAGCCATTGAATGAAGCACTGCGTTGGGGCCAACCCGCCTATCTGGCGCCCAAAGGTTCAACCATCCGGCTGGGCGGGCACAAAGCGGCATCCTTTGCACTGTTCGTGCATTGTCAGAGCCGACTAATGGGTGATTTCACCACCGCCTTTCCGGGCGAGGATCGGTTGGACGGCAACCGGGCCATTCTGTTTGATGACCCGGATCAGATTGATGAAACCCGGCATGGCTGGTTGATCGCACGGGCGCTGACCTATCACCTTTGACGGCGTTTGCGTTCGACCTTGCGCTTGATCTTGTCTTTCTTGCGCTTGGTACTGACAGCCTTGCGTCTTGCACCCCGCTTAGCAGGCCCGCCTCCGCGTGGCAGGGCCTGGTCGTCGATGGACAGCAGCTCCAGCTCGAGCCCGCCGGTAACGGGCGTGGCCTCGGTCAGGCGCACGGTGACACGCTGGCCGATGGAGATGATCAAACCGGAGTCCGATCCCATAAGCGTTCCGGCTTCGCGGTCGAAATGGAAAAACTCGCGCCCCAGTGACCGGACGGGCACCAGCCCGTCCGCGCCGGTTTCGTCCATCTTCACAAATGCACCGAACCGCGCGATGCCGCTGATGCGACCACTGAATTCATTGCCCACGCGCTCGCTCAGATAAGCGGCCAGATAGCGATCCGTCGTATCCCGCTCGGCCATCATCGAGCGGCGCTCGGTGTCCGAAATATGCGTCGCCGTTTCATCAAGGCGCGCGATCTCATCCTCGGCCAGCCCGTCATCGCCCCAGCCATGCGCCGTGATCAGTGCGCGGTGCACGATCAGGTCCGCATAGCGGCGGATGGGAGAGGTGAAATGCGCGTAGTTGCGCAACGCCAACCCGAAATGGCCAAAATTCTCGGGGTTGTAATAAGCCTGTGCCATTGAGCGCAAAGTTGAAAGGTTGATCAGCTCTGCATCCTCGGTCCCGGCGGCCGCGTTCAACAGCGCATTCAGGTGTCGGGTCTGCAGGACCTGCCCCTTAGCCAAATTCAACCCAGCTGCCTGTGCGGTCTCCCGCAGGCTTTCCAGCTTTTCTTGCGCCGGTTCCTCGTGCACACGGAACAGCAACGGGCGGCGCTTGGCGATCAATGTCTCGGCGGCGGCCACATTGGCGAGGATCATAAATTCCTCAATCAGCTTGTGCGCGTCCAGCCGGTCGCGGAAAGCCACACTTTGGACCTCGCCCGCGTCACTGAGAACGATCTTGCGTTCGGGCAGGTCCAGTTCCAGCGGCTGCCGTTCTGCCCGCGCTTTCTTTAGCGCGGCATAGGCATCATAGAGCGGCTTCAAAACAGGCTCTAACAACGGCCCTGTGCGGTCGTTTGGATTGCCGTCGATAGCGTCTTGAACTTCGGCATAGTGCAGCGAGGCGGCCGAGCGCATCAGACCACGTACAAAGCGATGAGCAATCTTGTTTCCATCCGCATCGATCTGCATCCGAACAGCGATACAGGCGCGCGGAACGCCTTCGTGCAGCGAACACAGGTCTCCAGAGAGGCGATCCGGCAGCATCGGCACCACCCGGTCCGGGAAGTAGCTGGAGTTGCCGCGCTTGCGCGCCTCACGATCCAGCGCAGTACCGGGCTGCACATAGGCGGCAACGTCGGCGATGGCGACCCAGATCACATGCCCACCAGGGTTCTTGGGGTCATCGTCGGCATGGGCATAACAGGCATCGTCATGATCCCGCGCATCTGACGGATCGATGGTCAGCAAAGGTATATCCCGCAGGTCTTCGCGGCCTTTTAGACCAACCGGTTTGGCCTTATCGGCTTCGGCAATCACCTTGTCGGGGAAATCATCCGGAATACCGTGCTGATGAATTGCAATCAGTGACACAGCCTTGGGCGCCGATGGATCACCCAGCCGTTCCACAATGCGCGCGCGCGGCAGGCCCATTCGGTTCTTTGGCCCAGCCTGTTCAGCCTCGACCAATTCTCCATCCTTGGCACCCAATACGGCCCCATCAGCAACCAGCCATTCGGTCTGACCGGCTTTGTCGATTGGCACGATCCGTCCGCCTTCCGCACCTTTGCGAAAGATGCCCACGATCTTGCGCGGGTTCGTGCCGACACGTCGGATCAGGCGTGCTTCGTAATTGTGGTCTTCTTCATGCACAACCGTGAGGCGGGCCAGAATGCGGTCGCCCTCGCCCAGCGCAGGATCGCTGGCACGGGTGATGAGCAGAATGATCGGCTCGACCCCTTCGCCATGCCATTCCAAGGGCCGTGCGAACAGGTCGCCATCCGCATTCGGAGCCTTCACCTGCAGCACGCTGACCGGTGGCAGGCGGTCCGGATCGCGATAGCTGCGCTTGCGCTTTTCCAGATGCCCCTCGGCCTCTAGCTCTTTCAGGATGCGCTTCAGATCGATCCGGTCCGCGCCCTTGATACCAAAGGCTTTGGCGATATCGCGTTTCGAGGTCAGGGTGGGGTTCGCCGAGATCCAATCGAGGACCTCCTGCTTGGTAGGTATGCGAGTCATATCTCCGGCCTATCACGGGTATGCGACCGCGTCATGACCAAAAAGTTCAGGGCGTCAAGTCAGCCACCGTATCAACGTCGCGCAGATGGTCCAGCAATCCTACGCGGCACCCCGGAACTGAGGCCAGAGTGTCAGCCAGCGCAGTTTCAGTAGACCAGCGTACATTACGGAACAGGCTTGTCGGCAACGCCTTGTACCGCTGAGCCCCTACCAACCAATAGCCACCGTCCGGCGCAGGGCCAAATACAAATTCCGACTGTCCCAATTCCTTGAAGGCTCGTGCGATATGCTGGGATGTGATCCCGGGAATGTCCGCGCCGATCAGACAAACCGGTCCCTGCGGCATGCCGCGCAACATGCGTCCCATGCGGTCGCCCAGATCACCTCGCCCTTGCGCCGCGCGGGGCAGATCAACGGGCCAGATGCGGCTGGTCAGACCTTCCCGATCCGGGGCGACGGCAAGCACTATCTGCCAGCGTGGGTCCCGCAATCGCCGGATCAGCGCGCGTGTCTGATGGCGGAACCACCACGCCGCGCCAACCATGCCGATGTCGCGCCCCAGCCGTGTCTTGACCCGACCCGGGCGGGGTTCTTTCACCATGATGACCAATGTGCGCTGCATGGTTCAGGCGAAATAGTCCTGAAGGATACGCGTGTAGATCGCCTTGAGCTGTTCGATCTGCGCCACCTCGACGCATTCATCGACCTGATGCATCGTTCGGCCAACAAGGCCGAACTCAACCACTGGGCAATGGTCTTTGACAAACCGCGCATCCGAGGTACCACCTGTTGTCGACATCTCGGGGCGCACACCGGTTTCGGTCTCGACCGCTTTCGCGACCAGATCAGACAGGGGGCCGGGTGGGGTCAGAAAGCTCTCGCCTGAGATCTTGATCCGGACGTTGACCGCGACATCGTAGGTTTCAGCCACGGCTTTGGCTTCGGCCTGCAACCACTCACTAAGGCTGGCGCCCGAGTGTAGATCGTTAAAGCGGATGTTCACGGCTCCGGTACATTGCGCCGGGATCACGTTGGTTGCTGCGTTGCCCGTGTCAATACTCACAACGGCCAGGGTTGAGGCATCGAAATGGTCCGATCCCTGATCCAGTTCGTGGCTGGCCAGCTTATGCATCAAACGCGCCATGGCGGGCAGAGGGTTTTTGGCCCGGTGCGGATAGGCCGAATGCCCCTGCTCACCGGTCACCGTGAACCAGGCGGTCATCGAACCACGCCGCCCGATTTTCATCATCTCGCCCATTGTGTTTGGGCAGGTCGGCTCACCCACCAAACAGGCAGACATTCGTTCTCCGGCCTTGGACATGTAATCAAGCAGTGCCGTGGTGCCGTCCACCGCGTCCGCCTCTTCATCGCCCGTGATCGCAAGAATAATTGCCCCGTCCGGGGGGGTGTCGCGCACGAAATCCACAGCGGCCGCCGCAAAGGCCGCCACGCCGGATTTCATGTCTGTGGCCCCGCGCCCATACATCAAACCTTCGCGGATTTCTGCACCGAACGGGGGCATCGTCCAGGCTGCTTCGTCACCCACTGGGACAACGTCAGTATGCCCGTTGAACCCAAAGCTGCGCGGATGGTCTTTCGGCCCCCAGCGCGCGTACAAATTGCTGACATCACCGCGATCCGCGCGGGTGCAGTCGAAGCCTGCGTCGGACAGAAGCTTCTCCAACAACACAAGCGCGCCGCCTTCCTCAGGTGTGACTGATGGGCAACGGATCAGGTCCGCCGTCAACTTTACCGGATCTGTCATTTCTGGGCCCTTTTGGTTCATTCAATCGCGGGATCGTGCACAGATTCAACGAATTGGATCAATTGCCAACCCCTCGCCACCGGATTCCGGGCGCTTTTTTTCGCGAGTCTTGAAATGACACCCCAATAAAACATGGCGGTTTACCTTGCGGCCACCTTGCCGTGCCTTTCAAATCTGCGTTAGAGGGCCGCGAAACAGGTGAATTGACGATGACACGTGCGCTTCTCGTTTGGATCTGCCTGACTTTCGCCGTTCTTGCACAGCAAAGCCAGGCGCAGACGCTTTCGGTCACGACCGTGACCCGCCCCCCGTTTTCCTATGTCGAGGACGGGGCCCAAACCGGTTTTTCAATGGACCTGCTGCAAGCCCTGTCCGAAGCACTGAATTGGGACTACTCGGTCACCAGGGTCGAGGCCTTCAGCGATATGCTGGGTGCTGTGCAGGAAGGAACCGCGGACCTGGCTGTGGCCAATATCTCGATCACGGCTGCGCGTGAAACGCAGATGGATTTCAGCCAGCCGATATTCGAGGCCGGTCTGCAGATCATGGTGCCATCGGATGCAGCGCGCAGACCATCGCTGCTGCACGCTTTGCTGTCTGTTGAATTGTTCATCGCCATCGGACTGGCCTTTGCGATCTTGCTTGGCGGCGGGATGCTGATGTGGGGGTTTGAGCGTCGGGCCCAGCCGTATTTCGACCGCAAGCTGAATGAGGCATGGTTCCCGTCCTTTTGGTGGGCGCTGAATCTTGTGGTCAATGGCGGGTTCGAGGAACGCATGCCGCGCACACCGTTCGGACGGTTGCTGGGCGTGGTACTGGTGGTGTCCTCACTGTTCATCGTATCGGTCTTCACAGCGCGCATCACGTCGGTCATGACCGTGGATGCCATCAGCGGCAACGTGAACTCAGTCAACGATCTCTACGGCAAGCAGGTGGGCACAATCTCGAACTCAACTGCCGCAAACTTCCTGAACCGGCGCGAGATCGAATTTTCCGGTTATGAAAACCTGGATGATGTGCTGACCGCATTCCAGGATAAGGAGTTGGACGCCGTTGTCTTTGACGCACCGATCCTGTCCTATTACGCGGCGCATGAAGGACGTCGGATCGCATCGATGACAGGTGGCGTTTTCCTACGCGAGAACTACGGGATTGCGTTCCCAACCGGCTCGCCATTGGTCGAGGACGTGAACCAAGCCCTGTTGGCGCTGCGCGAAGACGGCACCTATGATGAAATTTACCGCAAATGGTTCGGGGTGCGGAACTAAGCCGGTTCTTCATCCCCGAAAAACGGCGTCATTTGCGCCACGATAACGGCGTTTTCGTCCAAGGCCCGCTGCATCAAGTCGCGTTCGTCCGGGTCGATGTCGTGCCCCTGCGCCTCACGCTCGGCCAGAGTTCCATAACCGGTGACGTCCAGTGGCGCCGTGTCGGCCTGTTTCAGGATCGCCACGGTTTCACGCACCGCTTCAGCCTCATCCACGCCGCTAGCAAAACACATCAGCGCTGCTCCGGTCGCACCTTCGGGCAGACCGTCGCCTTCTTTGCGGCCAATCTGAACGAGCAATGTATAAACTTGCTGACGGGACGGTTTCTTTTGCTTTTCCATGCAGGGGGCCATAGCCGCGCGCCTGTCCGTGGTCAAGCAGCCGGGAATTGCGGGAAGCCCCCAGCACGTCCATAGTACCCGCGAAAACCCATTTCAAACTGCAAAGGATTTTTCATGGCCTACCCAAATTTTATTACAGACTTCCCTAGCCTCGACGTCCCATTCCCCGAGGACGTGGTGCAAACCGCCGTCATCCGGTCAGATGCGGGTTTGGTCGCGTTCTTCACCTTCCTCAAGGATTTCGAACTGCCACCGCATTCACACAAGGCGCAATGGGGCACGGTGGTCGAGGGCGAGGTTGAACTGACAATAGGCGGAGAAACTAAGACCTATCGCCCCGGCGACAGTTACTCGATCCCGTCTGGTGTTGAACACGGCGGGAAAATCAAAGCCGGAAGCCGCGTGATCGACGTGTTTGAGGAACCCGACCGCTATCCAGTCAAAGGATAAACAAAAAAAGGGCTGCAGCGAGATACGCTACAGCCCCGTTTCAAATCCGCACTTGATTTAGTCGCGCAGCAGTTCGTTAATCCCGGTTTTCGAACGAGTTTTCTCGTCCACGCGCTTTACGATCACGGCGCAATACAGGTTGACGTTGTTCTTGGACGGCATCGAACCCGCGACAACCACCGAATATGGCGGCACTTCGCCATAAGTGACTTCGCCGGTTTCGCGATCCACGATCTTGGTGGATTTGCCGATAAAGACGCCCATTCCCAAAACCGAGCCTTCGCGCACGATGCAGCCTTCGACCACTTCGGAGCGCGCGCCGATAAAGCAATTGTCTTCGATGATGGTCGGGCCAGCCTGCATTGGCTCCAAAACTCCGCCGATGCCAACACCGCCTGACAGGTGTACGTTTTTACCAATCTGCGCACAGGAACCAACGGTGGCCCAAGTATCGACCATGGTGCCTTCGTCGACATAGGCGCCCAGGTTCACGAAGGACGGCATCAGAACCACGCCGGGTGCGACATAGGCCGATTTGCGCACAACACAGTTAGGAACCGCGCGGAAGCCAGCGGCACGCCACTGGTTTTCACCCCAACCGGCGAACTTGCTGTCCACTTTGTCCCACCAGCCGCCATCCTGTGGACCGCCGGTCTGGATTTCCATATCCTTGATGCGAAAGCCCAGTAGAACTGCCTTCTTGGCCCACTGGTTCACATGCCAATCACCGCTTTCCAGCTTTTCAGCAACCCGCAGCGAACCGCTGTCCAGCGCGGCCAGCGTATCCTCGATCGCCTCGCGTTGTTCGCCGGTGGTGGCGGGCGTGATGGTGTCGCGCGCCTCCCAGGCGGCTTCGATAGCGGTTTCCAGTTGCGCGTTGGACATCGGATGGCTCCCTGCAGAATCTGTTCACGTTTGTTTGGCCTATACGCAACTGCATCTCGCGGTGCAATGCGACGCAGAAGGTACGATTTGCGGCTAGCTTGACCTGTGTTCAGCTTGCGCGGCGGATATGGCGGGTCAGAATGGCCGTCGCCGTGGCCGCGTCCTTGCGCTTGAGCGCCTGAACGATGGCTGCGTGATCACCATCCGCACGGTGTACCCACTTGGGACGCCAATGGGCAAACAGGTGGCGCGCGCCGGCGATATGAAGGTCATCGATTGCATGCAGCAGGCGTGGCAACCCGCACGGCGTCAGGATCGAGCGATGAAAGGTACGGTTGCACGCTTCCCACTCGGGCATCGTTTGCGCAGCATCACAGGCGATCCGAGCGTCATCCGCCTCTTTAAGCGCGCCAGGCGTCATATTCTGTACCGAATGCTGCAAGGCCAGGGATTCCAGCGCGACACGCATTTCAACCACTTCGCGCACTTCTGCCGGGTCCAGCGCCGAAACACGCATACCGCGGCGCGGCTCACTTTGGGCCAACCCGTGCGCTTCCAGACGCAGCAATGCCTCGCGCACCGGTACATGGCTGGTCTCAAAGGCCCGCGCGATGTGATCCTGACGTAGCTTTTCACCGGCAAGCAATTCGCCCGTGATAATCTTCTGTCTAAGGTTTTGGTAAATTGTGTCGGCGATCGTAGTGGTCATAGATTATCGATAAAATCCTTAACCACCTTCCACAAGCCGATAATTCAACCCATCAGCGGGTCCGGGGCAATATTTCCCCCGCACACCAGAACCGCCACGCGTTCTTCTGGTTCTGGCTTGTAAACACCTGAGGTCAAAGCCGCCAACGCGGTCGCACCGGCCGGTTCGACCAATATGCGATGGGTCTGCCACAGCGCCTTTTGCGCGGCTGCAATCGCCTCGTCTGAGACAAGAACAGATGTCATTCCTTGCGCAAGATCGAAACAAATCCCTCCGATCCGCCGCGCGCCCAGCGCGTTGGCTGCTATCCCCGAGACCGAGACATCCACCGGTTCACCCGCCTGCAGCGCCGCGTTCAGCGCGCAGGAGGTTTCCGGTTCGACTGCTAAGACCTTGCGCGTGCCATCAAACCAACCCAAAGCCCCGCCAATCAGGCCACCGCCGCCCACTGCAACCAAAATGGTGTCAGCCTGCAGTCCCTGCGCCTCCCATTCGGCAAAACACGTGCCCTGCCCTGCTACGGTTGCGGGGGCATCATAAGCGTGGATTTGCATCGCCCCGGTCGCAGCCTCATGCGCTCTGGCCTCGCTCAGTGCGTTTGCGTATTCACCTTGCACCACCGTCAAATCCGCGCCCGTCTGTTCAATCAGGGCGATCTTGGATGGTCCGGCAAGGTCTGGCACGAAAATCTTGGCCGGATATCCCAGCGTTTGTGCCGCATACGCCGCCGCCGCACCGTGATTGCCGCCCGAAGCCGCCACAACGCCAGCCTCGGGCACGTCCAAGCTGAGCAGCGTATTAAACGCCCCGCGCGCTTTGAAACTGCCCGTGTGCTGCATATGCTCCAGCTTCATTTCGACCGGATAATCCAATCCGGGCATAAGGCTTTCAATCACCGGGGTCAGCTGCGCATACCCATTGATCCGTTCGGCGGCGGCGGAAATTTCACTCTTCCAATTCATTCTTGTTCTTCCGTGGCTGGCACTCTGCCTGCGAACCCTATAGCTGTTTTATGAACACGCAAGCAGGGAACCATCACCCATGAGAGAAGACCGCCTCAGCCCTTTCCGCGACGCCCAGACTGACCGCTCGACCGCGAGCGAGGTGCCGGACACGCCGCAGACGCGCTCACCCGCCTATCGCCTTGCCTTTGCAGACGATGATTTCCTGTGTCGGGATGAGCTGCGCCCCGTGCGTCTGCAACTGGAGTTGCTGAAGCCCGAGATGATCATGACCGAGCGCGAGATCACCTCGACCATCGTCATGTTCGGCGGCGCACGCATTCCTGAGCCGTCGCAGAAACACACCGCGCGAACCCAGACGCTGGCCAACCTGTCGCAATATTACGACGAAGCGCGGGAATTCGCCCGTCTGATGACCGAAAGATCCAATGAAACCGGCTGCCGCGAGAACGTGATCGTCACCGGCGGTGGCCCCGGCGTGATGGAGGCCGGAAATCGTGGCGCACAGGATGCCGGTGGCTGTTCCATCGGCCTGAACATTGTGCTGCCGCACGAGCAGGCGCCGAACCTGTATGTAACGCCCGATCTCAGCTTTAATTTCCACTATTTCGCCATTCGCAAGATGCATTTCCTAATGCGCGCCCGCGCCATCACCATCTTCCCCGGCGGCTTCGGCACGATGGACGAGCTGTTCGAGTCGCTGACGCTGATCCAGACTGGCCGGATGGAGCGTGTGCCCTTCCTGCTGTTCGGCCGCGATTTCTGGGAAAAGGTCATCAACTGGGAGGCGCTGGCGGATGCGGGCACGATCTCGGACGAGGACCTCGACCTGTTCCGCTTCGTGGATACCGCGCAAGAGGCGGTCGATATTATTGAAAACTGGGAACCGGCCCCACCCCGCGATGAAATTCCGGGGCGCTGAGACATGAAGCCGCCTAAGACCGGTGAGATGTTGCACCTGCGCGGGAACGCGCTGAACAAAGGCGATCCGGTGGCCCTGCCGCTGACGCAAAGCAGCATGTACCACCTGCCCGGCGCACCGGACGGGCATCCGACCTATGGCCGGGTCGACAACCCGACCTGGGTGCATCTGGAACACGTGCTGTCCCATTTGGAAGACGCGCCCTGTCTGACCTTTCCGTCAGGTATGGGGGCGATCTCTGCCGCTTTGTTCGCGACGGTCAAAGCCGGGTCCCATATCCTGATCCCCTCGGACGGGTATTATGTCACACGACTGCTGGCCGATCGGTTCCTGTCCAGTCTAGGCGTCTCGGTTACTGAGCGTCCAACGACGGCGTTCGCAGAGGGCGGGTTTGACGGGTTTGACGTGGTCTTTTTGGAAAGCCCCTCGAACCCCGGTCTGGATATGATGGACCTGCCTGCGATCGCCACTGCCGTTCGCGCGGCGGGCGGTCTAACGATTGCCGACAACACAACGATGACGCCACTGGGTCAACGCCCGTTGGATATGGGCATCGACGTGGTGGTGGCCTCGGACACCAAGGCTATGGGCGGCCATTCGGATCTTCTGATGGGTCACGTCGCCAGCCGCAACGCGCAGATCATGGAACGGGTTGAGGAATGGCGGCGCGTTTCCGGCGCGATCCCCGGCCCGCACGAAGCATGGCTGCTGCATCGCGGGTTGGAAACGCTGGACGTTCGTTTCGACCGGATGTGTGCATCGGCGCAAGTGCTCGCTGAACGGTTGGCAGAACATGAGGCCGTCAAACAGATCCGCTATCCCGGCCTGTCGGGTGACCCTTCCTATGCTCTGGCCAGGGCGCAGACGCCCCGGTTCGGGTTCTTGTTGTCGATCACGTTAGAGACCGAGGAAAAGGCCGAAACTTTTATCAACACCTGCCCGATGCTGCGACCGGCCACATCGTTCGGCGGTGTCCACAGTTCTGCCGAACGACGCGCACGCTGGGGCGATGACGTCGATCCGGCCTTTATCCGTCTTTCAATAGGTTGCGAACCGACGGATGAACTGTGGCAGGCGATGGAAACCAGCCTGAACGCGTTATGATTTCTTCTTAGGCTCGCGCAGTTCAGTGAACACATAGATCGGCAGCACAATGCTGGCGATCAGTGCCCCCAACCAAACAAGCAGAGTCGCCGCCAACAGGTTGGCAACGCCGCCAACGGTCAACCCGGTCGTAATCAGATCAGTCACCAACAGGCCGACAAACGTCACGATCAAGGCAATCCCACCCTTGATGGAGGGGGCTTTTTTCTCACCCAGTTTCAGGATCAGCGGCTCGGCCACCACCTGCACCAGCGTGAACACGATCACCACGACGATGAATGATATCGGCTTGATCGCAAACCCCGACAACAGCAGCGTAGCAAGCAGTAGCCCTATGGCATTGCCGGTCAAAAGGGCCAGTGCGGACTTGATTCTGCGCGTCATAGGGTTCTCCGTGGATGATCAGTTAGAAACATGCAGATATTAACAGGCCCATGGGATTTTGCGAGCGGTTTCAAAAGCCGCTTTCTTTTGGGTCATTGAAATCGCATGATAAAACACATTCATCCTGTTCAGACCGACCCGCGAGAGGTGAGATGAGCGACGATCCCTATACCATCCTTGGCGTCGCCAAAGACGCCAGCGCCGCCGAGATCAAAAAGGCTTACCGGCGCATCGCCAAAGAATGCCACCCGGATCTCAAGCCCGGGGATGGCGAGGCTGAAGAAAAATTCAAGGCGGCTGCGTCCGCCTATGACTTGCTGAAAGACCCGGAAACACGTGAGCGATACGATAATGGCGAGATTGATGCATCGGGTCAGGAAAGGCCACAGCAGCAATATTATCGTGAATATGCCGAGGCCGCCGGGAATCCCTATCGCGGTCGAGCGGCAGATCCGGATGACATGTCCGACATCTTTGCCGAATTCATGCGGGGCCGCGGAGGATACCAGCAGCGCACGCATGAATTCCACGCGCCGGGCCACAATCGCGCTTACAATCTGCAGATCAGTTTTCTGGACGCGGTGTTCGGGGCCAGCCAAAAGCTGACGCTGCCGGATGGTGACCGGATCGAGGTCAAGATCCCCGCTGGCATCACCGATGGCCAGACTATCCGCCTGCGCGGCAAAGGCGACCCGGGTTTTGGCGAAGGCCCGCCCGGCGATGCTTTGGTCACTGTGTCAGTGGCTAAACACCCGGTCTTTGATCGTCAGGGCGATGACATCCATATTACTCTGCCCATCACAATTGATGAGGCCATTCTGGGTGGCAAGGTACCCGCCCCCACCATTGATGGCGGCGTCAATGTCAGTGTCCCCGCAGGCACCAGCAGCGGCAGGACGTTGCGCCTGCGCGGCAAGGGGGTCAAGAAGCGCGGCTCGTCCGATCGCGGCGATCAGTTGATCGAACTAACTGTATCCATGCCCGATCAGATTGATGACGATTTGAAGCAATTCATGGAGACTTGGCGCGAAAGCCACAGCTATGATCCGCGGAAAGGAATGCCGTCATGACCCGCACCCTGACCGAAGAGCAGCTGATCGCAACCGTCACCCGCCTGACCTCGACCCGCCTGACCGAATACCTGGCTGCCGAGATCGTCATTCCCGAGCAAACCGAGCAGGGGTTGGTGTATCACACCCTCGACGTGGCGCGGTTGGAGCTGGCGTGCGAGCTGCACGACCAATACGAGATGGAGCCTGATGCGCTGTCGATGATGATCTCACTGATCGACCAGATGCACGGCCTTCGGGCCGAGTTACGAGAGGTTCTGAATGCGGTAGACACGCAACCGGAGCCGGTGCGTCGGACATTGATCGAGGTAATTGGAACGGCGCGGTTCGGTCGCAAGTAACCCCCGCTTAGTTACCGACAACATACTCTTCGGGAACGAAGAACGTGTAGTCCCGATCAGCCACCGCTTCGTGACAATCGTGGCAATAGACGACAGCGTCCGAACGCGCGCCCATCGTGTCACCAAACAAAGACCCGTCGGGCATGACCATGATATAGCGCCAGTCCGCAGTTTCCGGGCTGGTGCCTTCGGCGAGTTTTTCCATCACGAACAAAGCCCCGGGATGGACATTGCCCTCGTCCGTGACCGTGACGCTGTCCTTGGCCAGCACTGACCCCATCGGCAGTTTTTCACCCTCGGCCAAAGTACCATAGTTGTGCGCCATGCGGTTGGCATAGCTGTTCACATAGCGCTGCCCATGGGTTGCCGAGATGTAAGGCGCGTCGTTGAACAGCGGCCATGCCTGATAGTTCATCAGCAAATCTAACTGCGCGGCGGCATAGCCACGCTCCATCCGTCGCTGCAGGGACTTGTAGATGCCCAAAGCTTCTTCTTTGGACAGCTCGGCAGGATTTTCAATGGCAAGGTGAGCATCCTCACCACTGGATTGAGCGCCAGCCTGATGCGCAGCAAGCCCCACCACAAACAAAGCCGCAAGAAATGTCGGAAACAGTCTTATAAATCGTACAAACATGTATTTGGCCCACCTGTTTCAAAAGGTTCGCCTGAACGCCGCAAGTTACGTGTAAAATGATAGCGGCCATGAACAAACGCGCCACGACCGGAATGCGACTCTCACTGCTTTGTGCGCAAGCGTGAGGCCTAGGCAGCCGGTTTCAGCCCCCAAAACATATCAAATTGTGCATACAAATAACAGCGGCCAGAAAATTAATTTCTTGGCGTAGTTTGCACGAAATTTGGGCTTGTCAGCTCTGCAATCCCGCTTCGGCTTCGATCTGCTTGCGCGACTTGCGGGCGCGCTCTGTGGCCGATTTCAACTGACCGCAAGCTGCCATGATGTCCTCGCCACGCGTCTTGCGAATGGGAGAGGCATATCCTGCCTGATAAATGATGTTCGCAAACGCCCGGATTCGGTTATTCGAGCTGCGCTTGTAAGGCGCGCCGGGCCATTCGTTGAACGGAATCAGGTTGATCTTAGCGGGAATGTTGTGGCTTTTGATGTGGTCGATCAAGCGATGCGCATCTTCGTCGCTATCGTTCACACCATCCAGCATCACGTACTCGAAAGTAATCCGCTCGGAATTGGACACCTTGGGATAATTTGCCAATGCCTGCAGCAGTTCTTGGATGTTCCAGCGCTTGTTGATGGGCACCAGAAAATCGCGGGTTTCATCCGTTGTCGCGTGGAACGAGATCGCCAGCAAGCAGCCGATCTCGTCAGCTGTGCGCGCAATTTCCGGCACCACGCCGGACGTCGACAAGGTGATCCGACGGCGTGACAGAGAAATGCCTTCGGGGTCCATGGCGATCTTCATCGCGTCGCGCACGTTTTCGAAGTTATAAAGCGGCTCACCCATGCCCATCAGAACGATGTTCGACAACAGGCGTGTTTCGTCCTTTGGCGCACCAGGGGTCGGCCATTCGTCCAGATCGTCGCGGGCCATCATCACCTGACCGACGATTTCTGCAGCCGTCAGGTTGCGCACCAGTTTCTGCGTGCCCGTATGGCAGAAGGAACAGGTCAGCGTGCAGCCAACCTGAGACGAGATGCACAGCGTCCCGCGATCCTCTTCGGGGATGTAGACAACCTCAACCTCATGGCCACCCGCGATGCGGCACAGGTACTTGCGCGTGCCGTCCTCGGACACCTGCCGGGTCACGACCTCGGGGATCTCAACAACGAAATTCTCAGCCAGTTGCGCACGATACGCTTTGGCGAGGTTGGTCATCTCGGCAAAATCGCGCACGCCCCATTGATAGATCCACTGCCAGATCTGCCCGGTCCGCATCTTGGCCTGCTTTTCCGGCGTGCCATGTTCGATCAGAGCGTCACGCAACTGATCACGGGTCAACCCGACAAGGTTGATCTTCCCCTCGGGCAGTTTGCGGGGGATGGTCATGACATCTTGAGTGATCGGCGCTTTGGGCGACATATTGCTATCTCAACGAATTCGGGCTTGGGATGCGCCTCTATATAGGATCGCGCGCAAAGATCAAAAGAATTCGTATCATTTAATTTGCCATGCGCAGCAATTCATCCACACGCGCCCGGCCCAGATCAACGCGGCAGGACGCAATGGCAATACCGGTACCAGAGCCGCCACCGTATGAAGCCCCCACTGCTTCACATTGCGCATCGCGATATCCTCTCCATGCCTCTTGTGCAGCCTCAAGTGCCGGTTGTGCCACCACACGGTCTGTGACCTCGTCCAACTCAAATGCGGACTGCATGGCGAAGCCATAGCTTGTCTCAACAGCCATATTCACGCGTTTCTCCATTTCCCCAACGCAGGCTCCGATTTCGACCTGCGAACCTGCGTCGAAACATTCCAGGCTGGGATCTGCCCACGCGGCCGAAGAAAAAAGCACTGCAATCAAGACGTAACGCATTATCCGTTTCCACATATGAACCCTTGTATGTGGCCACCGTAGCACGCGTTGCGCCGTAGTCCCAATTGCAAGTCGGCCGCAAAGGCCAAACCGATGCGACCGAACTATCTGCATTACGATTACGAAGAATCAGGTCAGGTGAACATGTCAGATCCCTGCAGGTAGGATGTCGCAATCATCCGCGTCCAAAGTTTGCACGGGATCTTTTGGACCGCATTGCTCGCCAGAAACCGGATAGGTTTCGTTGTTTTTTTCACATGCGCTCAGAAATACGGCGGCGACCACCAACACGGCAGCAAGAGGTTTGTTCAGCATGGATAAGCTCCTTCCATATATTTGAACTGATTGGTTCAGAAAGATGGGTCGCTTGCCTTGATGCGGATCAATTTGGGGTGGTGGACGTGGCGTAAAGATCGGATGACACGTATGATCGCCCACGAAAAAGCCCCGCCAAATGACGGGGCTGCGTAAACCTGTTGTCCTTGTTTATTGGGTGCAGCGCTTTTCGGCGTCTTCGATCGCAGCACTGAAACCCAATAGCGAGAACGTGTCTTTGGTCTGGGTTCCGCGCTCGGACCGGGCGGTCAGAACGGCCTCGGTGCCGCGCTTCATCGCTGCGACGACCTTCAGGTCTTCGCCTTCGGTTGCCGGCCAGGCCCATTCACCTTCGGTGATCAAAGCGAACTCGGTGCCGTCAATCTCAAGGGTGACCGTCGATCCTGCCGCGAAAGGATAGCCGCCGGTAAAGGTCACCTGACCTTTGACTTCGGCATTCGGGCGGTAGAACACGAACAACAGGATGTCGCTGCGGCGCACCGAAACCACGCGTCCGCCTTTGGTGTTCACAGTCTCTTTGGGCGCGGATACGCTCCAGCACTCTGTGGGATCTTTCTCCACAAAAACGCTCCAGTCGGTCTTCGCAGCAACCCGATTGGTGCTGGTCGCCTGCTGAGCGATTGCGGTTGTGGCCATTCCTGCCACGCACAGACCCGCAATTGTGCGGACGAGTTTTAATCCCATCTGTCCAGCCTCCTAGCTCGACCTAATACCTCATACCCATCGAGACCGCATACGAACTCTGTCGGTTCGTCTGTAAGTTGCGTATTCCGATGATTGTCGACATACACACACTAACGCAGGTTTCGCCACAGGCGAAAGGGCGATTGGCAGATTTTTGCGCATATAATGGAGGGGCCAGATGACGCAGCCGGTACCAATGACAGAACTATGGCGAGGCCCCTTGTTGGAAAGCCTGCATCTGGGCCACGCAGTGACCTGCGACGACAGCGGTCATATCGTACGCAGTTGGGGCGATCCGGACACGGTGATTTACCCTCGGTCTTCTGCAAAAATGATACAGGGGCTGCCGCTGATCACATCGGGTGCAGCCGCCAAATATGGCCTGAACTCCGAGCATCTGGCCCTCGCCTGTGCCTCGCATAGCGGCGCACATATCCATACCGACAGAGTTACTGCCTGGCTGGATCACTTGGGCTTGACCGAACACGATCTGCGCTGCGGTCCGCAAGAACCGCAGGACATGGCCGCGCGCGACGGGCTGATACTTGCCGATGACACGCCCTGCCAGATCCACAACAATTGCTCGGGCAAACATTGCGGGTTTCTGACGGTCGCACAGCACATGGGCGCGGGACCGGAATACCTTGAGATCGACCACCCCGTACAGCAAGCCTGCCTGTCCGCGCTGGAAGATACCACTGGAGAAACCAGTCCTGCCTATGGAATCGATGGATGTTCGGCCCCGAACTTTGCGACATCACTGGTGGGACTGGCGCGTTCGATGGCGTGGTTTGCCTCGGCCGCTGACCGGTCGGACCGTGCCAGCGACGCAGCGCAACAGCTTACGGCGGCCATGATCAAGCACCCCGAACTGGTGGCGGGCGAAAGCCGCGCCTGTACAGAACTGATGCGCGCTATGGATGGCCGCGCTGCAATCAAAACAGGGGCTGAGGCGGTGTTCATTGCCATCATCCCGGAAAAACGAATGGGTGTTGCGCTGAAAATCACTGATGGCACCACCCGCGCCAGCGAATGCGCAATCGCCGCGATTCTGGTAAGCCTTGGTGTGCTGGAGGCCGATCACCCGGCCACCCGCAAATTCATGAATGCCACGCAATACAGCCGTCGCGGGCTGGAATGCGGTGTAATCAGACCTGCGCCGGGGTTCCCCGGCTAAGGTTACATTTCGATTTCATGCACCTCGGCCACTTCGACCGAGCCTGAGCCGTTGACTACCATGGGACAGCCCTTGGCCATTTCGGTCGCGGCATCAATGCTATCGGCCTTTACAACCGTAAAGCCGGATGCCGGGTTTACGCCGCCATTGTCGACGACGCTTCCGTTGCTGACCGTATAGGATTGACCAACCGGATTGCCGGGTATGTCCAGCGCCTCACCCATGCCTTGGAACCATGCGCCCCACGCGGCCATAGTTGCTTCTACTTCAGCGGGGTCGGTTGGTGTGGTTCCGCCGTGATAGACAAACAAATATTGTGGCATTTTATTTCCTCCCTAATGAAAACTTATCCAAACTGCGCCTCAAGCTTGGCCAGCGACGATGTCCAGCCCATGTTGTGGTTAGCTGCAGCCTCGGCATCTGCCAGTTCGCGGTGTTCCACGACCAGCTGTGCACCATTATCCGTTGCGACAACCGAAAACGTGACGTGGCTTTCCGCCCCGCGCTGATCCTGATCGTCATGCCAGGCCCAGGTGAACCCAACCGAATTGGGCGGATCAACATGGGTGACATGACCGGACACCTTGAATGTCTGGCCTTCTGCGTTCTTCATTATTGAATACCAGGGCCCCGTGCGTGAGAAATTCAGGTCATGCTCGGGCACATGCACCCCTTCGGGCCCCCACCACTGCAACAGCTTCGCCCCATCACTGACCCAGGCAAACAGGTTTTCCGGGGTGGTCGGGAACTCGCGTTCCAGTTTCAGGTCGGCCATGAGTTTTCCCTTTCAATGAGGTCGCCCAGACGATCGAGGCTGTTTTCCCAGAACTGACGTTTCGAAATCGTCCATTCGGCAATCGCCCGCAGCCCGTCGGGCTGGATGGAATACATCCGCTGAGTGCCGTGGACGCGCTGTTGCACCAGCCCGGCCTCACGCAGCACTTTCAGGTGGCGCGAAATCGCTGCGCCCGACATGCCGCGCCCTTGGATCAGGTCACCGGCAGGCAGCTCTCCGTCCTGCATCAGTTGCTCGACAATCGAGAACCGAGTGGAATCGGACAAAGCAGAAAAAGCGTTTATCAGAGTGTTCATAGCCCTTATTTAACACGTTCGCTAAATAAAGGGAAGACCTTTAACCGGACACGAATTCCGAGCGGCTATAGCCCTGAACGTACAGCAATGCTGTCAGATCGCCATGGTTGACCCGAACCTCGCATTGCTCGGCAACCGTGGGCTTTGCATGCAGGGCCACCCCTGTTCCTGCCCGGTGCAGCATCCCCAGATCGTTGGCCCCGTCGCCTACGGCAATAACGTCTTCTTCACGCAAGCCCAATCGCGCGGTGATCTGTTCCAAGGCATCCACCTTGGCTTGTCGCCCCAGAATGGGTCGCGCCACATCCCCGGTCAGTTTTCCGTCTTGGGCCAGCAGGGTGTTGGCACGGTTTTCGTCAAACCCCAGCACCTCGGCCACTTTTGCGGTAAACGCCGTGAAACCGCCCGAGACCAAGGCGGCATAGCTTCCGTTCTGGCGCATCGTCGCGACCAGTTCCTTGCCGCCCGGCATCAGAGTGATGCGTTCATCCAGTACTTTACCGATCACCGCCTCATCCAGACCTTTCAACAGACCAACCCGTTCGGTCAGCGCGCCCTCAAAGTCCAACTCGCCATTCATGGCGCGTGCGGTGATATCCTTAACGCGGTCGCCGACGCCGGCCTCATCCGCCAGTTCGTCGATGCATTCCTGTTGGATCATGGTGCTGTCCATATCGGCCAACAGCATCTTGTTACGGCGGCCCTCAGACTGTTGGACAACCAGATCCACGCCCATTTGCTGCAGGTCCGCCCAGACATCCCACCGGTTGCCCGGCATTTCGGCCAGGGAAAACTCTGCAGTTTCATCCGGGCTGAGCCAAACGATCTCACCACCGCCCCATGCGTTCCGCAAGGACTCGACCAACGCCAAATCCAGATTAGACACATCGGGGTTGGTCAACAGGGTGGCAACGTACATATTCGATCTCCGGCAAGCTCACCTGCGCATATCGCAGGTGCAGCATTTTCGCCAGAGTCTGTTTCGAACTATCCCAAAATACCCGGCAGACGCAGCCCGTGGACCCGCGCACAATCCTTCGCGAGGTCATACCCAGCATCCGCATGGCGCCAAACGCCCGAGGCCGGGTCATTCCAGAGAACCCTTTCCAACCGACGCGCGGCATCTTCGGTGCCATCGGCACAGATCACGACGCCCGCGTGCTGGCTAAAGCCCATCCCGACGCCACCACCGTGATGCAGAGACACCCATGTCGCCCCGCTCGCCGTATTGATCAGCGCATTCAGCAACGGCCAGTCGCTGACCGCATCCGAGCCATCCAGCATCGCCTCAGTCTCGCGGTTGGGGCTGGCCACAGACCCCGAGTCCAAATGGTCGCGTCCGATCACCACCGGCGCCTTTAGCTCGCCATTGGCGACCATCTCATTGAACGCCAGCCCAGCCCGGTGTCGGTCACCCAATCCAATCCAGCAGATACGCGCAGGTAGACCCTGAAACGCGATCCGCTCTTGCGCCATGTCGATCCAGCGATGCAGGTGCTCATTCTCGGGGAACAGTTCCTTCATCTTGGCATCGGTTTTGTAGATGTCCTCGGGGTCGCCCGACAGAGCACACCAGCGGAACGGGCCGATGCCTTTGCAAAACAGCGGGCGGATATAAGCGGGTACAAAGCCGGGGAAGGCAAAGGCGTTCTCAAGCCCCTCATCCTGAGCGACCTGCCGGATGTTATTGCCGTAATCCAGCGTCGGAACGTCCGCGTTCCAGAAATCCACCATCGCCGCGACATGCTGCTTCATCGAAGCGCGAGCGGCTTTTTCCACCGATTTAGGGTCTGTTTCACGCTTTTCGCGCCACTCTCCCATAGTCCAGCCCAATGGCAGATAACCGTTAATCGGATCATGCGCGCTGGTTTGGTCGGTGACGATATCAGGACGCATCCCGCCCGCCTGCATCCGAGCATAGATCTCGGGGAAAACCTCTGCCGCATTGCCCAGCAGACCAACCGACTTCGCTTCGCCAGCCTTGGTCCAGCGGTCAATCATCTCCAGCGCTTCGTCCAGCGTTTCGGCCTTTTCGTCGAGGTATTTGGTCCGTAGGCGGAAATCGATGCTGTCCGGGTTACACTCAACAGCCAGACATGAGGCGCCTGCGAACACGGCCGCCAGCGGTTGCGCGCCGCCCATTCCACCCAGACCTCCGGTCAGAATCCACTTGCCTGTCAGGTCACCGTCGTAGTGCTGACGCCCTGCCTCGGCAAAGGTCTCATAGGTGCCCTGAACGATACCCTGCGTACCGATGTAAATCCACGAGCCAGCGGTCATCTGGCCGTACATCATCAGGCCCTTCTTATCGAGCTCGTTGAAGTAATCCCAGGTCGCCCAATGTGGAACGAGATTGGAATTGGCGATCAGCACCCGCGGCGCATCCTTGTGCGTGCGGATGATCGCGACCGGCTTGCCGGACTGGACGATCAGCGTTTCGTCTTCCTCCAAATCCTTCAAACCGGCAACAATAGTGTCGAAATCTTCCCACGTGCGGGCCGCGCGGCCGATGCCGCCATAGACGACCAGTTCGTGCGGGTTCTCGGCCACATCAGGGTGAAGGTTGTTCATAAGCATCCGCAGCGGCGCCTCGGTTACCCAGCTTTTGGCGTTCAACTCAGGGCCGGTCGGTGGATAGATGTCGCGGGTGTTTTTGCGCGGATCGCTCATTTCTGGGCTCCTTGTCTGGTCAATGCGCCCGAGAGGGCAAGATCGTTGAGGCGGGTCAGCATGGTTTTCAAATGGGGGCGCAGTTTCGCAGCGCGGTCCTCGCGCCATGTCCACGGGGGTGTCTCGTCCATGTAAGCCCGCTGCGCGATCTCCATCTGGATGGCGTGTATGCCATCAGAAGGGCGACCATAGTGGCGGGTGGTCCATCCCCCGCGAAACCGGCCATTCAGGACCGAAGTGAAACCTTCGGCCTTGCTCGCCACGTCGTGCACGGCTTGCTCAATGGCCGTGTCGCACGTCAGCCCATCATTGGTTCCAGTGTTGAACACCGGCAATTCGCCTTCGAACAGAAACGGGATCAGCGACCGGATCGAGTGGCAATCAAACAAGATCGCCACACCGTGCCGATCCCGCACGCGGTTCAGTTCATCCAGAAGGGCAGCGTGATAAGGTGCGTGGTATTTGCGCCGTCGATCTTCGACTTCATCCTCGGATGGTGATTGCCCGTCATTCCAGATCTGCTGCCCGTCGAAATCGGTCAGAGGCACAAGTGTGGTGGTATTCTGGCCCGGATATAGCGAGGCGCCGAACGGATCACGATTGGCGTCGATGACGTAGCGATGAACATGCGACTGCACGACAGTGACATCATCCAATATCTCTTTATAGAGCCTATTTATGTGCCAATCTGTATCGGCCAAACCGCGCCCGTTGTCATTCAGACGGACCGCTGTTTCGTCTGGCACATAAGTTCCGCCATGAGGCTGGCCCAGCACAATGGGACCGTCCCCGCGCTGAACGCTGAACACCTGCATCAGAACAGCCCCGGCATCTGGGCACCCACTGCCCCAAGGATGTCACCCTCAGCCACCAGGCACTTGGATGTTTCCAGATCGGGTGCCAAATAGCGGTCTTCGTTCAGTGTTGGGATCTCTGCCCGTACCCTATCCATGACCCGTTGCAACGGTTCGCTGGTTGCCAGCGGTGCGCGGAACTCCACCCCCTGAGCGGCGCAAAGCAACTCAACACCAAGAATGTAGTTCAGGTTTTCGACCATCCGCGTCAGACGCCGCGCACCATGTGCAGCCATCGACACGTGATCCTCCTGGTTGGCCGAGGTCGGTGTGCTGTCAGTCACGCAAGGATTGGCAAGGTGCTTGTTCTCGCTCATCAAGGCGGCGGTCGTGACTTCGGCAATCATCAGACCTGAGTTCAGGCCGGGATCAGGCGTCAGGAACGGCGGCAGATCAAAGCTGAGCGTCGGGTCGACCATCAAGGCAATGCGCCGCTGCGCAATCGCGCCGACCTCGGACACCGCCAGTGCAATCATGTCTGCGGCAAAGCCAACGGGTTCGGCATGGAAGTTCCCGCCTGAAACGATGGCACCCGCCTCAGTCAGAACCAGCGGGTTGTCGGTGGCCGCGTTCGCCTCGATCTCAAGCGTGGTGGCCGCTTGGCGCATGACATCCATGGCCGCGCCGGTGACCTGCGGCTGGCATCGGATGCAATATGGGTCCTGAACGCGCGTGTCGCCGTCCCGGTGGCTTTCGCGGATCTCGGACCCGGCCAGTGCGGCACGCATGGCGCTGGCGGCTTCGGTCTGGCCGCGGTGCCCGCGCAGGGTATGGATTTCGGGTTGCAAGGGCGCAGTCGACCCCATGATCGCATCCGTCGACAGGGCCGAGATGACCAGCGCGCTTTGCGCTGCACGCCAGGCTTCGAACAAACCGGCCAGCGCAAAAGCAGTCGAGAATTGCGTGCCGTTGATAAAGGCAAGCCCTTCCTTTGGACCGAGTTGAATAGGCTCTAATCCAACTGATTTTAGCGCTTTTCCCCCCGGCAGGATGGTTCCGTCAACCTCGGCTTCACCTTCGCCGATGACTACGGCTGTCATATGCGCCAGGGGCGCAAGATCGCCCGAGGCCCCGACCGACCCCTGCGCGGGAATAACCGGGGTCACGCCTTTGGCCAGCATCTGCTGCAACAGCTCGATCAGCTCCCAACGCACACCCGATGCTCCGCGTCCAAAAGACAACAGCTTTAGCGTCATCATCAACCGGGTGACACGCCGAGGCACGGCAGAACCAACGCCGCAGCAATGGCTGAGGATCAGGTTGCGCTGAAGGGTCGAAGTATCCTTTGCCGCGATCTTGTGGCTGGCCAGTTTTCCGAACCCGGTGTTAACGCCATAAACCGGGTCTTCCCCGGCCGCAGCTTCGAGAATGCGTTTGGCTGCAGCCTCCACCTTGGGTTTGCACCCGTCATCCAGCGATACTGCGGGCTGCGACCAATACACTTCGGACAGATCCGACAGCGTGACCTGACCGGGCACAAGCGACAGGGTCTTCATTACAAACCTCCGAAAATGCGGGCGTGCAGCGGGTTGAAGCCGATCCGATAGGACAGCTCGGCTGGGTTCGTGATGTCCCATACCGTCAGGTCCGCGCGTTTGCCTTCAGTTATTGTGCCAGTGTCGGTCAGGCCCAAGGCTTGCGCCGCATTGCGGGTCACGCCAGCCAATGCCTCTTCCGGCGTCAGGCGGAACAAGGTGCAAGCCATATTCATGGTCAGCAGAAGCGACGTCAGAGGGGACGAGCCGGGGTTGCAATCCGTCGCCAGCGCAATCGGCACCCCATACTGGCGCAGCAGTTCAACCGGCGGCACCTGTGTTTCGTGCAGCGTATAGAACGCCCCCGGCAGCAGCACACCCACGGTTCCGGCCTGTGCCATGGCGGCCACGCCAGCCTCGTCCAGATATTCGATATGATCTGCCGACAACGCCCCGTACGAAGCCGCCAGGGCTGCCCCTCCGAGGTTCGAAAGCTGCTCTGCATGCAACTTGACGGGAAGGTTCAGTTCTTTCGCCACATCAAAGACCTTAGCGATCTGAGACGGATCAAAGGCGATCCCCTCGCAAAAGCCATCAACGGCATCCACCAGCCCCTCTTCATGCGCCAAACGCAGAGTCGGGATGCACACATCGCGAATGTAGGTATCAGCGCGCACCTGAAACTCAGGCGGCACCGCATGTGCTCCTAGAAAACTTGTTTTCACTCGCACCGGGCGCACTTCGCCGATCCGGCGCGCGGCGCGCAGCATCTTGAGCTCTGTGTCGGTGTCCAGACCATAGCCCGACTTGACCTCGATGCACGACACGCCCTCGGTCAGCAGGGCGTCCACTCGCGTCAGGGCATCCTTTAACAGGGCCTCTTCGCTGGCCGAACGGGTCGCTGTGACCGTCGACAGAATCCCACCACCTGCGCGCGCGATCTCTTCATACGAGGCACCATTCAGGCGCATTTCGAACTCGACCGCCCGGTTGCCACCAAAAACGACATGTGTGTGGGCGTCGATTGGCGCCGGCGTTATCAGACGGTCGCCATAATCCACGCTCGGCCAGTCAGAATAGTCTGCAGGCAGTGCATTCCGAGGCCCGATCCAGGCAATTTTCTCACCATCAACAACAAGTGCTGCGTCCTGAACCATCCCATAAGGTTCGGCGCCATCGTCCATGGTCGCCACCCGCGTGCTCAAAAGGACAGATTTTTTGACCATATCGATTCTTTTGGGCTCCCTTTGTCGTTAGATTTTTCGTATACGTATAAAAGTTTAAAGTCTACACAAAATGGAAATGCGATGACCATCCATGCGAAAACGGCTTTATTAGGCTCTGATTGGATCAGTAACTTGCGGGTAGAAATCGCGCACGGTCAGATCCAAAGCCTGGAATCACAAACGACCGCGCGATCCGGAGACACACAGGTTGATGTCTTGCTGCCAGCCTTGGGAAACCTGCACAGCCACGCCTTTCAGCGCGCTATGGCCGGTATGACAGAAGTGCGCGCCGCCGGGCACGAGAGCTTTTGGACCTGGCGCACCCTGATGTACCGGTTCCTGGACAAATTGACGCCGGATCACGTAGAGGCCATTGCCGCTTTGGTCTATCTGGAAATGCAAGAGGCCGGATATGCCTCGGTCGGTGAGTTTCACTATGTCCATCACCAGCCGGGCGGCGGACGCTACGACCGCGTATCGGAACTGAGTCAACGCATATTTGCCGCGGCCACCCAAACTGGAATCGGGCTGACGCACCTTCCGGTTCTCTACACCTACGGCGGTGTCGAACAACAACCCTTGGCGGGCGGTCAGTTACGCTTTGACAATTCTGTGGATCAGTTTCTGAACCTGGTCGAGGAATGCCGTTTAGCCCCACCACATGCGGATTCCGTGATCGGTATCGCCCCGCATTCTCTGCGGGCAACATCGCCTTCGGATTTGCGCAAGGTTCTGAATGCCACTCCTAATGGTCCCGTCCACATCCACATCGCCGAACAGCTAAAGGAAGTGGCCGATGTAGAGGCCGCGCTTAGACAGCGGCCGGTCGAGTGGCTGCTGGACCATGTCGACGTCGATGACCGGTGGTGCCTTATCCACGCAACTCATATGACAGATGCCGAAACACGCGCCGTTGCGCGTTCGGGCGCCGTTGCCGGGTTGTGCCCGATTACCGAGGCGAATTTGGGCGACGGTATTTTCAACGGTGCAGTTTATGTCGAAGAAGGTGGTCGCTTTGGCGTAGGATCAGACTCTAACGTGAGAATTTCTCTGCCTGAAGAACTGCGGACTTTGGAATATTCCCAACGCTTGCGGGACCATGCGCGGACGGTTTTGGTCAAAAACGAAGGCTCTGTCGGCCAGGCGTTATATACAGGGGCCGTACAAGGGGGTGCGCAGGCATTGGGACGAAATGCCGGGGAAATCGCGGTCGGCAAGCTGGCTGACTTTGTGGCGATCGACCGATCTCATCCCACGATCTGCGCGCTGACTGACGAACAGGTGCTGGACGGTCTGTGCTTTGCAGCGCCGGATGGGCTGGTGACGGATCTTTGGTCGGCGGGGCGCCACATGGTGCAGCAAGGCCGCCACATAGAACGGGATCGGGTCATTCCCGCGTACCGGTCGGCGATTGCCGATCTTTTGGCCGACGTCTAAACGACCTTATCCAGGTAACCAGAGGCACCATGACCCAACCGAACGAAACCACCAGCTACAGGGACATCAAGGAAACCGTGCTGGCGCGCATTCGGTCGGGTGAGTGGCAGCCGGATTCGCTGTTGCCCAACGAACAGGATCTTGCCGTCGAATTCTCGTGCACCAGAACCACCGTGAACCGCGCAATGCGAGAGCTGGCGGACGAAGGGTTTCTGGAGCGTCGCCGCAAAGCCGGTACACGGGTTCTAAGCGCGCCGCAAAGGCAGGCCCGTTTCACGATCCCCAAGGTGCGGGACGAGGTTGAGGCGTTGGGCGGAATCTATCGTTATGCTTTGGTCTCATCAGTTGCCGGCCAAGCGCCCGATTGGCTGTGCGCAAGACTGGCGCTGAAACCGGACCAACACGTGATGCATGTTCGCTGCATGCATTTTAACGGCAATACTCCGTTTCAATACGAAGACCGGTGGATCGTCATAGACTCGGTTCCGCAGGTGGTGAATGCGGACTTCGCCTCAATAGGCCCGAATGAATGGCTTATACAGACCGTTCCCTTCACCAATGTCGAGCTGAGTTTCCTGGCCAGTCGCGCCGATGAATCTGTGGCCGCATTCCTGGATCTGCCCATCGGCGAGCCGGTGTTCACGGGCGAACGGATCACATGGCTTGAGGGCCAGCCTGTCACCTTTGCAAAGATGTACTTCGCCGCCGGGTACCGGATGACCACTCAGTTCTGAGCTGACCGCGATTTCTGCTTTACCGTGCCCCTAATCCACGCCAGATTCAGCGTATTCTGATCCTGCGCGAAGGAAATATGGGATGGGTAACCCACTCTATGATCGGTTGTTTGGCATCCATGCAGGCAAGGATACACCTTTCCTTCTTCTGCCCGACGGCCAGACCATTACCCACGCGGCTTTTCTGGACACGGCAGCCCGAATCGCTAACGCTTTGAACGGGTACGAGCTTGAGCCCGGAGACCGAGTTGCTGTTCAGGTGGAAAAGTCACCAGAAGCGCTGGCGCTCTACGCGGCTTGCGCGCAAACCGGGCTGATCTTTTTGCCGTTGAACACGGCCTACACATCCGGCGAGCTTTGCTATTTCATCGAAAACAGTGGGGCTGCGCTGGTGGTTTGCGATGCCGCCAAACAAGCGGAACTGACGCCCATCGCCGAGGCGCAAAACGCCAGGTTAGAGACGCTCAACGCAGATGGGTCGGGCAGCTTGATGCGGCGGGCATTGGGTATGCTTCCTGCCTTCGAACCAGTCAAGCGGACCGAAGGTGATCTTGCCGCATTCCTCTACACCTCTGGCACGACCGGGCGCTCCAAAGGTGCGATGCTGAGACAAGCCAACCTGCTGTCCAATGCCGAGACGCTGGTGGACGAATGGCGGTTTACGCAGGATGATGTGCTGCTGCACGCCTTGCCGATCTTTCATACCCACGGGCTTTTTGTAGCTACAAACATCCTTCTGGCCTCGGGCGGGTCGATGCTCTTTCTGCCGAAGTTTGATCTGGATGACATCCTGCGCCTGATGCCCAATGCGACCTCGATGATGGGCGTGCCGACTTTCTATACCCGATTGCTGGCGGATGATCGGTTCACCGGTGATCTGGCGCAGCACATGCGGTTGTTCATCTCGGGTTCGGCCCCCCTGCTGGCCGAGACGCATGAACGGTTCGAGGACCGGACCGGACACCGAATCCTGGAACGCTATGGGATGACTGAAACCAATATGAACACTTCGAACCCTTATGACGGTGAACGTCGCGCAGGAACTGTCGGGTTCCCGCTGCCGGGTGTCGAACTAAAGGTAACCGATCCTGAAACCGGCGAGGCATTACCGCAAGGCGAGATAGGAATGATCGAAGTGCGCGGACCAAACGTCTTCGAAGGTTATTGGCAAATGCCCGAAAAAACCGCTGCGGAATTGCGCGAAGACGGGTTCTTTATCACCGGTGATCTCGGACGCGTGGACGTGGATGGTTACGTACACATCGTGGGTCGCGGCAAGGACCTGATTATTTCGGGCGGGTTCAACATCTACCCCAAAGAGGTCGAACTGGTGCTGGACGACCAGCCCGGTGTGCTGGAAAGCGCCGTAATTGGCGTGCCACACGCTGATTTCGGCGAAACCGTTCTGGGTATTCTGGTTGCAGAACCAGGCCGAGCGCCTGACCTTGATGCCATTATGGCCAGCGTTCAGAACCAACTGGCGCGGTTCAAACATCCCAGCCAACTGATCGTGCTGAATGAGCTGCCCCGAAACACCATGGGGAAAGTGCAAAAGAACGCCTTGCGCGAGCTTTACAAAGATATGTTTACCGCGGATTAGGCTCTAACGGGGCCCGGCCGGCGTCCGTCAGCAACCAGCACTGACGCCCTTCGAACACTGCTGTGGCCAGTGGTCGACCATAACCTGCCCCTGCGTCCAGATTGACACGATTGCCGCAATGCTCCGCCGTATCCACGGGTGTGTGCCCATGCACGATCAGCCAAGGGTACGGGCTGGATTCGATTAAGAACTCTTGTCGTATCCAAACCAGATCATCCTCGGATTGCTGCGCCAAGGGGATACCAGGTCGGATGCCCGCGTGAACGAACAAAAGCTCACCCTCTTGATGATAGGCAGGCAGAGCATTGATAAAATCCAAATGTTCCGGCGGCACAGCGGCGCAGGCCCGTTCGTGAACCTGAAAGATCCGGTCATTGTCCGTGACCTCGACACCGTAGGATGCCAGCGTCTCTTGGCCCCCAAGCCGGGGATTCAGCCAGTTCAAAGTGATCGGCAACTGCTTGTCTGCGATCTCGCAATCCTGCACGAAACGGACCATCATCCGGTCATGGTTGCCTTTGACCATGACCCAGTTCCGCCCCGCCTTGCGCCCTTCGATCAGCAGATCCAGAACCTCCCGGCTGTTCGGGCCACGATCCACATAGTCCCCAAGAAAGACAACACGCGCATCCGGCCCGCCATCCGCCTCGATCCGGTATAGCGCGTTTTGCAGCATGCCCATTTGCCCATGGATATCGCCGACCGCGTAAATTGGGATGCTCAAAACGCTACCTCTTGAAATATGTCAGTCACTTTGTGCAACAACTCGGTTGCAGAAAAAAGACAATGCCCGCACATTTTTTGCACGGGCATCGCCAAGGTCACAATTTTCGGACAGAATCTTATGCTACGTCAAATTCCAGCGGTTTGATCTGAGTGAACAACCCGGTTTCCGCCAGTTTCGCCCGCGCTTCGGCGGGAACCGGCTCGTCCACATAAAGGAGCGCAATCGCTTCTCCGCCCGCCTCGGCACGGCCCAGGGTAAAGTTAGCGATGTTTACGTTGTTCTCGCCCATGGTCTGACCCAACGCGCCGATGATACCCGGAACGTCTTCGTTGGTGGTATAGAGCATATGGGCACCGACCTCGGCGTCGATATTGATGCCTTTGATCTGGATAAAGCGCGGTTTGCCATCGCTGAAAACCGTACCCCCAATCGAGCGTTCGCGCTTGTCGGTTACCACAGTCACTTTGATGTAGCCGTCAAAGACACCGGTCTTGTCCTGATTGGTGGTCGACAGCTGAATCCCGCGCTCTTTCGCTACAACCGGGGCCGACACCATGTTCACTTCCGGGTTGAACTTTTTCATGATCCCGGCAACCACGGCGCAGTTCAGGGCAGCCAGGTTCATCTCAGCCGCGACTCCGTCATACAGGATGTTGATTGCCTTAACCGGTTCATCGGTCATCTGACCAATGAAGCTGCCAAGGTGACCGGCCAGCTTGATCCATGGACCCATGACCTTGGCTTCTTCGGCAGTGACGCTGGGCATGTTCAGCGCGTTTTCCACCGCGCCAGTCAGCAGATAGTTCGAGATCTGTTCAGCCACCTGCAGGGCAACATTTTCCTGTGCCTCGGTCGTTGCTGCGCCAAGGTGTGGCGTGCAAACGACGTTCGGCAAGTTGAACAGCGGGTTGTCCTTTGCCGGTTCTTCTTTGAAGACATCAAACGCGGCCCCTGCGACATGCCCGGATTGCAGCATCTCGGCCAGCGCCTCTTCGTCGACCAGACCACCACGGGCGCAGTTGACAATGCGCACGCCAGGCTTGGTCTTGGCCAGGTTTTCGCGGCTCAGGATATTACGGGTCTGGTCTGTCAGCGGTACGTGCAGGGTGATGAAATCGGCGCGGGCCAGCAATTCGTCCAGCTCGACCTTTTCGACGCCCATCTTGGCGGCTTTCTCTTCGCCAAGAAAGGGATCGTAGGCGACGACCTTCATTTTCAGGCCCAGAGCACGTTCACAAACAATACCGCCAATGTTGCCCGCACCGATGACGCCGAGGGTCTTGTTGGTCAGCTCGATGCCCATGAATTTGGACTTTTCCCACTTGCCCGCGTGGGTGGACGTGCTGGCCTCGGGGATTTGACGCGCGACGGCGAACATCATTGCAATTGCGTGTTCGGCAGTGGTGATCATGTTGCCGAATGGCGTGTTCATGACGATCACACCCTTTTTTGACGCGGCATCCTTATCGACATTGTCGGTGCCGATACCAGCGCGGCCGATAACCTTCAGATTGTCGGCTTTTTCCAGCAGTGTCGGCGTGACCTTTGTGGCCGAACGGATAGCCAGACCGTCATATTGGCCAATCAGCTCGGCCAGCTTGTCCTTGTCCTTGCCCAGGTCGGGCATGAAATCCACGTCGATGCCGCGGTCGCGGAAGATCTGCACGGCGGTTTCGCTGAGTTTGTCGGATACGAGTACTTTGGGGGCCATGTTTGTGGTCCTTGAATGTCATGAAAAATCCGGGCCTGAGACGGCCCGGTAAAAAGGGTCAGGCAGCTTCTGTCTGGGCCGCGATCTCGGCCTCAAAGGCCCATGCCAACCAGGGCAACATCGCCTCGATATCCGAGGTTTCAACCGTGCCACCGCACCAGATACGCAGGCCCGCAGGCGCGTCGCGGTAGGCTCCGATATCCAATGCGATTTCCTCGGCCTCGAGCCGCTTGGCCACGGCCTTGGCGAATGTCGCACCGTCCTGAATGCGTGTGTCGGTGAACTTCAGGCAGACCGAAGTGTTCGACTGTGTCGCCGCATCCTCTGCCAGATTGGCGATCCAGTCGTTTTGGTCGCAGAACGCGTGAACCGCACTAGCGTTGGCATTCGCACGGGCGATCAGGCCCTGCAAACCACCAACCGAGCGCGCCCAGTCCAGCGCAAAAAGGTAATCTTCAACCGCCAGCATCGAGGGCGTGTTGATCGTTGCACCGGTAAAGATACCGTCGATCAGCTTGCCGCCCTTGGTCAGGCGGAAAATCTTCGGCAGGGGCCATGCGGGGGTGTAGCTTTCCAGCCGCTCAACTGCACGGGGGCTCAGGATCAACATCCCGTGCGCCGCTTCACCGCCCAGCACTTTCTGCCAGCTAAAGGTGGTCACATCCAGTTTGTCCCAGGGCAGGTCCATCGCAAACGCAGCCGAGGTCGCGTCGCAGATCGTCAGACCCTGACGGTCATCCGCGATCCAGTCGCCATTGGGAACCCGGACGCCCGAGGTGGTGCCGTTCCACGTAAAGACAACGTCATTGGAAAAATCAACCGAGGCCAGATCAACGAGCTGACCGTAATCCGCGGTCTTCACCTCGGCGTCGATCTTCAGCTGTTTGACTACGTCGGTCACCCAGCCAGAGCCAAAGCTTTCCCAGGCCAACATCTCGACCTTGCGTTCGCCCAACAGCGACCACAGGGCCATCTCAACCGCGCCAGTGTCCGAGGCGGGAACGATCCCGATCTTGTAATCCGCAGGGATGCCCAGCACTTCGCGCGTGCCTTCGATCGCGGTCTTCAGCTTGTCCTTGCCGACCGCAGCACGGTGCGACCGGCCCAACGCGGCATCGGCCAGTTTGGTCAGATCAAATGTGGGGGGTTTGGCGCAGGGGCCCGAGGAAAAACGCGGATTTGCCGGCCGCGTCGCCGGTTGTTTAATTCTCATGTGTATTACCCTTACAGATACACGCCCCTCGTTGGGGAGGGGTGTCCCACAGGCAGAGCTATTGCCTCGAACGACGCCCAGCAAGCGGAAAAGACGCATCGGGCGCCAAAAACGACACCCGATTATGTGCGTATCTGGAACGCAGGTTTCCTATCGGCATCAAGACGAGAGGCGCACAGTCTCTCCGGTTTCCAACGCCTGCTGTGCCGCCAACCCGATGCGAACGGCCCAAAGCCCATCGTTCAGGGTGACGTCCGGCTGAGCCTTTTCACCCCGCAAAACCGCCAGAAAGCCCTGATGCTGATAGAAGGTCGATCCATTGTGGTCCCCGGCCGCCAACAGACGCGGATCGACGGGGATCTCTTTGGTGACCGGACCTTTTGGGGCACGTGGGCTGACGATGATCTGCGGGACCGGCGGGGTGCCCAGATGATCCGGCCAGAACCGCCCCGGCCCCGGCACCAACGCTTCGATCTTGGCGTCTGGCCCAACGACCGAGATTTCCTCTTGATACCGTGATCCTTCGGCAAACATGCACAGCTCTAGCATCGCGCGCGCGCCCGAGGCGAAGTCCACGATGACGTAGCCATGGTCCAAGATATCCGGCGTTTCGCCCTCATAGTCCTCATCCAGATGGTTGACCGCCTGCCCGCCGCTTGCTGTAACGCGAACCGGATCGGATTGCAGGATCAAACGCATCAGGTCGAAGAAGTGGCAGCACTTCTCGACAAATGTTCCGCCGGTATTCCGGTTGAACCGGTTCCAGTTGCCGACTTTTTCCAGAAACGGAAACCGATGCTCGCGAATCGACAGCATCTTAACACCGCCCGTGGCCTCGACCTCGGCGATCAACGCAGCAATCGGTGGCATATAGCGGTATTCCATCGCCACCCAGATCGGGTGTGGATAGCCGCGGTGGATCACTTCAAGCCGCGCGGCATCCGCCGGATCAGTGAAAAGGGGCTTTTCCACCAACAATGGCAATGGGCGCGTCCGAGCAATCTCTTCGATCTGATTCACGTGCAGGTGGTTCGGGCTGACGATGACAACGCAATCCAGATCGTCGACCGCCAGCAATTCCTCAACCGACGACACCATCACCACATCAGGCGCAATCGCTTTTGCGACTTTTGCCATCTCGGCATCCGGCTCGAAAATCGCTGAAACATGCGTGTCGTCCAGCAGGGCAATATTGTGCAGATGTTCCTGCCCCATCATACCGCATCCGATCAGCCCGTAGTGAATGGTCCGGGTCATGCGCAGTTCCTCTTATTTCAGTCGTTGGACATAGGTGGCCCGATCGGGGTCGAACCATGTTTTTGAAAACTCGACGGGTTCAGATCGCTCAGACCAACTGAACCGTTCGATATAGCCAACCGTTTCTCCGGCCGGCTTGGTGAAATCAGGAGGCGTCCACTCCGGCAGCGCCCCAAGCGAAACCCTGTCTTCTGCCCGCGTTATCCAAAACCCCAACTGGTGCTGGTAATACCGGTAAAGCGAGTCGGACAGCAGGTGCCGATCGATCCGACCGACGGACTCATCCAGCCAGATTTCTTCAACCGCGATAATTGTGTCATTCAGATACCGCATTCGACGCACCCGCGAACCCATCTCTGAGGAACCAAAGCGCGGCAGATCCACAGGCTTTTTCAGGTGGTCAACCGAGAGGATATCCGCCCGCGGCAACCCACCGCCTTCAGGCAGCTCCAGTCGGAACATTGCATAGACGCTGTTTTGCGTTCCGGTCTCACGTACATAATTGCCCGAACCCTGAATACGCTCCAGCATCCCCTTTTTCTCAAGCTCAGCCAGCGATTTTCGCAGGGTCCCTACCGATACCTTCAGTTCCGACGCCAGATCCCGTTCGGGCGGCAAACGCTCACCATCGATCAGCCGACCGGCGGCGATGTCGCGGATCAGAAGCTCGGCAATCTGAACATAAACCGGCAGGGCGTTCGGGTTTCGGTTGGCTGACGACATCTTTTGGCGCTTCACTCAGTCGCAGGAAAAATTGATACACCATTGATCTACATCAATGTGATTGCTACGCAAGAGGAAAGTCATAGCCACGTGGAGAGCGAATCAGATGACCATCGTCCCCATCACCTCACCCGATCTGGATGCGGCCGAGGTTTCATGGTTCGCGGCGCTGTGTTCGGACGATTACCAGTTTCTTGGAATGCCCGATGGTGACCTGCGATCCAGCTGGGACCACTGCTCGGACATCGTGAAAGAGGCCGAGGCGCAGGGTTTTCGCAATATCCTCTGCCCGTCGTCCTATCAGGTGGGGCAAGACACGCTGAGCTTTGTGGCAGGCTGTGCGCCGATCACCGACAAGATCAACATGCTGGCCGCTGTCCGCTGCGGCGAGATGCAACCGATTATGCTGGCTCGCACCATCGCAACGCTGGATCACATGCTAAAGGGGCGGTTGACGGTCAACATTATCTCATCCGATTTTCCCGGAGAGAAAGCCGACAGCGCCTATCGCTATCAACGCTCGCGCGAAGTGGTCGAGATTCTAAAACAAGCGTGGACGCAGGATGAGATCAACCATGCCGGTGAGGTCTACAACTTTTCGGGCCTGACGACCGACCCGGCGAAACCCTATCAAACCGGCGGGCCGCTGCTGTATTTCGGGGGCTATTCCCCGTCCGCCTTGGATTTGTGCGGTGAACATTGCGACGTCTATCTGATGTGGCCGGAAACCAAGGATCAACTGGCCGAACGGATGAAAGCCGTGCATGCGGTTGCGGAAAACTACAACCGCACACTGGATTACGGCCTGCGCGTGCACATGATTGTACGCGATACCGAGACCGAAGCGCAGGAATACGCCGACTACATCGTCTCAAAACTGGATGATGAATACGGCCGGGCAATTCGTGAACGGGCGCTGGATGCAACGTCTTTGGGCGTGGCGCATCAATCCAAAAACCGCGATTTGGCGGATGAATATGGCTATGTCGAACCCGGCCTGTGGACCGGTGTAGGTCGTGCACGTTCCGGGTGCGGTGCGGCACTGGTCGGGTCGACCGATCAGGTCATGTCCAAGATCGAAGAATATCAGAAGATGGGCATCCGCGCCTTTATCTTCTCGGGCTATCCTCACATGGACGAGGCCCGCCATTTTGGCAGCCGTGTTATGCCTAACCTGAAAACCTGTTCCCTTCCCGAAGCCTACGGAAGGGTCCCTGCAAATACCCCGGCCACGCCGCTGGGCAACGGAGTTCGCCGCTGATGCAACGTGTAAAACTATCTGACTCGCTGGACATGAGCCGCCTTGTCTATGGCATGTGGCGACTGGGCGACGACACGGATACATCGGCAGGCCATGTCGAGGCCAAGATTGAGGCCTGTCTGGATCAGGGCATCACGACTTTTGATCAGGCCGATATCTATGGCGGATATGCCGCCGAGGCCGTTCTGGGCAACGCCCTGCGCGCAAATCCGGGCCTGCGTCAACGGATGGAGATCGTCACCAAATGTGACATCGTCGCGCCAATGGGCCGGTATGCGGACGCGAAGGCGAAATACTACGACACCTCACGCGCGCATATCCTGAAATCGGTTGAGACATCGCTGTCCGAAATGGCGATTGACCATATCGACCTTCTGTTGATCCACCGTCCCGATCCGTTCATGGATCATCACGAAACCGGTGCCACGCTGGATGAGGTTGTCGCCAGCGGCAAGGTCGGCGCCGTTGGCGTGTCCAATTTCCGCCCGTGGGACTGGAAACTGCTGCAATCGGCGATGAAAACCCAATTGGTGACCAACCAGATCGAGATTTCGCTGGGCGAGATCAAGCCCTTTACCAATGGCGATCTGGCCTTTCATCAGCAGCATAGTCAGCCGGTGATGGCCTGGTCGCCGCTGGGTGGTGGGTTGCTGATGGCCGGGAACCCTCCGGTCGGGGTTGTTGCGGATGAAATTGGCGAAGCGTTTAGTGTAGATCGCGCCGCTGTCGCCGTGGCGTTCCTGTTGGCGCACCCCGCTGGCATCCTGCCGGTTCTGGGCACCAACAATCTGGACCGGATCAAACGCATTTCCGACGCACTGAAAGTCAATCTGGATCGCGAAAGCTGGTTCCGTCTGTACGAGGCGGCACTGGGGCATGAGGTACCATGATGAACGCAATCTCAAAGGATATGACCCACACATTCGTTCCCCACAGGGAAGACACCCGAACCCTGCGCGACGCTTTTGGTCGTTTTGCCACTGGTGTCACCGTTGTTACGTGTGACAGCACTGACGGGCCGATCTGCATCACGGCCAACAGTTTCTCGTCCCTGTCTCTCGATCCACCGCTGATCATGTGGGCGGGCGACCGCAACTCTCGCCGGTTCCGTTATTTCCAAGGGGCGCGGCATTTCAGCGTTCACGTCCTGTCAGCGGAACAGGCCGAGTTATGCTTCGGATGCTCGAAAGACGCGTTTGCGCTTCAGGATATCGACCACGACCGATGTGAAAACGGAACCCCGCTGCTGCCTGATTGCTTGGCGCGTTTCGAGTGTGAACAGCACGCGTATCACGATGCCGGCGACCACGTTATCGTTATTGGAAAGGTTTTGCGTGCCAGTATGGCAGAGGGAGACGCACTGACATTCTACGCCGGAAAGCTCGGCCAATTCGCGCATCAATAACCGCGGGATAACTGTCGCGGGAATTCTCGCGGCTGAAAAGGGAGGATCCGCATGGGCGGATTGACGTCGGTGCTTGCGCCGATCGCGTTTGTAAATGAAACCGCGCTGCGATTGGGCCGCGCGGTTGGTGTCGTTGCGATTGCACTGATGGTAATCGCAATCTTGATACAGGTGTTCTTCAGATACGTTTTGGGCAACGCGCTGCCCTGGCCGGATGAGGCTGCGCGGTTCTGCATGTTATGGATGACGGGCCTGATGGCCCCCACGGCATTTCGGCGCGGCGGGTTCGTCGCCATCGACATGGTGCCCCTGATGCTGCCGCGTGGGATTGGGCAAACCCTGAACATCCTGCTGTTGCTGGTTTCGCTGGCCGTTTTGCTGGTGGCCGTCAAAATCGGCTGGTCCGAGGTCACCGGGTTTGGCGGCAAGTTCGCCACCGCTGCGCTGTATCTGCCAACGTCCTTTGGGTTTGACGAGTGGTACCGCATTCCGCGCAGCTGGATGATGGCCTCACTGTTGGTTGGGGTCGTCCTGCTGATCTCAGTCAATATCGAGCTGATCCTGCGCGCCGTCGTAACCCTGTTGGGCGGTGGACATCTGCTGCCGGATATTGCCGATGCACCTGTGGGGGCCGAATAAATGCTGATATGGTTCCTACCCACATTTCTGGTGTTTCTGCTGATCGGTCTGCCGGTCTTTTTCGCATTGCTGGCCGCGCCCGGCATTCTGCTGTGGCTGAACGGTCAGACAGCCGACATCACGCTGCTGTATCGCAATGTCTATAACGGCATGGACAGCTTTCCTCTGATGGCCATCCCCTTCTTCATGCTGGCCGGAGAGCTGATGAACCGCGGCGGCATCACAATCCGTCTGGTTGAGTTCAGCCAAGCCCTGATGGGTCATTTCCGTGGCGGTCTGGCGCATGTAAATGTGTTGAGTTCGATCCTGTTTGCCGGGCTGTCAGGCTCAGCCGTGGCCGATACGTCGGCGCTGGGTTCAATGCTGATCCCAGCGATGGAGAAACAGGGCTATACCCGCAAGTTCGCCGCTGCGATCACGGCGGCCAGTTCGGTGATTGGTCCGATCATCCCACCATCAGGCATCATGATCATCTACGCCTATGTCATGGGCGAAAGCGTGGCCGCGCTGTTTCTTGCCGGCATCGTGCCCGGCGTGATGGTCGGCGTCGGCTTGATGCTGATGATCAAGGTGATGGCCGACAAATACGACTTCCCCGTCGCCAGCCGGAAATACACCTGGGGCGAGCGCCGTCAGGCCAGTCTCAAAGCGTTCTTCCCCCTGCTGACACCTGTCATCATTCTGGGCGGTATTCTGGGTGGTATCTTCACCCCAACCGAGGCCGCGGCGGTCGCCGTTGGCTATGCGTTCCTCATCGGCTTTTTTGTCCTGCGCACGCTGACGCTGAAAGAGGTGCCTGAAATTCTCAGCAATGCGGGTCTGACCTCGGCCGTCGTTTTGTTGCTGGTCGGCGCGGCGATGGCCTTCAAAACCGTGGTCAGTCTCAGCCATGCGCCCGAACAACTGGCCGAGTTGATCCTCAGCCTGTCAGAAAACCCGCTGATCCTGCTGTTCCTGATCAACCTGCTGCTGTTTGTCGTTGGCATGTTCCTGGACGCAGGTCCCGCGATCATCATCCTTGGCCCGATCCTTGCGCCGATCTTCACCAGCCTGGGCGTCGATCCAATCCACTTTGCCATCATCATGAGCGTCAACCTGACCGTTGGTCTGGCCACGCCGCCCATGGGTCTGGTCCTGTTCGTGGCCGCCGCCGTGTCGCGCGAAAAGGTCGAGACGATCGCCAAGGCGATCCTGCCGTTTCTGGCTGTCGAAATCATAGTGATCTTTTTGATCACCTATATCCCCGCACTATCCATGACGATCCCGCGCATAACGGGATTTGCAAACTGACTGAGTATCACAGGGAGGAAACGCATGCTCGGAAGATTTATCAAAACAGCAGCCTTAGCGACGTCGCTGGTTGCCGCAACCGCCATTGCGGCCACTGCGGCTGACTACACGCTGCGCGCGACCGCAAACTCAAACGAAAACGACGAGGACTATGACGGCCTGATCGTCTTCAAGAACTATGTCGAAGCGGCCTCAAACGGCGCGATTGAGGTGGAGCTGTTCATCGGTACGCAACTCTGTTCGAATGGCGCCGAATGCCTGCAGGGTGTGGCTGATGGCACAATCGACATCTACATCTCCACCTCTGGTGGCGCGTCGGGCATCTTCCCATATGTGCAGGTTCTCGACCTGCCCTACCTGATGGCGGATGACCGCGTGGCCGAGCGTGTACTATCTGGTGATTTCACCCGCACAATGCGCGAGATGGCGCTGGAGGATTCCGGCGGTGCGATCCGCCTGATGACCATCGGCAATACCGGTGGCTGGCGGAACTTCGCGAACACGCAACGCCGGATCGCAGAACCTGCCGACATGGAAGGCCTGAAAATCCGCACCGTGGTCGCCGACCTGCCTCAGGAACTGGTCAAGGCTCTGGGCGCGTCGCCCACCCCGATCCCGTGGCCGGAACTGTTCACCAGTTTCCAGACTGGCGTTGTTGAGGGATCCAAGAACGGCATCACCGACATCATGGGCATGAAGTTCCCGGATGCGGGCCTGCAATACGTCACGCTGGACGGCCACGCCTACATGGGTGCACTGTGGTGGATGAATAATGCCAAGTTCCAGGAGATGCCCGAAGAACTGCGCCGTGTTGTGGTGGATGGGTTCTATGCCCTGCAGCAAGCGACCTTTGCATCGCCCAAGCGCAAGTCGATCCAGGCCTATGAAGATTTCGTCGCAGGTGGTGGTGATCTGTACGTTCCAACTCCCGAACAGAAAGCCGCGTTCAAAGACGCAGCGACACCAGTTTACGAGTGGTTCCAGTCCAACGTGGCCCGTGGGGATGAGATCTTTGCCGCGCTGACCGAGGCCGTGTCCATCGCCGAAGGTGAGATCAACGCATCCCGCGATGCGGACCTGAACTAAGTGAAACTCGGTCGGGCCATTGGCCCGACCCCCTTACCGAAACGGGTACATCCACCCTTTGTAGTCGTTAACTAGAACATGCGCTTTTTCGATTTGTTCCGGCGACATTTTTTTGACCACTTCCTCAAGGCTGATCGCCGCATCGGGATCGCCGCCAATAGCGCTGAGCGTGTACCACATGTAAGCCCGCACAAAATCAGGCGCGGGCATGCCCAGGCCCAACTCATAGTACCAGCCAACGCCGGACTGCGCCCCCGGATGCCCTTTCATCGAGGCGCGCAAATACCATTCAAACGCCCTTTCATAGTCTTGCTCGACGCCCAGCCCAAGGCCGTACATCACGCCAATCAGTTCCTCTGCCTCGGCATTGCCCGATCGGGCAGCGGGCATCAGTTCCTCGCGCGCGGCCTCGAACGCGCCGGCCTCCATCATGTCACGGGCCTGCTCCAGTTCGGCCAGCGCCGGGGTCGCAAGACAGCAAAGGGCAAATACAAACTGGCGCATGGGGCTGTTTTCCTTTTCGTCGGTGCGGCGGCAGCGCAGGAATTACCGCGCCCGCTGACGGATAATGACTTCATCGCCTTTGATATGGAACAGGCCGCCATCGGTCATCAACTGTTTTACGATCCGATCCTGTCCGGCAATCAGAACATCACCTGCGCCCATTGCCATCACCCGGATTTCGGCACGTCCGACGGGTTGTCGCTGGGTATTGGCGAGGGTGGTCAGGGGCTCGGCCCAGACCGAACCCCTGGTACCAGAGCGGAAAAAATCCGCAAACGTATTCCGCGCAATTCGCCGGGTTTATGGAACCTTGGGGCAAAAGACATTCATACGGTATTCCATGATGGCCGCCTGAGTATTTCAGACGTGTATGGCAACGGCTTCAACTCGCCTGCGCAGGAATGGTTGCCAGACGGGTTGAATTCGCTGCTGGCCGCGCAAGCGTTGTTCCCACTGACCTCGCAATTCGAAATGGCCGGGAATGTCGCCGAAAACCAGGTAACGGGCGCGGTCCATGATCGCATCGACAAGGGCTGGCCGATCCTGGCCAAACGCGTCCGCACCGATCCGCACTATGGCCCGGCAATGGTCGCTGCTTTTGACGAGGTCGACACGACCGAAGACATCTCGATCACACAAATCGCCAACGCGCTGGCGGCGTTCATGGCCACCGAATGGCGCAGCACTGACAGCCCATTTGATCTGTATCTGGCCGGGGACACAAATGCCCTGTCGCCGACTCAAAAGAACGGAATGAATCTTTTCTACGGAAAGGCGCAATGCTCTAACTGCCATTCCGGCCCGCTGATGTCCGATCAAAAATTCCACGCTCTGGCCCTGCCACCATTTGGTCCCGGCCGCACCCGGCAGTGGGACCCTTATGTCAGGGACGTTGGACGTATGGGCGAAAGTGACCGGCTAGAGGATGCCTATCGCTTCCGCACTCCGATGCTGCGCAATGTGGCCCTGACCGCACCTTATGGCCACAACGGCGCTTTCCCGGATCTCGAAAGCATGATTCGTCATCACCTAGACCCTGTGTCCAGTTTCGCAAACTGGGCACCCGAAATGGCGCAATTACCCAGTGTACCATGGCTGCAAAAGGCAGATTTTGTTGTTTGGCAGGACCAGTTTGAGATGCAGCGTGTGCGCAGCAAGATCGACATCGCTCCGGTGAAACTATCGCAAACAGAGATCAGCAGCCTCGTCACATTTCTGCACGCCCTGACCGGAACCAGCATAGACACGCCACCCTTTGGCGTACCCGCTGACTTCTCACCCTAAGAAAAACCCCCGCTGAGGCGGGGGATTGTTTCGCGTTTTTACTCTGCGGCTTCTTCGTAAGCGTCCATTGGGGGGCATGTGCAGATTAGGTTTCTGTCGCCGTATGCGTTGTCGA